>DRFF01000055.1 GCA_011050685.1 Aurantimonas coralicida
CTTCGATCGCTTCGATCACCCGCTTGCGAAGGTCTACCCCGTAAGCTCGCGCCATGAGTTCGTCTCCCTGTCCTTTGCAAACAGGGAATCACGACCTTCGCGAGATCGCAAACATCCGACTCCGAATTGGCTCAAACCGCTCTAGCAGCGGCTTCCAGCCGTTAATTTAGCCTGCAACGCTGCATCCAGGTTCCTACCGGCCGACGATTTCGCAACCAAGCAAGGATGAAAGTCAGAAGAAAAAATTCTGCGGATACGAAAGCCCTGCAAGATCAGAGCCTTATGGTGCACCCGACAGGATTCGAACCTGTGACCTCTGCCTTCGGAGGGCAGCGCTCTATCCAGCTGAGCTACGGGTGCCCGGGTCGCGGGCGACGTCCCGCAAGGGACATCGGCGGGCGGACGATCTCTCCCTAACCGATCCCGTCTGCTCTCGCAAGGAAGTCTGCGCGCTCCTCCAGAAGCAGAGGTCACTGGTCCGAATCCTGTCGTGTGATGCTTCTCGCCGTTCAGGTAAAACGTGCCCAAGACACGGCCAATCGCGATCTGACTAGGCACACGGACTATTTGCGTGGCTTGGCCCGTGCCGTCGGCGCGGCGCCGGCCGGGTCTTCCGGCCAGACATGCTTGGGATAGCGGCCACGCAGATCGGCCCGCACATCCGCCCAGGAGCCGGACCAGAAGCCCGGCAGATCGCGGGTGATCTGGATCGGACGGTGGGCCGGCGACAACAACTCGATGGTCAGCGGCAGCCTGCCGTCGGCGATGGCCGGATGGCGGGTCACGCCGAACAGTTCCTGCACGCGGATCGCCAGCACCGGCTGGTCTTCGTCATAGCGGATCGGCATGCGCGAGCCGGTCGGTGCCTCGAAATGCGATGGCGCCAACTGCTCCAGCCGGTCGCGCAATTGCGCCGGGATCAACCCGCGTAGCGCCTCCGACAATGCGCCGGGCGTGATCTGCGACAGGCTTGTCACCCCCGGAAGATACGGCAACAACCAGTCATCGAGACCGGCGAGCAGCGCCGCGTCGGAAAAATCCGGCCACGGCGGGCCATAGGCCTTGGCCAGAAACCGCAAACGCCGCAGCAGCCGCTCTCCCTCTTCGCCGAAGGGTAGCGCCGACAGGCCGAGGCGGCGAATTCCCTCGGCGAGCGCGCGGGCGGTCGCTTCGCCAGACGGCGCCGGCAGCGGCGCCTCCGACAGCGTCGCGCGGCCCAGACGCCGGATGTTGCGCGCCCGCACTTCGCGCGCCGTTCTGTCAAAGGCAACGACCATTTCGCTCACGGCCCTATCGGCGGCAATCCGCTCCATCGCCGCCTCGCTCAGCGCGGCGGCCGACAGAATGCGGCCGGCGCGCGCCTGACCCTGCAACTCGGCCACCACCAGGAATTTTTCGCCGGCCAGCGCTGTCGTCTCGTCGAGGACGCCGCCGCGGCCGCTGGTGAGGACGAAATGACCGCGGGCGCCACGGGCGACAGCGATCCGGTCGGGATAGGCGAGCGCCAGCAGCGCGCCTGCTTCGTCCGGCTCATCCTCGCCGGAACCGGCTTCCCGCGCCGCCGATGCAATGCGTTTGGCCAGGCCGAGCGCCGCCTTGGCGCGCGGGCCGCGATCAGCGCGAAACCGGCGCAGGCGCTCGGCGAGATCGGTGTCGGTGCCGCCGAGACCGCGTTCGGTCAGAAGCACGGCGAGCATCGCGGCATGCCGCCGCGCATCGCCGCCGGCCGCAACGACCATTCGGGCAAGGCGCGGCGGCAGGGGCAAAGTTCGCATCGCCGCGCCCGTCGCGGTCAGCCGACCGGTTGCGTCGAGCGCGCCGAGTTCGGCCAGCAGCGCCCGTGCCTCGGCGATCGCGGGCGTGGGGGGCGGGTCGAGGAAGGCGAGATCCGACGGCTCGGCGACACCCCAGGCGGCGCAATCGAGGACCAGACCCGACAGGTCGGTCGCGAGAATCTCCGGCCGGTCGAAGGCGTCCAGCCCGGCCGTCTGCTGGGCGCGCCACAGCCGGATCGCGGTTCCCGGCGCGGTCCGTCCGGCCCGGCCCGCTCGCTGGTCGGCCGAAGCGCGCGAGACGCGCACCGTCTCCAGCCGCGACAGGCCGGTCGCCGGCTCGAAGACCGGCTGCCGCCTCAGCCCGGAATCGATAACGACGGACACGCCGTCGATGGTCAGCGACGTCTCGGCGATCGACGTAGCGAGCACGATCTTGCGGGTGCCGAGCGGCGCCGGGCGAACCGCCTGGTCCTGCGCCGCGCCGTCCATGGCGCCGAACAGCGGCGCGACGACGACATTGTCGGGGACGATGGCGCCCAGCCGCTCGGCGACGCGCTCGATCTCGCGCTGGCCGGGCAGGAAGACCAGAAGACTGCCCGCCTCCTCGGCGAGCGCCGCCCGCGCCGCGGCGACCACCGCGTCCTCCACCGGCTCGGTTCCGGGCCGGTCGCGATAGCGGACCGTCACCGGAAAGGCACGCCCGGCGCTCTCGATCACCGGCGCATTGCCCAGCAGCGCGGCGACGCGGGCATCGTCGAGGGTCGCCGACATGACCAGGATCCGCAGATCCTCGCGCAGCGCCGACGCCACGTCGAGCGCCAGCGCCAAGCCAAAATCGCCATCCAGCGAGCGCTCGTGGAATTCGTCGAAGAGGACGGCCGAGACGCCCTTGAGCTCGGGGTCCGACAGGACCATGCGGGTGAAAACGCCTTCGGTGACGATCTCGATCCGGGTCTTCGCCGAGACCTTGGTGTCGAGCCGCATGCGCCAGCCGACCGTCTCGCCCACCGCTTCACCGATGATCTGCGCCATCCGCCGCGCCGCCGCGCGCGCCGCGAGCCGGCGCGGCTCGACAAGCAGGATCTTGCCGCTGGCCATGAAGGCTTCGCCCAGCAGATGCAGCGGCACCAGCGTCGTCTTGCCGGCGCCCGGCGGAGCCACGAGCACGGCGCGGCCGGCGTCGGTCAGGGCGGCGGCGACATCGCAAAGGACCGCCGAGACCGGCAGTTCGGGAAGCGCCGGCCGCGTCATAACTCCGCCGCCGCCGGCAGCGCGACGATCGGCCCGCCGGCCGCTTCCGCATCCTCGCGGTCATGGGTGACCAGCAGCGCGGGAATGTCGCGCTCCGCCACGAGGCCGAAGACGAGGCGCCGGATCGTTTGGCGCAATTCGGCGTCGAGGCCCGAGAAGGGCTCGTCGAGGAGCAGCGCCTTCGGCTCGGCCAGAAGCGTGCGCGCCAGCGCGACGCGGGCCGCCTGACCGCCGGACAGCGTCGCGGGATCGCGGGCGAAGTGATCGCCAAGGCCGACTTCGTCCAGCATCGCCTCCGCCGCCTCGCGGCGCGCATGGCGGCCCTTGATGGCGGGCGGCAGGGCAAACAGAAGATTCTCGCCGACCGACATGTGCGGAAGCAGCAAAGCGTCCTGGAAAAGCAGGCCGATGCGACGGCGCTCCGGCGGCAGTCCGGTCAGGTCGCGGCCATCGAGAACGACGCGTCCGCTTGCCTGGAAGGCCGGGTCGAGAAAGCCGGCGATCAGCGCGAACAGCGTCGACTTGCCGGACCCGGACGGCCCCATGACGCTCAGCGTCTCACCGGGCGCGATTCGGGTGTCGAGCGCCAGCAGGCGACGCGCGCCGAGCCGGATCTCAACCCCATCGAGAAGCAGTCCCCTGTCATCCATCATCCGGCCCTCATGCCGCGCCGGTGACGCCAGAGCAAGATCGGAACGAGACCGGACGCGGCGAAGGCGAGGAACGGCAGCAGCGTCTGCAACAGCGCGTAGGCGCCGATGATCCGGCGATTGCCGCCCGAGGCCAGCGCCACAGCTTCGGTGGTGATGGTCGGCAGCCGTCCGGCGCCGACGAGAACGGTGGGCAGATATTGCCCGACCGAAACGGCGAGGCCGATCGCCAGCGCCGTCAGCACCGGCGCCGTCAACATCGGCAGACGCACGCGGGCGAACACCGACATGCGCGAGCGGCCGAGGCTTGCCGCCACCCGCTCGTAACGCGGGTCGAGGGTGAACCACGGATCGGCCAGGGCCAGCGCCGCATAGGGCGCAACGAAGACGAGATGGACGGCGATGAGCAGCGGGATGGACGGGGTCAGGCCGATGGCCAGAATCAGCACCTGCAGGCCGAAGACGAAGGAGATCTGCGGCACGATCAGCGGCAGATACAGCAATCCGGCAATCGTCGAGGGCAGCCGCACCTCGCCGCCGCGCGCCGCCGGAAACCGGCGACGGTGGCCTTCGAGCAGCGCAATGACGAGGATCAGCGCCAGCAAGGCGGCGGCCAGCGCGACGACGAAGGTCGTCCAGAGCGGGCCCGACGCCCCGGCAAGCGCTCGCCGCCAGGTGGTCAGGTCGAAGCTACGCGGCAACAGGTCGGGAAAGCCCCAGAAGCCCGACACCGACCACATGAGCAGCATCGCCAGACCGAGGAAGATTGCCGCGCCCGACAACGCGACCGGCACAGCGGCGAGACGGCGCGCGACCCGATCCTCGGCAAAACGTCTGCCGGTATGCGCGAAGCATCGGCAAGTCCAGCCCATCGCTCGCTCGCCTGCCAGCCAGACCAAGATGACGAACAGCGTGGCGCCAAGTTGCAGCATCGCCCCGGCCGACGCCTGAAAGCGCATCGCCAAGTCCGGATCGCTCATCCAGCCGAGCAGCCGCACCGCGAGCGGCGCCGGCGTCGACGGCCCGAGGATCAGCGCCACATCGACCACCGAGGAGGCGAAGGCGGCGACCGCGACGACCGGCAGACGGATCTGCCGGTAGACCGACGGCCAGACCGCAAGGACGAAGCCGGCGATGCGGCCGTAGCCGAGCGAGCGGGCAAGCCGCATCCGCCGCTCGGCGTCGGCCTGCGGCAAGGCGGCGAAGGCGACAAGCAGCAGGAACGGCATTTCCTTGGCGACCAGCGCGGCCATCATCGACAGGGCGAACGGGTCACCAACGATCAAAAGGTCCGGCGGGCGGTCGAAGCCGAGCGCGAAGGCGGCTAGGCGAAAGACAAGCCCGGACGGGGCGATCAGGAAGAGCAGGCCGAAGGCTGCCGCCGCGTGGGGCACGGCCAACAGCGGCGCGAGACCTTGGCGGGCGAGGCGGAATGTGCGCGTGCCAAAGAAGGCGGCGAGAAAGATCGCCACGCCCACCACCGAGACGAAGGTCGTCAGCAGCCCGGACGCGACGCTCAGCGCAACCGATGTGCCGATACCCGGCTCGTTCAGGAGATCGCGAAACGGTTGCAGCGAGACCGTGTCACCGCCGAGCGCCGGCAGATAGCCGAAGGCCGGCAGGATCGCGCCGGCCAGCCCGACGCCGACCGGAGCGGCGAGGAGGAGAGCGATCAGCCAGGGTATGGAGTCGAGACGTCTCTGTCTCATGGGACGAGGATCTCGACGGACGCGGCGCGCCTCTGTTCTGGTCGGCGGCGTGCCGTCCCGGGCGTTATAGCGGAACCCGTACTCAACTTCCGTAGCGCCGTTTCCACTCCGCCTCGATGCGGGTCATCCAGGAAGCGTCCGGCTCCGCCAGAACCGGGCCAAGATCGGCCGGGGCCAGGGTCGCCACGCCGCGATCGAGATTGGCGAAGGCGTCCCGATCCGCCTCGGACAGCTTGTCCATCGCCAGCACGGTCGGGTCGCCCCAATAGGTCGGGTCTTCCTTGCGCAATTGCGCTTCCGGCGACAGCAAGAAATCTGCGACCACCATCGCCGCTGCCTTGCTTCCAGAATTGTAGGGGATCGCGACGAAATGCGTGTTGCCGAGCGTGCCTCCCGGAAACACGAAGGAGCGCACCGTGTCCGGCAGTTCGCCGGCCGCGATCGCCGCCGAGGCCTCGGCCGGATTGAAGGCGAAGATGATTCCGAGTTCGCCGTCGGCGAGAAGCTGCTTCATCGCCGGATAGTTCTGCGGGTAATCCCGGCCGCCGCGCCACAGCGCCGAGCGGAGCGCGTCGAGCCAAGCCCAGAGCGGCGCCGTCACCGCCTCGAAGGTCGCCTCGTCGACCGGTTTCGCGAGCACGGACGGGTCGCCCGCCTGTTCGATCAGAACCTGTTTCAGAAAGCTCGAGCCGATGAAGTCCGGCAGCGCCGGATAGGAGAACTGGCCCGGATGGGCCTTTGCCCATTCCAGCAGCGCGTCGGTGTCCGTCGGCATGTCGGCGACTGGGCCCGAGCGGGCGGTGTCGGTGAAGAACACCATCTTCGCCCCGCCCCAGGGCGATTCCTGACCTTTGGTCGGAACGGTGGAATCGATGGTGACGCTGGGATTGGCCGTATCGACATAGCGCCAGTTCGGCAACTGGGTCGCAAATCCCTTCGCCAGAAGGCCTTTCTCCTGCATCGAGACGAAATTCTCGCCATTGATCCAGACGAGGTCGACCGAACCATCCTCGTCCTTGCCGGCTGTCTTTTCGGCAACGACCGCGGCGACGGCGTTCGCCGTGTCGTTGAGCTTGACATGGTTCAGCGTAACGCCGAACCGGTCCTTCACCTCGCCTGCGACCCACTGGATGTAATCATTGATGTTCTGCGAGCCGCCCCAGGCGTTGAAATAGACGCTCTGGCCCTTCGCCGCCTCGAGCACCGCAGGCCAATTCGACGGATCTGGGTCCGCGGCACTCGCCGGCGATCCCGCCGAAAGGACCGCCGTTAGCGCAGCTATTCCCAAGCCCCATGCCTTCATCATCCGTCCTTCCGGTTTTCGGTGGACCGCCATCCACATTTGTGCGGCGATCGCCTACATGCGCGCTAGATGAAGCAGCGAACATGCTAAAAGCAACCGAATGCCGCTGTCGCCGGGCAACGTTGACTGCAACGTGATCGCCCGTGACGACCGGACGCCATCGGCGGAGAAGGACCGAACCATGTCGGAGACCATGCGCGACGAGCGCAAGACCCTGGTGCTGACCGGCGCCTCGCGGGGCATCGGCCACGCCACCGTGAAGCGGTTCTCACGCGAGGGCTGGCGGGTGATCACCTGCTCGCGCCAGGACTTCGCCGACAACTGCCCTTGGCCGGCCGGCCCGGAAGATCACATCCGGGTCGACCTCTCCGATCAGGAGGACGTCGGCTTTGCGGTCTCGGAAATCCGGCGGCGGCTGGAAGCGAACGGCTCGGAACTCCACGCCCTCGTCAACAACGCGGCGATCTCGCCGAAGGGTGACAGCGGCGCCCGGCTGGACTCGATCGGCACGACCATGCACGCGTGGCGCGACGTCTTCCAGGTAAACTTCTTCGCTCCGATCATGCTCGCCCGCGGCCTGTTCAAGGAGTTGTCCAAGGCGAAGGGCTCGATCGTCAACATCACCTCGATCGCGGGGGGGCGCGTCCATCCCTTCGCCGGCACGGCCTATGCCACGTCGAAAGCGGCGCTCAACTCGCTGACCCGCGAGATGGCGCATGATTTCGGTCCGGCCGGCATCCGGGTCAACGCCATCGCGCCCGGCGAGATCGAGACGGCGATCCTGTCGCCGGGCACCGAGAAGATGATCGACGACATCCCGCTGCGCCGCCTCGGCCAGACCTCGGAAGTGGCGGACGTCATCTATTTCCTGTGCTCCGGCCAGGCCTCCTACGTCACCGGATCCGAACTCCACATCAATGGCGGCCAGCACGTGTGACCGCCGCTCGGCGGACATTCCCGCTTCGGCCGAAATATCCCCGCCGTATTGTCCGCTCAGCCGTGCCGGCCGAGACTGCGGGAGATGTCGAGCAGCTTGTCGACCAGCGCCTCCAGCGATGTGCGGGCGATGTCGTCGGCAAGCCGGCCGTCGTCGTCGAAACCGGTTGCCGCGTTGGCCACGCTGCATTGCTGGGTCATGACATCGGCGCCGAGCGCCCGCATCACGATGCGCAGGGCCTCCAGTCCACGCATGCCGCCGAAGCGGCCGGGCGATGCGGAGGCCAGCCCGACCACCAGTCCCTTGAAGGGCTGGATCGGGCGCCCGTTCACCTTGCGGACCCGGCTCACCCAGTCGATGGTGTTCTTCACGAGCGGCCCCAGCGAATGATTGTATTCAGGGCTGACCAGAAGCAACCCGTCCTGCGCCGCGATCCGTTGCGCCAAGAGGTTGGCGTTCTCGGGCACGCCGGCCTCCGCCTCATGGTCGCCGTCATAAATCGGTAGCGGATAATCGGCGAGATCGACCAGCGTCACCACCGCGTCGGTCAGCGCCAGCATCCGCGCGGCCTCGGCCGCGAGCCTGCGATTGTGGGAGGCCAGCCGCAGCGAGCCCGCAATGACGAGGATCTTGGCGCTCAAGACTCTGCCGCTCCGGTTTGGCCGGAGTGGTCCTGCGAATAGATCCAGACACGCGCCGGCGGGATATTTCGCCAGACCCTCGGCGAGGCTGAGACGGTGAACACGCCCGGCACCGCCTCCACCGGCGGCCCCAGGAGGTAGGAGAGCTGGGTCAGATTACCGCCTGGCAGCAAGCGCGAAAAGTAATCCCGAAACAGCGCCTGACGCTCCGCCTGCGCGAGATTCGCGATCGGAATGGCGAACAGGATCGCGGCGAATTTCTCGCCTCGCCGCGCCCCCAGCGTCGTGTCGAGATCGAAGCCGTCGCCCTCGATCACGTTCACCCGGGGAAACCGCTGGCGCAGCATCCGGGCGAAATTCGAAGTATACTCGATCGCCGTGATGCGCTCCGGGGCGACGCCGTTATCCAGTAGCGCGCGCGTCACCACGCCAAGGCCCGGACCAAGCTCGAGGATCGGACCGTCGAGCTCGGTCGTCGCGTGGCGCACCATCATCTGGCAATAGGAGCGGCTCGACGGCGCCACGGCGCCCATCTTGATGGGGTGCCGCGCCCAACTAGCGAAGAATCGGACCCAGTCGGCCGCACTGCTACCCGTACCACCTTCCGGCGTATTCACATCCCCGTCTCCGACCATGGACGCTTCCGTCTCGATTGCACCCAACTTCCCCGTCGCGACTACGCGGAGCGATAGACCAACACCCTCGCCGGCGGCAGGTTCCGCTTGATCCACGGGCTGGTCTCGAGACGCGCACCGATCCGGCGCGGCTTCACCGGGACGGTGAGAGCGTAGGAAAACTGGATGAACGGGGCGTCCGGCCGCATCCGGGCCAAGGCGCCGCCGACGACCAGTTCGCGTTTTTCGTCCGGCTTGGTGAACAGCGGCAGACCGGAAATGACCGCCTCCAGGCGTCGGCCGGCGAGAGCCCTGTCCAACGCTTGGCTGGGCGCATAGGCGTCCCCCTGGATGACATGCGCCGCCGGAAAACGCGCCCGCAACAGGATGCAGAACTCCGGTGAAAATTCGACCAGGATCAGCGCCGATTCCGGCACGCCGCGCTCGATCAGACACTGGGTGACGACGCCGGTGCCGGGACCAAGCTCGAGAACCCGGGAGTTGTCGTCGAAGCGGGCCGGATCGGGAACGAAGGCGGCCATGGCGGCCCCAAGCGCGCGTGATGACGGCGACACCGCCCCCATGACCAACGGCCGCTGCAACCAGCCCCTAAAAAACCGGGCCTCGTCGCTGACCTTCGGGCGCGACCGGGAACGCAATGCCTTCAGGCGGTCGCGGGCACGCAGAGGAGGACGCGGCTCTAGGGTTCCCAACACGTGCACACACTCCCGTAACGCGCGAAGCCTTGGCTCCGGTTTCCTGCTAATGCCCGGCCCCTTGTAACGAATTCTTGACGAAAAGGTCGACTGTTTCGTTTCGCTCCCCCCGGGCGGGGCTCAGGTCTCGCTGAGATGCTCGAAAAACTCTTTCATCCGCGCGAAAAACCCGGTCGATTGGGGCGAATTCTCGGACGAGGAGATTTCCTCGAACTCCTCCAGAAGCTCCCGCTGGCGACGCGAGAGCTTCTGCGGAGTCTCGATCGTCACCTGGATAAAGAGATCGCCGACCTGCGGCGAACGCAGCACCGGCATGCCCTTTCCCCGCACTCGGAACTGCTTGCCGGTCTGGGTGCCGTCCGGCACCTTCACGCGGGTGGTGTTGCCGTCCAGAGTGGAGACGTCGAAATGCCCGCCAAGCGCAGCGGTGGTCATCGACATGGGCGCCTGGCAGAACAGATCGGCGCCGTCGCGCTGGAAGAATTCGTGCGGTTTGACCGACAGGAAAATGTAGAGGTCGCCGGCGGGACCGCCGCGAAGGCCGGCTTCGCCCTCGCCCGCGAGACGGATGCGCGTTCCGTCCTCGATGCCGGCCGGAATGTTGACAGACAGCTTGCGCTCCTCGGGCAGGCGACCGTCCCCGCCGCATTTGCCACAGGGGTCGGCGATCACCTGGCCGCGGCCCTGGCAGGACGGGCAGCTTCGCTCGATCGAGAAGAAGCCCTGCGCTGCCCGCACGCGGCCGATGCCACCGCAGGTCGAACAGGTTTTCGGGGTGGAGCCGGGACGGGCGCCGGTGCCGGTGCATTCGTCGCACTGGATCGTCGTCGGCACGCCGATCTCGGCGGTCTTGCCGGCGAACGCCTCCTCCAGGCTAATGTCCATGTTGTAGCGAAGATCCGAGCCGCGCTCGCGGCCACCGCTGGGCTGGCGCCCGCGCGAGCGCCCACCCATCATCTCGCCGAAGATGTCGTCGAAGATGTCGGCCATGGATGAGGAGAAATCGCCGCGGAAGCCGGCGGCGCCGTTGCCGTTCTGGAACGCCGCATGACCGAAGCGGTCGTAGGCCGAGCGCTTCTGCTGGTCTTTCAGCACCTCGTAGGCTTCACCGAGTTCCTTGAACTTCCCCTCCGCCTCGGCGTCGCCGGGATTGCGGTCGGGGTGATATTGCATCGCGAGCTTGCGAAATGCGACCTTCAGTCCCTTCTCGTCGACGTCCCTGGAGACGCCGAGCATTTCGTAGTAATCGACCTTCATTCACGCTTCCATCGGTTCTTCGGCGGGCGATCGGGGCAAACGCCTCCGGCGTCCGGCATCGGGGGCGCCGCGATCCTTCGATGTAGGAACGGATGGCTTGCGATACCATAGCGGCAGGTCGGATGAAAAGCGCCGCGATCGCGACGACCACCTCCGCGCGCCCGCCCGCTGTCGGTCAATTTCGTCTCTGACGATCCGATTGAGCGCGGCGCGTTCGCGCTACCGCTCAGGCCGAGGCGGCGCCCGCGGGCTTCCCGGAATGTGCGCGCCGCGGTCCGGCGATCAGATTGCCGAAGCGGCGCTCCAGATAGCGATCGGACAGCATGGCGATCGCCACGGTGGCAGCCATCGGCACCGTCCAATAAATGTAGAAGTCCACGATACCGAGCTGCCCCAACCAGCGATCCCACACGACCGTCAGGAACAGGAACTCCATGACGGGATGCCAAAGATAGATGCCGAAGGCGACGCGGGTGAACGGCATGAGTCGGGCGAGCACGCCGGTGGAAGCCGGCCGGGCTGTCTCGGCAAGCGCCGTCGCCGTCAGCGAGGCGGCGAGAAGGGCCAGCGTCAGATAGGGGGTGGTCTGGCCGATCATCGTCGCGACGGCGGCGGCGAACAACATCAGCCCAGGCCAATGCGAGCGGATATCGACCGACCGGCGGCCCACCAGGACGGCAATAATCGCCCCCATGACGAAATCGGCGAAAGCGCGATAGGCTCCGAGCGTGTCAGCGCTCGTCCAGTGCCCCGACGGAAAGACGCCGCGCCAGGAGGCATATTCCAGCGCCGCCACCCAGATCCCCAACATCAGGACGAGGCCACGCAGCCCCTTCCAGCGAAACATCACCAGGATCAGCGGAAACAAGGCGTAGGAAAAGAACTCGGCACTGACCGACCAGGAAACATAATTGAGCGCGAGACCGCTTGTCGTGCCGAGCGCGTGCAAGGCGAGCAGATTCTGGGGCAGCGCGGCGAATTCGCGCGCGAACGGGTAGTGATCGGCTCCAGCGAGAAAGGCCGCCAGCGCGACGGCGGCAAAGAACATCGTGACGATGAAATGCAGCGGGTAGAGGCGGGCGACGCGTCGACGCATGAAGTCGCGATAGTCGGCTGCCGAGCGGATCTGATCGGCGTAGCGCGTGGCGATGAAGAACCCCGAGATCATGAAGAACATGTCGAGGAGCGGTAAAAGCCGGCGCAGGAACTCGGTGCCCGTCTCGGCGCCATAGGGCGCGGAATACAGGAAATGATAGGCCATCACCAGCATTGCGGCGATAAACCGCCAGCAGTCGAACACGCGGTAATACAAGGCCAAGCTCCCGCCAGCATCGTCGGCTTACCGACAAGCGCCATGGCGACGGCGCCTGCGTTCAACCTTGGATAGGCACGCAGACACGCGACACTGCAAGCCAAGCCTTGAGAACTGGTTAACCCTTTGCAGGGGCCATCCCCTCCAAACGCAAAGAGCCCCGGCGCTGACGCCGGGGCTCCTGACTGTTCAAACCTGCCCCAGACCCGTCTGGTCCAGGCCGCGTCCGCTGCCCTGCGAAAGGTCAGGCAGACTTCTTCTGGTCCTCTTCGCCGTCGACTTCCTCGAAGTCGGCGTCGACCACGTCGTCCTTGGCGGCGGCGTCGGCCTCACCCGCTTCGCCGGCCGGCTGCTCGGCCTGGGCGGCTTCGTACATGGCCTGACCGAGCTTCATCGACACCTCGGCGAGACGATCGCTCTTGGTCTTGATCGTCTCGGCGTCGGCCTCTTCCTTCTGGAGTTCGGCCTTCAGATCGTCGATCGCCGAGCGGATGGCGGCGCGATCCTCCTCGGAGACCTTGTCGCCATAGTCCTCGAGCGACTTCTCGGCCGAGTGCACCAGGCTCTCGGCCTGGTTCTTCGCCTCGACGCCCGCGCGCCGCTTCTTGTCTTCCTCGGCGTGGCTCTCGGCGTCCTTGACCATCTGCTCGATGTCGGCATCGCTGAGGCCACCGGAAGCCTGGATGGTGATCCGCTGCTCCTTGTTGGTGCCCTTGTCCTTGGCCGAAACATTGACGATGCCGTTGGCGTCGATGTCGAAGGTCACCTCGATCTGCGGGATGCCGCGCGGTGCCGGCGGAATGCCCTCGAGATTGAAGCGGCCGAGCGACTTGTTGTCGGCCGCCATCTCGCGCTCACCCTGATAGACCTGGATGGTGACGGCGTTCTGGCTGTCCTCGGCGGTCGAGAAGACCTGGCTCTTCTTGGTCGGGATCGTGGTGTTGCGGTCGATCAGGCGCGTGAACACGCCGCCCAGCGTCTCGATGCCGAGCGACAGCGGCGTCACGTCGAGCAACAGCACGTCCTTGACGTCGCCCTGCAGAACGCCAGCCTGGATGGCGGCGCCCATGGCCACGACCTCGTCCGGGTTGACGCCCTTGTGTGGCTCCTTGCCGAAGAATTTCTTCACCGTCTCCTGGATCTTCGGCATACGCGTCATACCGCCGACCAGCACGACCTCGTCGATGTCCGCGGCGGTCAGACCGGCATCCTTGAGCGCCGATTTGCAGGGGCCCACGGTGCGCTGGACGAAATCGTCGACGAGGCTCTCGTATTTGGAGCGCGTCAGCTTCATCGTCAGATGCTTCGGACCGGACTTGTCGGCGGTGATGAACGGCAGGTTGATCTCGGTCTGGCTGGCCGAGGAGAGTTCGATCTTGGCCTTTTCGGCGGCCTCCTTGAGGCGCTGCAGCGCGAGCTTGTCGCCCTTCAGGTCGATGCCCTGATCCTTCTTGAACTCGGCCGCGAAATATTCGACGAGACGCATGTCGAAATCTTCACCGCCGAGGAAGGTGTCGCCATTGGTCGACTTCACCTCGAAGACGCCGTCGCCGATCTCGAGGATCGATACGTCGAAAGTGCCGCCGCCGAGATCGTAGACCGCGATAGTCTTGCCGTCATTCCGGTCGAGGCCGTAGGCGAGCGCCGCCGCAGTCGGCTCGTTGATGATGCGCAGCACCTCGAGACCGGCGATCTTGCCGGCGTCCTTGGTGGCCTGACGCTGGGCGTCGTTGAAATAGGCCGGGACGGTGATGACAGCCTTCTCGACCTTCTCGCCGAGATAGGCCTCGGCGGTTTCCTTCATCTTCTGAAGGATCATGGCGGAGATCTGCGAGGGCGAGTATTTCTCGCCATTGGCCTCGACCCAGGCATCGCCATTGGACCCCTCGACGATGGCGAAAGGCACCATCTTCTTGTCCTTGGCCACGGTCGGATCTTCGTAACGGCGGCCGATCAGCCGCTTGACCGCGAACAGCGTGTCCTCGGGATTGGTCACCGCCTGGCGCTTGGCCGGCTGGCCCACCAGACGCTCGCCATCATCGGTGAACGCGACCATAGAGGGCGTCGTGCGCGCGCCCTCGGCGTTCTCGATGACCTTGGCGTTCTTGCCGTCCATGACGGCGACACAGGAATTGGTGGTGCCAAGGTCGATACCGATTACCTTCGCCATGAATATTCTCCTTCTTGAGCGAGCCGCCCGGGACCCTCGAAGAGGCGTTCCGGCAAGGGCAGCCCCCGAAATTCTTGGAAGTGCCGCAGAGCCGGAGCCTTGAGACGAACCGGCTTTGCGGGGCTGGCGGCTATATATGAAGTGCAATTTGGGGGTGCAAGTCGACCGATGGCGGTTTCCTCGGCGGCGACCGGCCCCGCCCCGCCCGGTTCGCGGCATCGGCGTTGCCGGGGAAAAACGCGCTGGCCCGGCCGCAGCGCCACCCTATCTGGTTATGCGAGGCCCAAAACGCGGCCTTTTTACGGGGCTTGGGCAAAGGAGCATCAGCCATGAACGGTATCATCTATCTCGTCGGACTCGTGGTCGTCGTCGCCGTGATCCTGTCCTTCCTCGGCGTGTTTTAGGGGTAGTAGCACGACGAATTGCCCGGCCGAGCCGCTGGCCCGCGGCGTCCTTGCGTCTGTCTGGCGGTGCGGTCGCGCCCGGCCGCCTGAGCCAATGCTCGGGGTAGCCAGACGCGGCTCTGCGGCCAGATCGCGTGCCGGCGGATGCGCGGAACGACGGCGTCCGTCGGACATCGGCTGCGCACGCGATCATCAGACAAACCTGCCCTGACGCGGGGCCGGGCGCAGCCTGCCAGCATCCCGCAGTCATGGCGCCAGGTGCCGACAAATATTTGAAATCTGGCGGCGATCGCCCGCTTGCGGGCCGTTGCGAACGGGCGCACACTCGCGAGATAGAATTTCTTCTGGAGACGACGATGCGGACTGTTATTGCAATGGCAATCCTGGGTGTGATGGCCGCCAGTCCGGCATTTGCGGACTCGACGACAGGGACCGTGGCCGCGTTCGATCGCGTCGACCATATCCTGGTGCTCAACGACAAGACCATCTGGGATCTGTCGCCGGTCGTCGACCTCGTTCCGGAGGATCTGAGATCCGGTGACAAGATCAAGATCACCTACACCTCTGCTGGCGACAATGGCTGGGGCAAGGTCGACTCGATCTCCGCAGTCGAAAAATAGGTCTGACGGTCGCTCGCCGGCCCGGGCATTCGATTTCCGGGCGGTGCCGAACTGGATGCAGTTCCGGGCCGGCCGGACGCGGTATGGTCGCCCCCGTGGTCAGCCATGCCCTGATGGCGCGCGCCGTGGGACAGGCGTCGCTCCGGGATTTTGGCAAGGCGTCGGTCCGGCAGTCGGCCTGCCCTCTCAGGCCAGCAGACGAGCGATCTGATAGATCGCCAATCCGCAGATCAGCGCGCCGACGAGGCGAAGCAGCGGTTTTTCCGGGATTATCCTGACCGCGTAGGCCGCCAGCGGGGCCGCCGCGACGCCACCCAGGATGAGCCCGCCGACCGCCACCGCGTTGCCGGTCATGTCGGCCTCCTCCCAGCGGCCGGTCAGGAGCGCGACGAGGAACGTCAGCGAGACCGCGAGCGTCACCAGGAATTCGGCCGCGTTGACGGAGCCGATCACATAACGCGGCTGGCCGCCCGCTCCCAATAGACCAGAGGTCACGATCGGACCCCAGCCGCCGCCGCCGATCGCATCGAGGAAACCGCCGGTGGCAGCCAGCGGCGGCACGACGAGGCCGCGCACCGGCCGCTGAGGGATTTTCTTGAACGAGCGCACCACCAGATAGATGCCGACAATACCGAGATAGCCTGCGACGTAGGGTTTCAGAATCGCACCGTCGATCCCGGTGAGCACGTAGGTTCCGAGGATGCCGCCGGCGACGCCGAAGGGAACCAGACGCCAGAAGAGCGGCCAGTCGATATTGCGGTGGGCCCAATGCGCACTGCCGGAGGCAGCGGTGGTGAACATCTCAGCCGCATGGATCGACGCGGAGGCTTGGGCGGGGCTCACACCGCTGGCGAGCAGGAACGATGACGAAATCACGCCATAGGCCATGCCGAGCGCGCCATCGACGAGTTGCGCCACGGCGCCGACGAGAACAAAAAGCAGAAAATCTTCCATGATGGATCCCGAACCGCGAGGCGTCGCAAGCATAGCCTTCGGGTATCGGGCCGATAGAAAAAGAAAACTCGGCCGGCGCCAAGCGGCGAGCGGCATTTTGCTTTTTTCGGTGAAAGCTTGGCATCCGCCTCCATTGGCCGTATCCGCCGACGTCGGCGGCACGCGGCGGGACCGCCGGGCGCTTCACTACAAGGAGGCTGGCATGCCACGCGCCCCCACGCCGGCTCGCGCGAGAAGATTCGGCCGTTCGATCGCGGCCGAAAGCGTCCCGCGGTCTTCCTTGGGCGAGCAGGCGGGGCCGAACACCTAGCCCAACGCTGCCTTGTTGATGCCGCCCTCGGCCAGCTTCGTCATAGTCTTGTCGCCGTGATAGGTCGCGTCCAGGCATTTCTGCAGCTTGTCGGCGTCTTCCCTCAGGTCGAGACGCTTGGCGAAGGCGGCGAGGCAGCCATAGCCGGCGATCGCGTAGTGGGCCATGCGCTGATACTGGCTGATGATCATCGCGTCACGGGCGTCGGGGTCGGTGATGTCCTCCTTGATGCCGTGGGCGCGTGCTTCTTTCACGAGCCCTTCCATCCCCTTGCAGAATTCCTCGCCCGGCTTGGTGCCGTGCCCCGAAAGAATTTCCGTCAGCGTCTTCAACCCTTCCTGGATCCCGTCGACGCCCGCCTGAAGCGCCTTCTTGAGGTCGTTGTCGTGGGCGGCGTCGGCCAGTTCGCGTGTCACCTTCGCCGCCTGTGTGTCGGCGCTGTGAACGTCTTGAAGCTGGTCGAGATAGATGTCCTTGAGATCGGCGAGTGCCATCGGTCGGCTCCTTGGTTTGATTTCCCGAAGGCTAAGCGACCGAATCGCTCCGACGTTCCATCACCCCGGCATTGGGATGGTTGGCCGGCTATTCGCGTGTACCCCCGGGACGCACGGACCCTCTTGAGATTCAGATAGAAAATTCAGCGTACCAAAGCTTGAGAAAAAAGCGTGGCATCCCAGCCGCAGCTATACCTTTGCTCCTGTGCGGCGAAATTCCAAGGTTTAGTGAACACATTTTTGTTGGGTTGCCGTGAAGGTGACGCTGGGCAATGTGCGTCTGACGTAAACGGAAGGACTCGCATTATGCTCAGAGGAGAGGCGGCCGCCGCGCCGCAGGGGAGGTCTGCGCGCGATCGTGATCGGTCTCTGCTGCTCGTGGACGATGACAGAGCGTTTCTCTTGCGCATGAGCCGGGCGCTTGAACAGCGTGGTTACGATGTGGTGGCAGCAGAAAGTGTCGCGGAAGGGTTGGTCCAGCTGCGCCGCAGCGCGCCGGCCTACGCCATTGTCGATCTGCGCCTCAGCGATGGCACCGGGCTCGACGTGATCGCGGCGTTGCGGGCTGCACGCGAGGACGTGCGCGCCATCATCCTGACCGGCTATGGCAACATCGCGACGGCGGTGAGCGCCGTGAAAATCGGCGCCATCGACTATCTCACCAAGCCCGCGGAAGTCGACGAGATCGTGGCCGCGCTTTCGTGCGATGGCGAGGCGCGCGCCGAGCCGCCGGAGAACCCGATGTCGGCCGATCGCGTGCGCTGGGAGCACATTCAACGGATTTTCGAGCTTTGCGACCGCAACGTCTCGGAGACGGCGCGGCGGCTGACCATGCACCGGCGGACATTGCAGCGCATCCTCGCCAAGCGCGCGCCGCGCTGACCTGGCTCACCCGTCCGGCAAGTCCATCTCCCGAGGGGCGGTCATGAAAGGGTTGGCCGCCCATTCGGCCTGCAAAAGGCGGTCGGCGGACAGCCGCGCGAAGCGCAGCATCAGCGCCTTGCGGGTCGCCGCCGCCATCCTTTCCTCCGGTGCGTCCCGCAGGATTTCGGCCGCATAGCCGTCCGAGACGATCAGGCCGCAGGTCTGCGGAAAAATATCGGCGGGCACGCCCGGATGGGTGGCGAAATACAGCCGGTCGCAATGCTGTCGGTAGTCCGGCCATTTGCGATCGACGCGGAAATCCTCGACCGAGGTCTTGATCTCCACGATCGAAAATTCGCCCTTCTCCGAAAGACAAATCAGATCGGCGCGCCGACCGGACGCCAGCGGCATTTCGGGAAGCAGCGCCACCCGTCGCGCGATCATCAACCGCTGTACGCCTCGGCGCACCAAAAGGGCGCGCTCCGACTGGCGCCCGTCGACGAGCGGATCGACGGCAAAGGGAGAAACGAGCGGCATGCGTCAAAGATAGTCCAGGCGGACGACCGGCGGCAAGCAAAAATGGAAACAAACCAGAAACAAAAAGTCGGGCCGGCAGACGGCGCGCGATTCCAGGCACACTCAACGGAATCTACACCTCCGCCCGGATGGTTCCCGCAATCTCGTCGAGGATGGGGCAATCGGGGGCCTGATCGCCGTGGCATTGCTCGGCGAGATCCGCCAGCGCGCGTTTCAGCGACTTCAGTTCCGCGATCTTGCGGTCAATCTCTGCGATCCGCGAACTGGCGAGGCGTTTGACGTCCTCGCTCTTGCGATTGGAATCCTCGTAGAGCGACAGCAGCCGCCGCGCCTCTTCTATGGTAAAGCCCAGCGAGCGCGAGCGCTGCAGAAAGCGCAGCATGTGCACGTCGCGGTCGCGGTAGTAGCGGTAGCCGTTTGATGCCCTGGCCGGCTTTATCAGCCCCACTTCCTCATAATAACGGACCGTCTTCGGCGGCAGACCCGATAACCGGGATGCTTCCCCGATATTCATGAGACGTCCTCGTTGATGGCTTCGATCATCTCGACGCTAAGGAGATGTCGCGGCCGCCGGCTCCGTCAACTGTCACATGGCGGCAACAAGGCGCTTATTAACCATCCATATGCCAAATAGGATCATTGCTTCAACAACCTGCGGGGCCTATCGAAGAGACGGCTTCAGATGGTCGGCAATCAGACCCGCGCGGTTCGCAAAGCGGCCGCTTCATCCATCGCACCCAACTTGGCGTTCGTTATGAAGATAAGACAGTTTATCCTTGCAGGCGCTGCTCTGCTGTCGGTCGCGACCATGGCGGGGTGCGCGACATCCCAGCGCGCGTCGCTGACGCCGTCGGGCAATGCGCAGGTCGCCGCCTACACGGCGCCCGATTCCCTGCCGACCGAAGGCAGTGCCGGCGCGACGACGAAACTCGGCTATGGCGCCGTGGTCGACGAAGGCTTTGCCCTGCCCGCGATTCCAACCGACAAGATCGATCCGCAATATCTGCGTCAGCGCGTGTCTTTCGAGGAAGGCCGCCAGTACGAGGCGGGCACGGTCGTCGTCGATACCCCGAACCGATTCCTTTATGTGGTCGAAGCGGACGGCATGGCGATGCGCTACGGCATCGGCGTTGGCCGCGCCGGCTTCTCCTGGGCGGGTGAAGCGAACATTCGCGCCAAGCGCTCCTGGCCGAAATGGTTTCCGCCGGGCGAGATGATCGACCGCAAGCCTGAGCTTGAGCCTTATCGCGACGGCATGGACCCGGGCTTGACCAACCCGCTCGGTGCCCGCGCCCTCTACCTTTACCAGGGTGGCAAGGACACGCTGTTCCGTCTGCACGGAACGCCGGAATGGTGGACGATCGGCACTGCCGCCTCGTCGGGCTGTATCCGTCTGATGAATCAGGACATCCTCGACCTCTACGAGCGCGTTCCCATGGATGCCCGCGTGGTGGTCAGGCAGGGCAAGGAGCGGATGGCGGCGGGTTACGCAGGCACCTGACCAGCCGCGCGATCGCGGCGCGACAGTTCTACAAGGCGGGGGACCGCCACGGCCGGATGCTTCGGGGGAGGCGTCCGGCCATTTTTTTTGAAGACGGCCCGTTGCCGGGGCGTCCAACTGAGCAATGCCGGCATTGGCGGCGGGCGAGCTTCGATCATCGGCGTATCGCTCGCATTCGGCGCTCACTAAGCGCTCACTTGCTGGAATCGGTTCGACTTCATCGTGGTTCGGGCGTCGCACCGCGGACTGCCGCGACGAGCAAAAGTCCCAGCGTTGCCGCATTGAGCGTGTGCCAGAGGAAGTGGGTTCCGCGCGGCCACTCCGGGCAGAGCGGCAGGTCGACCATCCGGAATGCGAGCGAGACGGTAAAGACCCCGCCGGCGGCGAACACCCGCCAGCCCTCAGGATGGTCCCGCGCCACGAGATAGCCGCCGATGGCGTACAGTGCGAAAAGCCCGGCAACGTAGCCGGACGACGATCCGAGCTGCGAAGCGAGCAGCGGTTCGGCCGCCAGGGAGGCTGCGACGAAGGCGAGTGTTCCGACAAATGCCGCCATCGGGGACAAACCCACGAAGCGGCAGAGTGCGAGGCCGAAATAGGCAAAGATGAACAGCGCGATGGGGATGACGTCGGCGAGACTCGACCATCGGTTCGCGAAGGTGTGGAACAGAAACGAGCCGGTTCCGATGATCGCGACGAGACAGATGAGATGGAGGCTCGGCCGATCTCGCGCCGGCCCCCGTCGCCAGTACCAGAGCCCGAGCGCCGCGGC
This sequence comes from Aurantimonas coralicida, assembly GCA_011050685.1. Lineage (GTDB taxonomy): Bacteria > Pseudomonadota > Alphaproteobacteria > Rhizobiales > Rhizobiaceae > Aurantimonas > Aurantimonas coralicida_A. The sequence goes on from DRFF01000055.1 coordinate 20,792, forward strand.
GGCGAAGAACGCGAGATTCGACAAGGCGTTGAGCGGTTCGGCCCAGAAGCCCGTGCCGATCCGCTCGCAATAGGCGTCGATGGGTGCCGTCAGCTCCATGGCGCGAAGAATGCCCGCTCACGGGGACAGGCGCCAGTCGAGGTCTGTGGCGAGCGACAACAAGGCGGTGGATATCTCTGGCCCTCGCGTGCGACAGGCGGTCGGCTTCTCAAAGCCCCGGCCAGGCCAGCGTCGCACCCGCGACCACCACGTAGCGGGCGAATTTGCCGATCGCGACCAGCACGACGAACGGTACGAGCGGCACCCGCAAGGTCCCGGCGATGACCGTCAGCGCGTCGCCGCCGAGCGGCGACCAGGCGAACAAGAGTGTCCAGACGCCATAGCGATTGAAGAAGCGCGTCGCTGCCTCCAACTGCTTCGGCTTCACCGGAAACCAGCGACGCTCCTGGTAGCGCAGCATGAACCGACCGCAGAGCCAGTTCACGACCGAGCCCAAGGTGTTGCCGGTTCCCGCCACAAGGACCAGCAGCCACGGGTCGGCGATGCCTTTAGCAATCAGCCCGATCAGCATGAGCTCGGACGCCCCAGGCAGGATTGTCGCGGCCAGGAAGGCGCCCCAGAACAGACTGAAACAGGCGGCAAGGACGCTCAATTCGTCCGCTTTCCCGCCGCCGCCAACGGCCGCTGGAAGCGAAGGATACCCTGCCACAGAGAGGCGTCGGGAACCGGGTTCGTTATGTCCGGCCAACGGTTTTCGCGCTGCCCATTACCGATTTTCGCTGGCAGGCAATTGAACGGGCGAGTGACCCTCACCATCTGAATACTACCGCATCGAATTGTCGAAGCCCCCGCGATGCTTGCGCGTCGCGGCCATTCTCGAAAGGAACAGTCTGCGATGACTTCGCAAGCCTTGATCCGTCCGGCCTGGACGCCCGCGACCATAGCATTGATGGTGGTCGGTTTCATGATTTACTGGCCCCTCGGCCTGGCGATGCTCGCCTACATTCTCTGGGGTGATCGTTTGGAGAGCTTCCGGCGGGACGTCAACCGTACGACCGACCGTTTTTTCGGCGGACTGAAGCGAACCGGCGCGGTCAACCCGTTTGCCGAGGCTCGCACCGGCAACGTCGCCTTCGACGACTGGCGCGAAAAGGAGCTGTCCCGTCTCGACCAGGAGCGCCGCAAGTTGAATGAAGCGGCGGCCGAGTTCGAATCCTATGCCCGCGAGCTGCGCCGGGCCAAGGATCAACAGGAGTTCGACCGCTTCATGGCGGATCGCCAGAACCAGACCAGCGGCCAGACCATCGACGGTCAGCCCGCCTGACCGGCCAGGCATAGTGCATCGTGCGACGGCGGCGTTCTTTTGAACGCCGCCGTCTTTTTGTCGCGTGTGGGCGGGCTCCGATATAGGGTGGGGTTCGAATCGCGGCGGTGGGCTGCTTCGAGGAACGGTTCGTCTTGCCGATGTCGCTTTTCTTTTCCCGGCGGAACGCGAACACGCCCGCCATCCCCGAGCGTCTGGACCTTACCGCCGGCCCGGTCCCGGTCACGGTGCGCCGCAATCCGCGCGCCAAACGGCTGATCCTGCGGCTTGCCCCTGGCGGAACCGGAATCGTCGTCACGGCGCCACAAAAGGTGCCGGCGCGGGCGATCGTGGAATTTCTCGAGCGGCATCGCGGCTGGGTGGAGGAACGCGTCGCGCGGGCGCCCGACCGGATTATCGCGGCGGATGGTGCGACCATCCCATTTCGGGGCGGCCAATTGCGGCTGATCCAGGCATCGGAGCGCCGCGCCAGCCGCTTCGAGATGGTGGACGACGTAACGCA
>DRFF01000056.1 GCA_011050685.1 Aurantimonas coralicida
CGCAAGACGCCCACATTCGAGCCTGGGCCGGAAAACTCCGGACCACGCCTACTTCAATCAACCGCTTCTCGCAGCGGCATAAAACCCGGCAGACGATCCACTTATCAAGCCGTCGAGCCTGTTCAGACAAACCGAGCCACCTCTGGTGTTCGTCGGGTATAGCGGATCGGGCATGAGTGTTTCTCCTGCATTTTCCTAGCGGTAACCGATATTCATGACGTAGTCGCGCAGCAGGTTCTCTTCCTGCTGGATCTCTTGCAGCAGCATCTGAAGGACATCGCGGGCGTTCAGAACACCCAGCGGCTTACCGTCCGAATCGAGAATTGGGACGTTCTTGAAGCCGCTGGTCTTCATGACCTCCCAGGCGTCGTGCAACTGGCCCTCGGGCTCCGCCGTGATCACATCACGCGTCATCGCCTCGACCACCGGCGCGGTGCAGCTTGCGCCCGCGCAGCGGCCGGTTTGGCGGACCACGTCGGTCTTGGTAAGAATACCTGCCATCCGGCCCTCTACATCACTGACCAGCAGCATGTCGCTGCCATCATCCAGAAGCCGAGCGGCCTCGAGCAGGGTTGCCGTCATCTCGATGCAGAGCATCCGCTTGCTTGCCGTAGGCAGAAACTTTTGGATCAACATTATGGCCTCCTACTCAGCCAGCGCGATGAGAAGCACCGCGACGATCCCGGTCATCGCAGCGCCCGCGGGTCAGTTCCACGGCATTCACATCCTCTCCTCGACGATACGGTCGTCCTTAATGCCAAGGTCGTGCAACGCCTCGCGCACCGCATCCATCATCGGTGGCGGGCCGCAGAGATAGCAGCGACGCTCTGCTTCGACGAACTGACGCAAGTAATCCCGATCAAGTCTTTGTTGCGGTACGCCGGCGCCAGGCTCGTCCACGACGAAGACGGTTCTCAGTCCCTTCATCGCCTCGAACTTCTCGCGCCAGATGATGTCGGCTTCGGTCTTGTTTGCAAAAACCAGCGTCGATCCCTCGAGTGTACCGTGATCGTGCAACCGCTTGCGCAACACCGCGATCATTGGTGTGATGCCCGCCCCGCCGGCAATGAACCCGCCCGGTCCCTGATCCGAGATCGCGCCGAACGGTCCTTTGATTTCCACCTCGTCGCCCGCCTTCATCACACCGATCTGTTCAGTCACGCCGTGGTGGTCGGGATAGGACTTGACGACGAATTCCAAAGTCGGCTCATGCGGCAAGGTCACCGGGGTAAAGGGGCGGCCTTTGTCTTCCCAACCATCCTTGAGAAGATACAGTTCCACTCCCTGACCCGGACTATATTCGAACCCTTCCGGCCGGTCGAAAATCAGATGATTCGTATCGTGCGTAACCGGGTCGATATGTTTCAGCGTCATTCGATATTTCATGGGGCGGCTCCTTCTTCTATGGGCCGACTGATGATGCCGCCGACCGGGTCCGTTAAAGCGTGCGCGCGAACGGACGTAATCTTCAACCACCACCTCGGAACGCGACGATCAGCAGCGAGATCATCAGGATCCCATGGATAGGCGTGCGCCGCCTTGCTGCTCGCATAAATTATCCCCGGATCGGAACCGTGAACGCAGTTTAAAACCAGTTGTCAGATTCGGATTGCAGGGGGATCAACCGGCCCTTCTCGACGAGGCGGGCAGCGGCAGCTTGCCAAAATCGATGGCGCTGCATGTGAGGATCGTTCCGCTTTCATCGACGGTCATGCGGACCCGGCGGCTTGCCGCAAAGAACGTCAGCCGGATCTTGCCCGCGTCTTCGTCCGCGCCGCGTTCGAACCGGCCGGTGATCGTGCCGTCGCGCATTCCCTGTTTCAGGTCATCCGCCTCGATCCGGAACGCTTTGGCAAGGACATCGGCGTCGATCTGGATCGCGTCATCGGCAAATGCGATATGAGTCATTGACCTTCTCCACTTCCCTGCGCTTCCTCGGATTCATGCGGCCGCGATTAGTGATCCGTCCCCGGGCCAAGCGCAATCCGCCACCGTTGTCCGGTCAAGCTCCGTCATAAAGGCCGCCCGCGCAGCGGCGAGTTGGGGTTTCAGGCGGCACCGCGGTTGCAGCACGCAAGCGCTGCCATCCGCACGAAAACATTCGACGATGGCGAAACGCTGCTCGAGATGGCGCACGACCTCCCCGACAGTGATCGTATGTGCCGCGCGGGCCAGCCGTAATCCGCCACTCCTGCCGCGTTGCGCCCGGACAAATCCGCCGCGACCGAGATCCTGCACCACCTTGGCTAGATGATGCTGCGAGATCGCGAACTCCTCGGCGATCTGTCCGGTGGAGATCGACTCTTCGGGCGCTCCGGCCAGCCGCATCAGAACGCGTAAACCGTAGTCGGTGAAAGACGCCAGCCGCATCGGTGCTCCTTAAATGGTATTGACAATACGAAATATATCGGAAGATAATGCATATTGCAAATACCTATTAACGGCAGGCTCGGACAGCCGAAGCCTTGAGGGGGTGGATGTGATGAGCCGACATGTGGAAGCGATCGACGCCGACACGTCCGATACAAGCCGGAAACGACCGGTCCCGAGGGCGCAAGGGATCATCGCGCTCTCGCTGGCTATCGTTGCCAGCGTGTTCGCCTTCTTCCTCGCCTGGCCGTGGTGGTGGGATTTCAGCTACTGGGCGGAATCGCGGATCATGTGGGTGATCTATTTCGCAACGGGTTTCGTGCTGGCGATCTACGTCTTCTATGCGTTCTTCGGCAGCCTGCGCACGCTTTTCGAGCATGACGCCATCGAACGCGCCGAACTTGTCGAACAGGCGGAGCCCGATGACACGGAGGGCCAGTCATGAGTTGCCGTCCAGGTCAACCCTGTGAAGAAGGCAGGAAGCGGCGCACCGCACTTGGCGTGCTTGGGCTGATGGCGCTGATCTTCGTTGCGCTGTCGTTCATGTCTTTCCTCGATTCGCGCGGCCAAGTGGTGCCGATGGGGGTCGAATATGCGGGCCATGATGCTGTCGAGGGCAAGCGGGTCTTCCAAGCCTATAACTGCATGGGGTGTCATACGATCGTCGGCAATGGTGCCTATCTTGGGCCGGATCTGACCAAACTCTACGGCGATGTCGGGCCTGCCTGGCTGGAGGCGTTTCTGCCCTCGGCAGGCAGCTGGCCGACGCAGACGGCAGTGCAGGTTCAGTTGCAGAAATCTGCCGTCGTCACTGAAGCGGACGTCAACTCGATCGACGCCTATTTCGACAAGTATCCCGCTGCTGTGGAACGGGTCAATCGGCGCAGCGGCCATGCCACGATCATGCCCAACCTGCCGTTTCGCGCGGGCGAGGTCGCCCAGTTGATCGCTTTCCTGAAATACACGTCGCAGATGGATACCGAGGGCTGGCCACCGATCCCACAGATCGTCGGGCTAACTTTCCCGCAGGCGACGCAGATGCCGGCGGAGGCGGTTGCAACCGCAGTAGCAGCACCGCCCGAGGGTAGCATTGCAGCCGCCTTGGGCGATCCGGTCGACCTTGGTGCCCAACTTGTCGAGGATAACGGCTGTACCGCCTGCCATTCCTCCGGAACCGAGAAACTCGTCGGCCCGGCCTGGGGCGGGCTTTACGGAGGTGAGGCGGAGCTTGCCGATGGGTCGACGGTAAAGGTCGACGACGCCTATCTGACCGAGGCCATCATGAACCCGGACGCGCAGGTCGCCGCAGGCTTCCACGCCGGCGTCATGCCATCGTATGTCGACATTCTGGAGGCCGATCAGGTCGCAGCCATTGTCGCCTATATCCGCAGTCTCGGAGGAGAGGGACAATGATCCGGATCGAATACCAGACCCAAAGGCTGAGCCTGCGTTTTTTTCTGGTAATGCTTGTGCTGTTCCTGTTTCAGACCGCATTCGGCCTGCTTCTGGCGGCGCAGCACATCGATCCGACACTGCTCTCGGGGGTATTCAATTTCAACATCGTCCGGGCCGAACATACCAATCTCGGCATTCTGTGGATCCTCACCGGCTTTATCGGCACGATTCTGTTCATCGGGCCGCTGCTGTCGAAACGTGAACTGGCCGCGCCTTGGCTGATCAAATTCTTGTTCTATGCACTACTGGCCGTCGTAGTCTGGAACGTCCTGACGCAGTTTCTGGCGCAACAGGGGATCGCCGGCTGGTGGCTGGGGCAGCCCTGGCTGCAGGAGGGACTGGAGTATCTCGAGGCCGGTCGCGTCGCCGATATTGTGATCCTGATTGGCTTCGCAATCCTGTGCTATGTGGTCCTGCGCACTTTCCCGCCAATGTCCCAGTGGAACGAGATTCACTGGGGGCTGGGACTTGGCGTGCTGGCACTGACCGCTGTTTGGGTGTTCGGGCTGTTCTTCATCGGGCGGCTGGACCTGCAGGAATATTTCCGCTGGTACGTCGTGCACTACTGGGTCGAAGGAGTCTGGGAGGTCATCCATATCAGCCTGGTCGGCTTCCTCGTGGTGTTGATGTTCAACGCCAGCGTGAAGACCGTGGGCTACGCGGTCTTCTGGGGCATTTCGTTGGTCTGGCTCTCGGGGCTTCTGGGCAACGCGCATCATTATTTCTGGATAGGCACGCCGGAGTTTTGGCAATTCTGGGGCTCGCTGTTCAGCGCGCTCGAACCATTGCCTCTGATCTTCTGCTTCTGGCACATCTATCTCGACGCTCATCACGACCGCAAACCTATCGCTAATATGCCTGCGTTCGCCTTCCTTCTAGGCTCGGTGGTGCTGGAGCAGGTAGGGGCGGGGATCCTCGGCTTCACCATGACCTTCGCGCTGACCAACGTGTGGTCGCACGGCACCTGGGTGACGCTGAGCCACGCGCATCTGGCGCTCTTCGGCACATTCGGCATGCTGGGGCTGTCGGCAGCCTACTATGCGGTGCCGCTGATGCGCGGCATCCGGGATTTCGACCAGCGTCTTGGCAAGCTGGCCTTCTGGCTCATCTTCACCGGCATGCTTGGCCTGGCCTTCGCCTTCGCCATCGGCGGCACGATCCAGGTCTATGTCTACCGCACGCTTGGCCTTGACTGGTTTGGAGGCGACGTCTCGCCTGCGATGCAGATCGCCAAGCTGCAGGTGCCGGTCTTCGGGCTGGTGTTTACCATTGGCGTCGGGCTTCTGGTCTTCGACCTGCTCACGCTCGGCTATCGCGCACGGGTCGCTACGACGCCGGCGGCGCGCGGCTTCGAGACAGCAGACGCCTATGATGGCCCGGCGCACGCTGTCATGCCAGGCTGGAAGCGATTGCTGACCGGCTGGGAAGCCGGGCTGTGGCTCTTGGGAATGTGGGTTTTCGGCGCGGTAATCACGCTGGGGCTTCTGAGCTTCAACCTTTCCAGCGTGCGCGATGGCAGCCCGTTCTTCCCGTACCTGATGGCCGGCATCGGCTATCCGGGGCTGTTTCTGGTGACGCTGCTCTTCGTCTGGCGGTTCCTCAGTTCGCTCGCCGCCCGGAATGTCGAGCCGCTTGCCGTCTACACCAGCGCAACGTTCGCGGCCGAACCGGCGGAGTGAGCCCACGTCAGGTCGACGGAATCGAAAAGCGGGGCACCAACGCCACAGGGCGCCACACCCGCACACCTTTCAACTCAATCAAATCATCTACACAAGGCGAAGAACATGACCGAGACCACCCAGCCCCTGCACGACCAGAATGTCGGCGAGATCGCCGCGCGACTTCCCGGCGCCACCGGTGTCTTCCGCCGGTTTGGAATCGATTTCTGCTGCCACGGCGACGTTTCGCTGACCGAGGCGGCGTACCAGCGCAAGCTCAATATTATCGAACTTGAAACAGCGCTGCAGGCGCTCGACCCCGCAGCCGCACCGCAGGCGCCGCGGGAAACCACCGCGCTGATCGATCACATCCAGACCCGCTATCACGAGGTCCACCGACGCCAGATTCCCGAACTGATCGAACTGTCGCGCAAGGTCGAGGCGGTTCATGCCGCCCACCCGAACGCCCCGGAAGGGCTGGCCGACGCCTTGCAACAGATCATGGGCGAATTGGAAGTGCACATGAAGAAGGAGGAGTTGATCCTGTTTCCAGCCATGCGTAGACAGGCTGAGGGACAATTGGATGCGCCGATCACCGAGATGCGCCACGATCACGATGCTCACGGCGCCTTTCTGGAGCGGGTGGCGCAGATAACTGACGACTATACCTTGCCGGACGGCGCTTGCCGGTCGTGGCAGGCGCTTTACGCCGGAGCGGCACAACTCAAGGATGATCTGATGGAACATATCCACCTTGAGAACAACGTGCTGTTCCCGCGATTCGAGGCGAGCGCATGACATTGTAGCTGGCCTTGTGCCGTCTCCTCCGACTGATAGCGCCCTGGACTTGCCCCGATTTGGTGGCTCTTGCGCATGTTGTGTGGTCTTGAGGCGTGGCGACTCTTTCTAACACCGCAGATGATGCGGTGGAGGAAGCATGCCTCAAATATCGATGATGCCCGGATGTCGCTTCAATGGAATCCGGCGCGAAGGTCCATCGGGACTGACGATTTCGTTGCAGAAGCGCTATAAGGTTGCGCGGTGTCCGGAATGCCGGCTGCCGACGCCGGACCTTCGGCGAGAACGTGCCGATGCTGGTCGCGCCGTCGGCGCAAAGGACGAAGCGGCTGGCCAAGGCGCCAGCAAGAACGGGAATTGCTCTGGGCGGAGCGGCGGGCAGCCGCCTTTCAAGGCAAATGGCAATGCCTGTCAGCGGCGACACAATCCTTCGGCTGGTCCGTCTGCTGCCCGAGCCGACGCCGTCGACACCGACAATTATCGGCGTTGATGATTGGGCGATGAAGAAGCGGCTGCGCTACGGCACGATCATCATCGACCTCCAACGCCACCGTCCGATAGATCTCTTGCCTGACCGCACGGCGGAGACGGTGATCGTTTGGCTGGAATCCAGGCCTGGGATCGAAATCGTTGCTCGGGGCCGATCGACAGAATACCGGCGCGCCATAACGATCGGTGCCCGGAACGCCGTCCAGATCGCCGATCGTTGGCACCTTCTCCACAACACGCGGCAGATGGTCGAGCGATGGGCTGCCGGCGCTCATGCGCGTTTGCGGCGGCTGCCCGAACTGTCATCGCCGAAGGCGACGAAGACGTGTCGAACGAAGGCGTTCGGACGATTGCGTTCCGACGCTGATGTCGCGGCCGAACGCCGCACACGGCGACTGACGCAATATGACGATGTGCGTCGGCGTTACCTCGCCGGCGAGGCGATCGTGGCGATCAGCCGAGCGACAGGTTTGTCACCGACCACCGTCCGTAAGTTCGCTTATGCCGATGCCTTTCCCGAGCGGGCCGTGCGGGCAACGGCAAGCAGCATCATTGATCCCTATCTGCCGTTGCTGAGATCGCGGCTCGCGAACGGATGCGAAAACGGCCTGCAGCTCTGGCGCGAATGCCGCGATCTTGGCTATGGCGGTTCCGCCAGCCAGATTCATCGGTGGCTTCAGGACCACCGGACGGCTCCGTCGAAACATGCCCCGCATAGGACGGTCGATACGGCTCCGCCAGCTCCCGCCACCCAAAACCCTGTTTCGATTCCGTCCCCGAAGAAATTCGCGTGGTTGATCGTCAAGGCACCAGAAAGGAGGTCGATCGAAGAGGCTAACGCGATCCTGCGAATCAGCCAGGATCGCGACGCCGTCATCCTCATTCGAGTTGTTCGCCGTTTCGTCGATCTCGTCCGCCGGGTCGGAACCAAGGCCCATGATGCCGGCCCCGCGTTCGACGATTGGCTTCGTGGCGCAAAGCGCTGTGGTCTGCGTCCTGTCGAAACCTTCGCCGCAGGCCTTCAGCATGACGGCGATGCGGTTCGAGCCGCTTTGGAAACCTGTTGGAGTAGCGCCCAGGTCGAGGGCCAGGTGAATAAGCTGAAGCTGCTCAAGCGCTCCATGTATGGCCGCGGAAATCTCGAACTGCTCCGCCGCCGACTGATCCTGGCGCCGTAAAACCACACAACATGCGCAAGAGCCACTTTATCGAGGCGAGTCCAGGCCGCTCGGGGACAAAGCCGCGATGATCGCCTTCTGGATAGGCTCGTCCTGCGCCGCGACAGCGGCGGTCAGCGACAACAGGCGTTGCCGGGTCTCATAGAGCTGATCGGCCAAAGACAATACCACCGGCAGGGTCTCCGCGTCGATCTCCAGGTCGTAATGCAGCGTGCAGATGAAGCGGACCCGGGCGCATTCCATGTCCGAGAAGATGAGGGTCCCGGCATCCGGCTGGGCCGAAACGAGTTCATCGCGGAGCCAGGCCTCGAGATCGTTTCGCTGCAGCGCCGAGATGGCCGCGACAAGCGCGTCGATACCCGTCATTTCAGCATCTCCTTGCGCGGATCCAGCCGGGTCTTTGGCTCCCATGTCTCCAGAAACGCGACCAGTTCGGGCTCCTCGGTCGTGGGAAGGACGATTTTGAGGGTGATCAGCTGATGCCCACGTTGACCGGTCTTCTGGTTACGGATTCCTCTCTCGCGAAGCCGCAAAATTGTGCCGGTATTGGACCATTTCGGAACGGTCACCTTGACCGGCCCGCTGATGGTCGGCACCTCGATCCGGGCGCCCAGGGCCGCCTCCGTCAAGGTGACCGGCACTTCGACGTGAATGTTACCGTCCTTGGAGCGAAAGAACGAATGCGGCTGGACATGCAGTTCGACATAGGCGTCGCCCGGGGCTCCACCACCGAACCCAAGCATTCCTTGCCCTTTCAGCCGCAGCATCTGCCGGTCGGCTGCACCCTCGGGGATCTTGACCTGCAAGGTCTTGCCTTCGGGTAATGTGATCGTCCGCGTGGCGCCATTGGCCGCATCCAGAAAAGCCACCGGGAGTGCATAACTCACATCCTGTCCACGCGCTCTGAACGTGCCCTGGGCTCGTCGTCCTCCGCCCGAAAACGCGCGGGACAGAAACTCCTCCAGATCTTCATTGCTCGAAAATCCGTCCTGTGCGGCGTGCGAAGCGTAGGCCGGGCCGTCGGCGAAGTCGCGATAGAACTGCTCATGCTGGCGCTCGGCTCCGCTGGCGTCGATTTCGCCCGCATCGAAGCGCCGGCGTTTTTCCGGGTCCTTGAGCAGGTCGTTCGCGGCCGAGAGGTCCTTGAACCTGCTCTCAGCCTCCTTGTCGCCCGGATGCAGATCCGGATGGTGCTTGCGCGCCAGTTTCTTGAATGCGGCCTTGATCTCCTTGCTGGTCGCGGAGCGGGCGACGCCGAGGGTCTCGTAAGGGTCCTTCATGCAACTGATTCCATGCCAACCATGCCTCGAATGACCGTGTTATTTATCGGTACTGCGCAACGCTCCGACGCCTCTGTTGCCGCGCCGTTGGATGGCAGGCTCAAGCCGCCGCAGTCGGCAACTTGTCACGCACCCATTGCACGATCTGTTGGGCCGACATCGCGCCCGAGGTTCGGGCCGCCTCCCGCCCATCCAGGAACAGGATCATCGTCGGAATGCCGCGAATGCCGAGGCGAGAGGCGGCTTCCTGTTCGACTTCCGAATTGAGCTTGATCATGCGAACCCGCGGCTCCAGATCGCGCGCTGCGGCCTCATAGGCGGGCGCCATCGCCAGACATGGTCCGCACCAGGGGGCCCAGACATCGACGAGAACCGGCACCGTGCCGCGCGCGATCTGGCGGTCGAAATTCTCCGTGCCGACATCCTCGGGATGGCCGGCGAACAGCTTCGCCCCGCATTTCCCGCATTTGGCACCGCTGGCCGATCGCGACGGCGGCAAGCGGTTGACGCCGCCGCACTTGCTGCAAACCACACGAGTCTCGGTCATTCCACTCTCCCTCCGTCTGGTTGGGTGCGACAGCCGGCTGCGTCCGACGGCATGTTTCCATCACCGTCCTTCTCGCGTCCAGATCCGAAGCGGCCGACACGACCACAGAACGGCAGCGACTCCGCGCGGCCTGTACCCTTCGTTATGATGCACATTGTCTCGATCGATTGTTTGACCTTGCGCAAGTCGCGGTGGAGTTTGCTGTGGTCTGATTGTCGGCAATGGCGCCCAACCCCAATCAGGAGTCACGACCCAATGATCCTGCCGAATGATACACTCGTAGCGGTCGCCGACGGCGCGACCCTCAAACTGTTCCGGAACAGAGGTGTCGAGCCCCATATCGACCTCGTGGCCGTCGATGATCCGAAGGTCGCGGCGACCAACCCCCGGTCGGGCGCCCGACACAGGAATGCCTCGGCCAATCCGGACTCCCACCGCAGTGCAGAGGATGGTTTCGCGGCGGCCAGCGCCGGTTATCTGAATCGTTTGGCGATCGCCGGCGAACTCGGCCCGGTCTTTGTCATCGCCGACCCTAGGACATTGGGGGAATTGCGACGGAATTTTCACCCTCGGTTGCAGGCGAAGATTGTCAGCGAGTTGGCGAATGATCGGTGAGATCCTTCGATCCACGATATCTCAACGGCCCTACACAATGCGTGAACCGGTCGGCAGCCGCGACAAGCGGGTCGCCCGGGCTCAGGCCAATATCGCGGAGGCTGCGGCCGGCGGCACCTTGGCAACGCCGTCGGCGTAGGCCTCGAAAGCCGCGCGGTTGAGCGCGTGGACTCCGGTGAAAACCGGTTTCGCGGTGCACAGCGTGTTGTAGGATGAGTCTGCCAACCCCGATGGCCGCGCAGCTGAATCCAGGACAGGGTATCCGTTGAACTCAATCCTCCACGATCGTCTGAACACCGCCCTGCTGACCGTTGCATTCCTCGGCCTCGTCGGGGGGCTCGGCCTGACATTTGCCGATCTGCCGCAACTAGCGGATACGATCTGGGCGGCGGGTGTCCTGCCGGTCCTCGCCGCCTTGGTCGTGGAGATCGTCCGGAGTCTGCGGCAAGGCGATGTCGGGTTGGACATTGTCGCCGCACTGTCGATGTCGGCGGCACTGCTGTTTGGCGAGACGCTCGCGGCGGCGGTCGTGGCGCTGATGTATTCGGGGGGAACCTTCCTTGAAAGCTTCGCCGAGGGTCGCGCCCGACGAGAGATGAGCGATCTTCTCTCTCGTGTGCCTCGCACCGCGACGCGCCACCGCAACGGCACGCTCGACGACGTGCCCTTGGATGACGTCGAGCCTGGCGATCTTCTGCTGATCCGGCAGGGGGACGTGGCGCCCGTCGACGGCACAGTCGAAAACAGCCGCGCGATGGTCGACCAGTCGGCGCTGACCGGCGAGTCGATGCCCGTACGTCTGGAGCATGGGCAGGACGTGATGAGCGGTTCGACCAACGCGGGCGAACCTTTCGACCTGCGCGCCAATCGCCGGGCGGCCGACAGCACCTATGCCGGGATCGTCCGCTTGGTGGAGGAAGCGCAACGGTCCAAGGCCCCGATGGCTCGGCTCGCAGACCGGTATTCGCTGCTCTTTCTGATGGTCACAGTCGCGCTGGCGACGGCGGCGTGGTGGTTCACGGGCGATCCGATCCGCGCGGTCGCCGTTCTCGTCGTTGCCACGCCGTGCCCTCTCATCCTCGCGGTCCCTGTCGCTCTGGTGGCCGGCCTCTCTCGAGCGGCGCACTTCGGAGTGCTGATCAAGGGCGCCAAACCGCTCGAGGCGCTAGCGCGCATCCAAACCCTGATTCTCGATAAAACCGGCACGCTGACTGATGGGCGTCCGCAGATCGTGTCGATCGACACTTATGGAGCCCTGTCTCAGCATGAGGTCCTGTACTTCGCTTCCGCCTTGGATCAGGCCTCCAAACATCCGATCGCCCAGGCCATCGTCGTTGCGGCGCGGACGCGCGGCGTCGTTTTGCCCGCGCCCGTCGACGTCGAGGAGATGCCAGGCGAAGGTGTGGCGGGGAAAGTGGACGGCAGGGATGTCGTGGTGGGCGGCGCGGCTTTCGTGACGGCGCGGGTCGACGGGCCCGATGCGCGGCATCGCGCCGGTGATGCGGGTTCTGTGCTCGTCGCTCTTGCTGTCGACGGCAAGCTTGCAGGACATCTCGTGATGGCGGACGTCCTGCGGTCGGGGACGGCCGAACTGCTTGCAAGCCTGCGCCGCCTCGGCATCCGGCGTATCCTGCTGGCGACGGGCGACCGTCAGGCCGTGGCCACGGCCGTCACCGAGGGGCTGGGGCTCGATGCAGTAAAAGCCGAGTTGACCCCGGACCAGAAGGTGCTGCTGGTGCTGGCCGAACGCAAGAACGGCCCCGTCATGATGGTGGGCGATGGCGTCAACGACGCACCGGCGCTCGCGGCCGCGGACATCGGCGTGGCCATGGGCGCGCGCGGTGCGGCCGCCTCGGCCGAGGCGGCCGACGTCGTCCTCCTGGTCGACCATCTCGACCGGCTGCTGCCGGGGCTCGAAGTGGCCCAACGGTCCCGCCGGATCGCGATCGAGAGTGTATTCGCCGGGATCGGCCTCTCGATCGTGGGAATGGTCGCTGCGGCTTTTGGCTATCTCGCACCGGTGCAGGGGGCATTGCTGCAAGAAGTGATCGACGTCGCCGTGATCCTCAATGCGCTCAGAGCGCTGAGGATCGTGCCGCATGACGTGGCCAGCTCAGCGCTCCCATCGTCGGGACTTGGAAGGGCGAATGATGGAAGCGGTTGACGCCGATCAATGCCAAGTTGGCGCGAACCCCGCTGATGTTGGAATGCGGACCGGAAGTCTCCCTCGCAGCACGGCACACCGTATCGCTGTGCGGCGAGGGGAGGAATGCTCCGGATCGCAGGCCATCGGATTCTAATGCGATCGTGATCGCAGCGCAGGAGCCTTGCATGAGTTACGCGTCGATCATGATGCATGTCGATAACGATGATGCGAGCACGGCCGCGCGTCTCGACCTCGCCGGCGCTCTTGCCACGCGCTTCGACGCGGTTTTGATCGGCGTGGCCGCCGCCGCGATACGCCCGCCGCCGGTCGACGCGTTTGGCGGTGTGGTGTTCGTCGACGTCATCGCCGAAGAACGAGAGCGGATTGCCGCCGAAGTGCGAGCCGCAGAGGCGCGCTTCCGGTCTCATTTTTCCGGCCAAGCCATTACGACGGAGTGGCGCTCCGCGATTGATATGCCTGCCGAAACGCTGGCCCGCGAAGCTCGTTCGGCCGATCTGATCATCGTCGGGCGCGATCTGGACCAGCACCACGCCAGTGTCTACCAAACCGTCGATCCCGGCGAGGTCGTGATGGCTGCCGGTCGACCGGTCCTCATCGTCCCGCCAGGTACTCGTGCGCTTTCGGCCGAGCACGTGGTTATCGCCTGGAAGGACACCCGAGAGGCGCGCCGGGCACTATGGGACGCGTCGCCATTCCTGCGGGCGGCGGCGAGCGTCCACCTCGTCGAGATCGCCCCGAAAGCGGAATTGGGGGCCGCGCAAGCGCGCATCGCGGACGTCGTCCGTCATCTTGAGCGGCATCGGGTCAAGGCCCGCGCGGAAGTGCGCGCGCAACGAGAGGCATCCGTGGCCGATGAACTCATCCTGATTGCCGAACAGAACGGTGCCGACCTCATTGTCGGGGGTGGATATGGCCATGCTCGCTTGCGAGAATGGGTCTTTGGCGGTGTAACCCACGACCTGCTGCGTCGCTGCCCGATATGCTGCCTCCTATCCCATTGAGCAAATCCGCCGGTCGTCGAACTGCCTCGCAGGTGGCGACCAACCGCACTCGGTCGCGCCGGTCGCCGGCTCGGGCCTGCCGCGTAGGGCGGCGCGATCTATCAGGCGCTGGACACACATGACCTGGAAGAGCTCCATCCTGCGGGAGTGCGACACGTGCTGGCGGATCGAAGCTGCGACCAAGGTGGCGCTACTCGCCGACGGCTGGGCATACCTGCCGGCCATGCGCGCCGCCATGGAGCGGGCCGAGCATTCCATTCTACTGGTCGGATGGGACTTCGACGCACGCGTGCCTTTTGGGCCCCCAACCGCCGAGGACCGGCATGCCGAACCGTTCTGCGAACTGATGGCGCGCCTGTTGGCGCACAATCCCTCTCTGACGGTTCACATACTGATCTGGGAGATGGCGATAGGTTACAGCATCCAACGCCGGGACAGTCCCCGGCACGCGGCGCGATGGCTGCCCCGAGATCGTCTGGAATATCGGCTGGATGGCCGCCATCCGGTGGGCGCTTCGCACCATCAGAAAATCCTGGTTGTCGATGATACCGTGGCGTTTTGCGGCGGCTCGGATTTCACGCGCAATCGCTGGGATACATCCCTGCATCTGCCGGCCGACAGTCGCCGCCGCACACTCGACGGGAGCATTTACAAGCCCCGACATGAGGTGATGCTCGCCGTCGCGGGACCAGCGGCGGCAGCCCTCGGCGAACTGGCGAGACGACGCTGGCATCGCGCCACCGGTGTTCAACTTCCGCGGCCAATCCCTGCAACGCCCGCCTGGCCCAAAGATCTCGTATCCGACATGAGCGATGTCAGAGTAGGGATCGCTCGAACCGAGCCCGCCGTCAGGGAGGTGGAAGCCCTCTATCTCGCCGCGATCGCTGCCGCCAGACACTGGATCTACCTGGAGAATCAGTATGTCACCTCGCCGGTTATCGCCGACGCCTTGGCGCAACGTCTCGGCGAGCGCGACGGTCCGGAAATCATCATCGTCTGCCCGGGTCGAAGCGTTGGGACCTTCGAGCGTTTTATCATGGACCGCCCGCGAATCCCTCTGATTCACTCGCTCCGTTCAAGGGATGTCAACCAACGGTTGCGGGTCTTCGCTCCCATGGCCGCAATCGATCTGCCGATCACGGTGCATTCCAAGCTGATGGTGGTCGACAACCGTCTTTTGAGGGTCGGATCTGCAAATTTGAACAATCGGTCGCTCGGCCTCGATTCGGAATGTGACGTGGCGATCGAAGCCGGAGCGGATGATCTGGCGGCAAGACAGCGAATACTCGCCTTGCTGAGTCGCCTTGTGGGCGAGCATGTCGGCAGTCCGGCCGAGGTCTTTGCCGCCGTGTTGGAGCGATCGGGCAGTCTCATCGCGACGATCACTCTGCTCAACCAAGTCGAGGGGAGGCACCTCGAGCCGTTCCCGGCGCCGCGGCCGGGCTGGCTCGATCGTTGGCTTGGGCGGACGCATTTCTTTGATCCGTTCGACACGGCCGACAATTGGCGGCCATGGCGTCGCCTCCAGGGCCGACGACGCTGATCGGCGGGATGTGGCCTGTGTCAGGCCCAGCGTTTGACCGAAATCAATGCCTGCGCCGCTCGATGGGGTGAGCTTGTTTGCATGCTCATCGAAAGTGAGGAGGGGACCGAAGCCGGTGACGACACTCGTGCAGACATCCTATCCACTTCGACGGTTGTTTCGCCGGCTCGACTTCGCCCCCGCGCCGAGGGACGATTCCCTGGGGCACCTCCTCGCGGTCTGGCAAGCGCGACGAGATGAGTTGATTTTTCCGTCGAAAAGCGGTCTCGACATCGAGAGTCTCGATCCGCAAGGCAAGTTTGCCTTCGTATATGGCGTGGCGGAGAAGGGGCGGAATTATACGCTTCGTTCCGGCGCCAGATCGGTGGATGCGGTGCTCGGGCATTGTGATGTCGGGGCAAGCTTATCCGACGCGCCACGCCGTCGCGGGGCGGTGCGGCTAAGGCGTTTGTTCGACGCCGTCCGGGAGGCAGGCGAACCCTTGCTTGCGGAGTTTACGCTCGACGAGGCCGGCAGCGAGGCGGAGGCGGTCGAGATGTTGCTGGCGCCGCTCTCCGAGGACGGCCGTACCATCGACGCGATTGTCGGCGGGCTGTCGCTTCGCGCGATCGAAACGGACGCGCTGAGCCCGAAACGACGTGCCGTGGCACGCCCGGACGGTCCGATGCTGTTCGCGCTCGGCTCCAGCGCATCCTTCGGGCAGCGTGTCGCCCGACATCTCGGCATCATGCTTGCGGCTCACGAGGAACGTTTTTTCGAGGACGGCGAACACAAGGCCCGTCCGCTCGTGAGCATTCGTGACCGCGATGTTTATGTCATCGACAGCCTCACCGGCGATCTGCGGCACACGAGCAATGACAAGCTGTGCCGGATGCTCTTCTTCATCGGAACCCTCAAGGATTCCGGTGCTGGCCGCGTCACCGCCGTGGTTCCTTATCTCTGCTATGCCCGCAAGGACCGGCGGACCAAGAGTCGCGACCCGGTCACGACCCGCTATGTCGCACAACTGTTCGAGGCTGTCGGGACGGATCGCCTGATGAACATGGAGATTCATAATCTCGCCGCCTTCCAGAACGCTTTCCGCTGCCCGACGGTCCATCTCGACGCCAACAGCGCCTTCATCAGCCATTTCGCGGCAAAGATCGGGGATGTGCCGGTTGCGGTCGTCTCGCCCGATCTCGGCGGCGCCAAGCGGGCGGAGATCTTTCGCGAGCGGTTGGAAACGATGCTCGGCCGTCCGGTCGCGAAAGGCTTCATGGACAAGCAGCGCAGTGGTGGTGTCGTGACGGGGGAGCTATTCGCGGGCGATGTCGACGGCCGCATGGTGATCGTGGTCGACGATCTGATCAGCACCGGGACCACAATGGCGCGGGTCGCGGCGGTCTGCCGTGCCAAAGGCGCGACGAAGGTTTCGGTCGTGGTGACCCATGGCCTGTTCACCGGTGGCGCTGATACGCTCTGGAGCGAGGCGGCGATCGATGAAGTCGTGATCACGGACACCGTGCCGCTCCCCGCGCTCGACGCTGCGGCGGTCGCAAACCGCCTGGTCGTGCTGGAGACGGCGGACATTTTCGCCGATGCGATCGTAGCGTGTCGTGGCGCGGACTCCAGCCTTCACCGTCGGCGCTGAGGCGTCAGGACGGCCACGTCCGGAGCGGAGAATGCCGGCGTGCGGGCCTCAGCTGAGATGACGCTGGATTTCGCCGACCGGGTGCTTCGTGAGGTCCTTGTCGATCTCGGCCACGATCAGCTTGCGGACCGCGTCGGTGAAACATTCTCGCAAAGTCGCCAGCGTCTTCGGCGGCGCCACGATGATCAGCGCCTTCAAGTCTTCCCGCGCGCGGAGCCGGTCGATCTCCTCGGCCACTTCGGATGCGAATGCCGCTTCGGCCGCGGCATGCCAGTCGGTCTGCCCGACGGCGCTGCGCCGTCCCTGGGTCTGCGTTCTGCCGGGCTCGTCGCTTCCCTGCTCGCCGGTGGGCGGATTGTCCGGCGCTTCGAGAACATGCTCGACCGTTAGATTGGGATTGAACGGGCCGCCTTCGTTTATGAGCACGAGGGCCTTGCGCCCGTCGGCGACGAGGACCCGCGCATGGTGCGGGATCTTGACCGTGGTCATGGCGATTACACTTCCTGCGTTCGATGTCCGAGATCAGAGGATAGCCGCATTGGCGACGCCCGGCTTTGACAAGGATCATGTCCGCGCGCTCCCATGTGGCGAAATCCGACTGATTCGCTCCTTGCCCCCGGGCCGCCTGCCGAAAGCGCGGCCTGGCTATCGCAGGGCCTCCTCCGCCAAGGCGAGGTATCGGCTCGCGAGCGGTTCCCACTTGGCTGGCTCTCTTGGTGCGGCGTCGAGAAGATGGGCGAGGGAAAGCCGTACGCGCAACATCGCGCGAAACGCGGTGTAGAACGCGATCAGTCGCGGCGGCGGGCGATCGCCGAGTTGGTCCGCTACCGCCGCGACAAGGGTCGGGCCGATGGCGGGCGCGCTCAGTATTCGGCATTCCAGGCCGAGAAAGGCCAACTCGTCGAGCGGATCGACGAGGCGCAATTCTCGGCTGAATTCGAGGCAATCGAAGATCACGATCGGATCGGTCAGGCAGATGTGCTCCGGTCGCAGGTCACCGTGCCCCTCGACGATGCGGCCGGTCCGCGCCCGCTCCTCGATCAGCGGGCGGTCTTCCGCCATTCTCTGGTCGAGCAGGTCCAGCACTGTCGGAAGGCGCGTGTGATCCACCGCGAAGGCGCGCCGCGTCAGGATCGCCCGGTTTTCCGCCTGCTGCGCCATGAGACGGTCGACATAGGCAGTCGGATCGACGGCCGGATGGTCGGCTGCACGGTAGAACCGCGCCAGGAGAGCCGCGATCTGATCTGTCTCGGCCGCGCCGATTCGGTCTTCTTGAAGCATCCGGTCGAACATGCGGTCCGCCGGCAGACGTCGCATGACCACCAGCCAGTCTACGATGGATCCGCTGCCGCCGAGCGCCAGCGCGCCGGCGTCGTCCTCGGTAAGGGGAACGGTTCCCAGATAGGTCTGCGGCGCCAGCCGCCGGTTGAGACGGACTTCCTCGCCGCAATTCTCTTCGCGGGCCGCCAATGTGGTGAAATCCAGGAACGGGAAGCGGACCGGCTTCTTCAGCTTGTAGACGAGGTCGCCGGCTAGAAAAACCCAGGACATGTGGGTCTCCGTAACGAGGACATCGGCTGGGGCATGATCGTAGGAGGCCGGCTCGCTGAGGAACCGGACCTTGGCTTCGATGGCGCGAGTGTCGGCGCCATCGGGCGGCGACGCGGGGATTTCAGCGAATGTCGGGTCGCTCGGCATGGGACGCACCGAACCAGATATGGGCCGAGATGTCATCGACGCTGCCCGACGCGGCGATCGCGGCCGGCCATGCTTCAGCGGGTTGGCCAGAGTTCCCGCAGAGCCTTGCGCATGGAATTGCGAACCTGCGTGATCTCGCCTTCGGAGATATGCCGGTCGAGCAGCCTGAAAACCGCGGCGATGGCTTCCTCCGTGTCATCGAACGGATCATCGCGGAGATCGTTCTCGACGCGGGCGACGAAATCCTCTTTCGTCCGGTTCCAGGCCGGGGTCGCCGAGGGCTGCCAACCCTCGAAGAAGATGCCGCGAATGAGGACGGGCAACTGCGCCGACAGATCCGCGGCTTCCTCGACCGAAATCGCGTCGCGCAGAGCGTGGAGCACCGATCGAAGCAGTCGCGAGGCGTGACGCTCAAGGCCCTCGTTCAAATCGTCGGCGAGTTCGTTGACCCATTGCTGCGCCTGCTGCGCCCCATGGGAGAAGGCGGGGATTGCGCTATCGTTCATGATCCTGTCCTCCGCACGACAATTCCGATCGCCTTTTATGGGCGCGTCCGCCAAATCCGCATTGCGCCAGATCAAACCGCCGGTCTGCTGCCTTCGGCTCGTGCGACATGCGCCTTGACCGCGGCGAAGCTGTCCGGGCTGATCGAGATCGAGTCGATGCCGCACTCGACGAGGAAGGCGGCGAAGGCGGGATTGTCGCTCGGGGCCTGACCGCAGAGGCCGACTTTCGCGCCGGCCTCGCGGGCCGCGTCGATCATGCTGCGGATCATCCATTTCACCGCCGCGTCCTCCTCATCGAACAATTCGGCCAGAAGGCTGGAATCGCGGTCGACGCCGAGCGTCAGCTGGGTCAGGTCGTTGGAGCCGATGGAGAAGCCGTCGAAGCGTTCGGCAAAACCGCGCGCGAGGATGACGTTGGAGGGGATCTCGCACATGACATAGACCTGAAGCCCGTCCTGGCCGCGCTTCAGCCCATTCTCCGCCATGACATCAAGCACCCGGTCGGCCTCGCCGAGCGTGCGGCAGAACGGGATCATGACGATGACATTGGCAAAGCCCATCTCCTCGCGCAGTCGCCGGATCGCACGACACTCCAATGCGAAGCCCTCCCGGTAACGTGGCGAGTAGTAGCGCGAGGCGCCGCGAAATCCGAGCATCGGATTCGCCTCCTCGGGCTCGAAGCCCTGTCCGCCAACGAGATGGGCGTATTCGTTGGTCTTGAAGTCGCTCATCCGCACGATGCAGGGATTGGGGTGCGCGACGGCGGCGATGCGCGCCAGCCCTTCGGCCAGCCTGTCGACGAAGAAAGCCGGCTTGTCCGCGTAGCCGCGCGTGATGGCCTCGATCTCAGTCCGGACGGCCGCATCGGTGATCGCCGCGAAATTGACCAGAGCCATCGGGTGGATCTTGATGGCGTTGTTGATGACGAACTCCATGCGGGCAAGGCCGACGCCGTCGGCCGGCAGTCGCCACCAGCGCGCGGCGGCGGCCGGATTGGCGAGATTCAGCATGATCTCGGTTCGCGTGGATGGCGCCTCGCCGGGATCGCTTTCCTCGACCGTGATGTCCGCGTCGCCTTCGTAGACGAAGCCTTGGTCGCCCTCCGCGCAGGACACCGTGATTGCCTGCTCGTCATGCAGCAGCTGTGTCGCGTCGCCCGTGCCGACGATGGCCGGCAGGCCGAGTTCGCGGCTGACGATGGCCGCATGCGAAGTGCGCCCGCCATGATCGGTGATGATCGCGCTCGCGCGTTTCATGATCGGCACCCAATCTGGATCGGTGGTTTCCGTCACCAATATGGCGCCGTCCACGAAGCGGTCGATTTCGTCCGGAGTGCGGATCATGCAAACCGGCCCCGAAACGATCGCCTGTCCGATCGACAGGCCGGTGCAGAGCGTCCGGCCATGGGCGCCGAGCCGGTAGCTCTTATGCACACCGGCGGTTCGCTGCGACTGCACGGTTTCGGGTCGCGCCTGGACGATGAAGAGCGACCCGTCGCGGCCGTCTTTCGCCCATTCGATATCCATTGGACAGCCATAATGCCCTTCGATCGTCTTCGCCCATCGGGCCAGCGCGAGGATATCGTCATCACTCAGTACCAGGCTTTGCCGCTCGATCAGCGAGGTGGGCACGTTTTTCACCGGTCGCTCACCGCCCTTGGCGTAGATCATCTTGATCTGCTTGGCGCCGAGCGTTTTCTGTATGATCGGCGTGAGTTGCGGATTGTCGAGGAACGGCTTGAAGACCTGGTATTCGTCGGGATCGACGGCGCCCTGCACGACGTTTTCGCCGAGGCCCCAGGCCGCATTGATGATCACCACACGGTCGAAGCCGGTTTCGGTGTCGATGGAGAACATTACGCCCGAACTGCCGAGGTCGGAGCGCACCATCCGCTGAACGCCCACGGACAGCGCGAGCTTCATGTGATCGAAGCCCTTCGCCTGACGATAGCTGATGGCGCGGTCGGTGAAGAGCGAGGCATAGCAACGCCGGCAGGCGTCCAGCACCTTCGCCGGACCCGCGACGTTCAAAAAGGTCTCCTGCTGCCCGGCGAAGCTCGCATCCGGCAGGTCCTCGGCGGTGGCGCTGGAGCGGACGGCGACGTCGACATCGTCGACGTCGGAGCGGCGCGACAGTTCCTCGTACGCCTTCGTGATCGCCGCGGCGGATTCGTCCGGCCAGTCGCCGCGCAGGAATGCCGCCCGAATGGTTCGGCCGGCCTCGGCGAGCGTGATCTTGCGGGCGACCTCTTGCGCGAGCGTATCGCCAATGATCGCCGCGATTCCGTTTGCCGCGACGAAACGTCTGAACATCTCGGCTGTCGTGGCAAATCCAGGGGGAACCGCCACACCCGCGGGGGTGAGCTTCTGGACCATCTCCCCCAGAGAGGCGTTCTTGCCGCCGACTTTGGCGACGTCGACACGCACGATTTCCTCGAACCAGAGTATGTCGCTCTTGGGCATTGTACACCAATCCTGCATCGTCTCCGATGCGGCTTTTCAAGTTCTAGTGGAAGCCGATTTCAACGCCACCGACCAACTGCAGAACGGCCGCCGAAATGGCGATGGCGGGCGAGACTCCGCGCCCGGCGGCTATCGTCTGATCGTCGTCCTGAGACTCGTTTTCCCGCAGGACACAGCTCCATTGAGAGCCGGGACGCGTGCCGCCTCGCAACGTGATAGCCCAGCCGGGCAAAGCCTTCGCCACAAGGGCTAGCGCGCCATCCGTCGACGCGAGGGCATCGCGGGAGTCGGCGGGCTCGGCCACCGCGGGCACGTGCTCCTCGAGCGCGCGGCGAATGTTCGTTACCAGTTCCAGATCCACCTCGTGGGTTGTCGCACAGCGGATCAGCAGACTTTTCAGATCTATCTCGGCCATAGCGAGCGGCCCCTTCCATCGATGATCAAAGATGTTGCCGAGTCTCATCGCCGGTCACGTTGATTCCGCGTGACGGGAGAGCGGTGGACCGAGCCGTTATGTCCGCACCTGTTCTCCCGAAGACCGACACGTACAAGTGTGCGGTGTTTTCGCTGTCTGCGGACGGACCGCACCGAACGCGCTACCGACACAACGACATCGACCAGACCGCGGCATTGACGCGGATCAATGTCGAAGCCGTATCTTCGCCGACACGTTGCATATCCCGCCGGGCGCGCGCGGCCTGGGGTGCGGAACATGCTTCGGTCTCTCCGGATCGATACGGGCTCAGGGTGAGGAAAATTCCTCAAGGCGTAGCAGGAAAGAAGGCGGGCACAGTGAGATCACCGGATCTGACGCAGGAAGAGCGGGACGCACTCGCTTTGCTGGAGGCGCGAATCGGACATCTGCATGTCCGACAGCGGCTCGGCCTGGAGAAAGACTACGAGGCCCATGTATTCCGAAGGGGCACGCATTTCTTCCACATCGAAAACTGGTACTCGATCCACGGTCTGATCCGCGGCGGGCTCAAGCTCGTCGGCCTGCATCGACGCGGCCAGCGCAACGCCCACAGGATCCAGGTCCGCCACAACGAGGTCCGCCTGGCGGAGTTGCCTGCGGCGTTCGATGGCTACACAATTCTGCAGCTCTCCGATCTCCACTTCGGCATGAGCTCCGGCTTTCTCGGGTCACTCCTGGAGATGCTCGTGCCGCTTCGCTACGATCTCTGCGTCCTCACCGGCGACTATCGCGCGCTCACCTTCGGCCCGTGGGAGGCAGCGGTCGACGACCTCCGCCGTTTGCGACCGCATCTATCAGGCCCGGTCTATGCGATCCTTGGAAACCACGACACCATCCGCATGGTGCCGGGTATGGAGGACGCGGGCTATAGCCTGCTCCTCAACGAGTGGGTTCGATTATCGCGGGACAGCGTGACGGTGTATCTCGCCGGCATCGATGACGCGCATTTCTACCGGCTTGAGAATTATCATCGTGCCGCGCACGACATTCCGCAAAACGCCGTCTCGATTCTGTTGTCCCACACCCCCGAGGCCTATCGGCATGCCGCCCATGCGGGTTTCGATCTCATGCTGTGCGGCCACACCCACGGCGGGCAGATATGCCTCCCGGGCGGTATTCCCATCCTGACCGATGCCGATAGCCCGCGCGCCATGGCCAAGGGGCCTTGGCGCTGGCACGACATGGGCGGCTACACATCGGCGGGGGCAGGCACCTCGATCGTGGATGTGCGGCTGAACTGTCCGCCGGAGGTTACCCTGCATCGGCTGCGGCGAGCGTCGCCTCAATAAGGCCGGTCTCGAATTCTGAGGCGGTACAGCAGGACGGACAGCAACATTTCGAGGAGGACGAACGCGGCGGTCAGGAGCACAATATCGGCAGTGCCCAGATTCAGTTGAGCCTGGAGAACGAGGAGGGGCAGCAAGGACTCTGGAATTTGATCGAGCCCGAACGCCCGCGCATGCACCGCGAGCCCCAGCCGCCGCTTGCAGAAGCTGGCGAAAAGATCGCCCGTCAGCGCCAATGCGGCGAGGATCGCGCCAACCCCCAGCCCAGCCCGAGAAGACTGGCCGTCAGGCCGGCGGCCAGGGTCGAGGCGACGATACCGCGCATGGTCTTTGCCGCGCCAAACAGGCGGCGCCCGTCGAAGAACGTCAAACCGCCATCAAGTGGCCACGCCAGCCGGTTCGCCAGAAGCCTGGTCGCGAGGATCGGAACGCCGTTGGCGACGAGGAGAAGGGCAAGAATTCGAGCAAGCAGAAATGGGTCGGCTATCGTCAAAGATCCTTTCGTCAGCGAAGGTCTCGGTCGGCTCGGCGGCGAACCGGGACGGCGTAGCAGCCAAGCATTACGGCTTTCGCAAATGGCGTCATTGATCCCGCGCAAAGGGTTTGCCGACCGCTGCTTAGACCATCGCTCGGAGTCGAGGAGCTGGTTGACGGACGTCAATGCCGCTTAAACGAACTGGCGAATGGTGGAGTGCCTTGGGAGTCCGCATGCCGGTAGGACGTCTAGCGCCAAGACCACGCGCGCCCGTATATCCACGCGTAGACCGGTGACGTGCGTGCCGGCCGTTACTCCGGTTTTCGGCGGCCTGTTCTCTCCCGCTCCCCCCAGATTTCGATGAGCATGATCGTGATCGTGACGGCCAGCGGCCCCAGAATCAGACCGGCCATCCCGAACAGGACAAGGCCACCAATCATGGAGATGAATGCGGGAACGGTATGAAGACGGAGCCGGTTTCCGACAAAGATCGGGCGCAGGATATTGTCGATCCCGCCGACGACCAGGGCGCCCCAAACGGCAAGAATGACGGCCTTGCCCAAATCGCCGTTTAAGGCGAGGAGAATGGCCGCGGGTATCCAGACGATGAACGCGCCCAGCACCGGCACGATCGACAACAGACCCATCACCAATCCCCAGAGCAGCGGGGTTGGCAAACCAAGGAACCAGAAGATCAGGCCGCCCAATGTGCCCTGGATCGCCGCAACCGCGATCGTCCCGTAGACCGTGGCATGGACCGTGTCGACCACGCGCGTGAACAGGTGCTCGGTCTCGGCGCCGGTCAACGGCAATCGTTCTGTCAGAAAACGTCTTGCCGTGGCCTGATCGCGCAAGAAATAGAACAGCAGGTAAAAGGTCAGCACGAGCTCGATCACCTGTACGGCGGAGTTTCTCGCGAAGGCGGCGCCGGCGTTGCTCAGCCAACTCGCGAGATTCGCCATCATCGCCGGCAGGTCGATCTGCTGCTCGATCCATTGGCCGACCGGCGCAATGATAGGCTGGGCGTCGAGAAGCTGCTGGATAGCGCCCGACCTGAGCCTCTCCTGAATGAGCGAAACGCTCGCTGCCGCCTGTTCGATGAGGCGCTCGACCACGAAAATGGCTGGTGCGGCGACGAGGAGGGCGACGATCAGCACTGACATCAAGGCTGCGAAACTGGGGCGCGTCAGTGCCCCTTCGATCTTCGCATGCAGCCGGGCAAAGAGGATCGCCAGGGTCAATGCCCAGGTGAGGGCACCCAGAAAAGGCGCAGCCAATAGGACACATATGACGAACCCGGCAATCGTCGCCGCGGCAAGGACGAGGACACCGACGTGCCCGCCTGTCTCCTTGCCCTTGTCTGGCGATGCGATGGGTTCCGTGGTTCGCTGCTTCATCGGAAAGACGCGTTCCTGTCGTGGTTGCGGCCGCGTGATGCTGGATCAGCCTTGGCTCGGCTACACGCCGAACGGATAGGTGTCCGGGACTCCCTTCGGCCGCGGTGCCGGCAGGGGGTGATTGCCCGCGTTTCTTCGAACCAGACATAAGCGTCGAATTGCTCGGACAGCACCGCCTCGAAATAATGGCTGTAGATCTCCGTTTCCGGACGGTAGACGACGCCGATGGCGCGCTCCAGACGCGGCTTCGACAAAAGCTTACGCATCTCGCCGTGTTTGGGATCGCGCAGGTCCGTCAGTGAGCGCGCGATCCCCGTCGGCCGGAAGACGCGCTCGAAGGAATCGGGCCGCGACGGAAGCACGCGCTTGATCTGCATCCGCCCACCCCAATCGTCCACTGCCGCAACGGTGCCGCGATCGGTGCCGAACCCGATCAGAGCGGCGTCGTCACGGTAGGCGGTCCGGCAGAGTTCGCCGATGTTGAATTCGCCCTGCCAGCCCATCGCCGTGGCCGCCGCATTGCCAATGTGGGAGTTGTGTGCCCACACGACGGCCTTCGCCTTGGGACCGCGCGCGTCCATGAGATTTTGAAGCGTATCGAACATGTGCCGGTCACGCAGGTTCCAGGACTCGGTCGAGCCGCGATACATGATGCGGTAATATCGCTCGGCCGTCCGCACGATGCGGGCATTTTGCGCTGCATCGAAATAGTCCTCGCCATCCTTGCGCATGTAGTCGAGGCGGTTTTCCAGAATGGTCTTGAGCTGTTCCACGACCGCGTCTTCGCAGGTGTCGCTATGCCCCAGCACGACCGACCTGCCGTAGAGGGCTGGACCCGCCTGCCAGGGCGTCACGCAGCCGTAACGCTGTGGTGCGGACTCGGCTGCTGCCGGGTCTACGCGTTCCAGATAGTCGAGGACGGCCGTCATCGAAGCGTACATGGAATAGACGTCGAGGCCGCAAAACTCGACGTGACGTTCAGCCGGCAGGTCTGCATTGTGCTGACGCAGCATTCAGCGAACGCCGCGACCACGTCGTTCCGCCACATCCAGGTCGGGAAGCGGGCAAATGATTCCTCATCATAGATCCCGGTCGCACGGCGGCGGACATGACGATCGACCCGCGCCGCGTCGGGCCCAGTCGGCTTCCACCGCGACGATGTTGAAGCCGTGTCGCTCGATAAGCTGCCGCGTGATGACCGCCCGGGCGCGGTAGAATTCCGAACTGCCGTGCGTCGCCTCGCCAAGAAGGACCACGCGGGCATCGCCGAAGCGATCGAACATCGCGCCGAACGCCTCGGCTTTCTCGGGGGCGGGGAGCGGCGCGCAAGCGTGCCGGATCGCATCGGCGGTCTCGTCGGCGCCTGCCGCCCGGAACAATTCGGATGGAAGCAAATCTGCCATCGAAATCTCGTGTCGCGGGGAAGGAGGGTGCAATCTGGCCTGGGGAATCCGCGAATGCCAGGCCGCTCGTCGTGGGTCGTGGCGGCCCCGGCTTACCAAAGATGGCAACCAATCTATCGGGGCAAACAACAAGCGCGTTGATATCCATCAAGACGTGCCCCGATGACGACCTGCGGGGCATGATCACATTCTTCCTGGCAGGCTTGTTCGTCCGACGATTTGACGCAGATCAAGATATCACCGCGCCGGAACGATAATGTCGGGTTGAAATTATCGCGCCTCGAACGCGCGCAGTGTAAAATGCGCCATTCATCGATGCATCGAGCAAAGGTGGAGCGTCGAAGGCGGCAAGGCACCAATGGATAACCAGTATCCGGCTGTGCTTGTCGACCGCTTGCCGCCCACCTCGTCTCCGTCCCGCTTGAAGCCGCAGCGGCGACCGGGCGGCCGGGTTCTCGACGCAGAAGTGGAGGTGTGTACGAGGGCTCAGCGCGCAACGCGGGTCGAACAGCGCGGTGGAATGAAGCTCGGGAGAGCGGCCTTCATCCTAGGAGGAGCGTATCATGTCCGAAGTTGAACGTCCGGCAGCGGCCACTTGTGAACCGGCTCTGCCATACCCGCAGGCCTGCGAGCCGGTCTTTCGACACGTTCTGGCCTGTCTGGACATGTCGCCGTTTTCACACGCGGTCTTGGCACACGCATCGGCTGTCGCCTCGATGATGAATGCAAGACTGACCGTTCTGCATGTTCTCGAACCGTCGGGCAGCGGCACGGTGCCGACCGATCCTGTCGAATGGACGCTGCGCCACCGCGACGTGGAGGCCGCGTTGCGCGACCGGATGTCCAGGTTTGACGGCATCGACGCCGAAATCGTTCTGATCGATGGCCCGGCGGCCGAATGCATCTGCGCCTGGGTCCGCGATCACGGCGTCGATCTGACGGTCCTGGGCGTGAGTGGCAATAGCAATTGGCCTTTCCCAGGACTGGGCGGGACAGCGCGCCGCGTCGCTGAAGCGATCGAAGGTTCGGTTCTACTGGCCCCGTCGGTCGAGGCCGGCGAGGATGCGATCCGCTATCGCCGGGTAATGACGCCGCTCGATGGATCACCGAGGGCGGAATCCTCCTTGCCGATCGCCGTTGGCCTTGCGGCGGCGCACGACGCCGAGATTTTACTCGTCCACGCGGCACCGAACGTCGACTTGACTGAAATCGGCCCGCTCGAAGCCGAAGCCCGCGCCTTACGAGATCAACTGCGCCGGCGCAATGAGCGCGTTGCGGAGCAATATATCACGAAGGTGCGTGCGCGATTGCCGCTCGCCGAATCCTGCTCACGAACGCGGCTCATCGCCAGCGGGGACGCCCGACATGCTCTTGCAGTCGCCGCTGTTGAAGACCAGGCGGACATTATCGTTCTGTCCTCCACTGGGGCGAGCGGACATCCCGACATCTCGGTAGGGAGCGTCGCGGAATATCTGATCAATCATGCCGACATACCTATTCTTTTGGTGCGAGGTCATGAATGGATGAGGCGCCGGGCTTCGCAATGTGGCGGTGACGCGCAGCCCGCGAGGTTGCCGAGTCGAGCACTGATGTGACCGTCGCGCCGCTACCGGAGAGCGCAGACCCGCCAGACAGGGTGCCGGTGCTGGCTGCCATCGCCCTCAGGGCACGGCACGACATCAACCCGGGCCAGCCCGAGCCGGCGCCGTCATGGCGCAGGCTTTCCCAAATCATTCCCTGGCTGGATCACGCCCGCCAGTCTTGTGTCGAGCCGCCGCATCATGCGGCCAAGGCCTCCGAGTGGCTTCTCGACAACGAGTTTCATGTTCGCCGCGCGGTCCGCCAAGTGCGCGAGGATATGCCCGCGGCCTTCTACCGGCGACTTTCGCGTCTTGCCGCGCCCGAATACGCGGGAATGCCGCGGGTCTTGGCACTGGCCCACGGCATGCTCGACGTGGCGCATATGCAAATCGGCCTCGCTGGTACAGCCGAGTTCGTCAACGCCTATCAAAAGGATGGGCCGCTCACGATCGCCGAACTCTGGGCATTTCCTGCGATGCTGCGGCTCGCCTGCCTGGAAACGCTGGTTCTCGCATTTTCCGAACTCGTGCCGGATCTTGCCCCGCCATTCGCGCCGACGCCGGGATTGGGGCCGCACGAATCCGTCGATCCAACCGAAAGCGTTTCGCGCGCAATCTCCGCGCTCATGGCGGTATCGAACACGTCGTGGAAGGCCTTCTTCGATCAGGTCAGTCGGGTTGAGGCGATCCTGCGGAACGACCCCGCCGGCGTCTATCAGGCAATGGATTTCGACACCCGTGACCGATACCGCAAGGCGGTCGAGGACATCGCCGCTGGCGCAGGGGCCCTCGAATGGAATGTCGCCGAGAGCGCGATAAGGCTGACGCGCGCTCATGCCGGGACATCGCGGCGCGGCCACGTTGGTTGCTGGCTAATCGCCGAAGGCCGGAAGGAACTGGAGCGGACGGTTGGCTTCCGCCCAGCGCTTGGCGCCGCTCTGCGTCGCGCCGTGAGCGGTCATCCGGGCTGGTTCTACGTCGGCGCTCTGACCGGTTTCGGCCTCGCCGCGCTCGCGGTTCCCGTCTGGGTGCTGGCCTCGCTTGGCGCGGGGGCGATCGCCTGGGCTGTCGGGATCGTCCTGTCGCTGATGCCCGCATCGATCATCAGCATCACGCTGACCCAGTGGATTGTCACGCAGTTCCTGCCCCCTTGGGGGTTGCCGAAGCTGAACGTCGAGCGCGGTCTCGACAAGGGCTGCGAAACGGCTGTGGTGATGCCGGTGATCTTGCGCCGAGCCGAGGAGGTCGGAGCACTGATCCAGCGGATCGAGGCCCATTGGCTGTCAAACCCGGATCCGTTCATCCATCTGGCCCTGTTGAGCGATCTGGCCGACGCGGATTCGGAGCGGCTCCCAGAGGATGCTCTGATCGAGACGGCGCTGGTCGAGGGGGTCCGGCGCCTGAATGCGCGCTATGCTGATCACGCGCCGTTTTCGCTGCTTCACCGGGAGCGCCGTTGGAATGAGTCCGAGGGATGCTGGATGGGCTGGGAGCGAAAGCGCGGCAAGCTCGAAGAGTTCACCGCTTTCATCCTCGGTCATATGCCCGAGGCCTTCGCCGTGCAGGAGGGCGCTTGCGACACACTGTGTCGGGCCCATTTTGTCGTCACGCTGGACGCCGACACCACAGCGCCACCAGGCGCCATCAATCGGCTTATCGGGACGCTGGCTCACCCCCTCAATCGTGTTGAATTCGATCCCGAGACTGGCAAGGCCTCCCTTGGCTACACCTTTATCCAACCGCGCGTCGAAATCTCCCCCGAAGCCGGCCAAGGATCGCTGTTCACCCGGCTCTATACCGGCGACACGGCGATCGACATCTACAGCCGCGCGGTTTCGGACGTCTATCAGGACCTGTTCGGCGAGGGCATATTCACAGGCAAGGGCGCTTACGACGCCTTCGCCTTCCACAAATGCCTGCCCCAGAACGTTCCGGAAAACGCGCTTGTCAGCCACGATCTGTTCGAGGGTCTGCATGGTCGCGCGGCACTGGCTAGCGACATCGTCTTTTACGAGGACTTCCCGCCGAATTATCTCGCCTATGCCCGCCGGGCTTACCGTTGGATCCGAGGCGACTGGCAGCTCCTGCCCTGGCTCGGTCGGTTGGCGCCCATACGCGGCGGCGCGCGCGTGGCCAATCGGCTGTCGGCGCTGGATCGCTGGAAGATCATCGACAATCTGCGCCGCAGCCTGATCCCACCGGCGCTGGTGGCGTTCGCGACGGCGGGATGGCTGATACTGCCGGGCGAGGCGCTGATCTGGACGATGTTGACGGTTGCCGCCCCCGGCGCCTACCTGTTCACCGACCTCGTGACCAATCTGGCGCGCGGACGGCGCCGCGGCGCCGCCCGGAGCATGCTGCGGCAATTGGCCGATCATGGTGGTCGCTGGCTGCTCGCGATCGTTTTCATGGCGTATGAAGCCGTGCTTGCCATGGCAGCGATCGTGCAGACCGTATGGCGTGTTTTCGTCTCGCGGCGACGCTTGTTGCAATGGACGTCGGCGGCCCATTCGGCCGCGCGGGTCGCGGAGGGGCGAACGGGGATATGGATCGAGATGGCGGCGGCGCCGGCTCTCGCCGGCATTCTCGCCCTGCTGCTGGCCACGGTCGATCCCGCCAGCTTGCCGGGCGCCGCGCCGCTGCTCCTGGTCTGGTTCGTCTCACCCCTGATCGCCGGCGCTATCAGCAAACCGATCAGCTTTTTCAAGGAAAAGCTTGGCGCGGAGGATCGGACATATTTGCGTCACGTCGCACGGCGGACGTGGCTCTATTTCGAAACCTTCGCCGGACCCGATGATAATTGGCTACCTCCCGACAATCATCAAACCAACCCCCAGGAAGAGACCGCGCACCGAACCTCTCCCACCAACGTCGGCATGCTGTTCCTGTCCTCGCTGACGGCTTGCGACCTCGGTCACATCGGCCTCTTCGACCTCGCAGCGCGGATGACCTATGCGCTGGATTCGCTCGAGCGGCTCGAGACCTATCGTGGTCATACGCTCAACTGGTTCGAGACGAAGACCCTCAAATCCCTTGAACCGCGCTACGTTTCCACGGTCGACAGCGGCAATCTTGCCGTGAGCCTGCTCACCCTGCGCGAGGGCTGCCGCGAATATGCCGGGGGATCGGCGATGTCTGCTTCCCAATGGGAGGGTCTCGACGACGAACTGCGTCTGCTGCGCGAAGCTCTCACCGCGCTGCCCGGCCAGCAGCAGCGCGCGGTCTTCGAGCCGATCGATGCGATGCTGGAGCGTCTCCCTTCGATCCAATCCGACCCCGCGACCTGGCGAGCCGCGCTGGCCCAAATCGCCATAGGGGACTGGAAGAAGGTTCAGACGCTTGTCGCGCAAGCTCTCGATGGCGTCGATCAGGTCGATCCGCATGCGATTCACGCCTGGCTGGAACGTGCCGATCATCACCTTTTGAATATGCGACGCGACCTCGACGCCCTTGAGCCGTGGCATCCGCTCGCTGACGCTTCTCCGCCGGGCCTCGGTGGGCTCGCCGAAGTCTTCGCCACGCTGCCGGTCGCCACCGATCCTCTCGACGGTAGTATCGAACAGCTCGGTCGCGCGCGCGCCGCCCTATCGAGTCTGGGGGCAGCCGACGACGCGACCCGGCACTGGCTCCGCGAGATGACCATCGCGCTCGAACATGGAGAAACCGCTCGCAATACCCTGCGGGAGAATCTCGAGAGCATCGCCCGGCGTGCCGGCGAGCGGGCGTTCGGAATGGACTTTCGCATCCTTTTTGACAGCGAGACCCGCACCTTCTTGATTGGCTACAATCTCGGCTCCGACCGGCTGGATCAGCATCATTACGACCTGCTGGCCAGTGAGGCGCGGCTGGCGAGCTATTTTGCGATCGCCAAGCGCGACGTGCCGGTGGATCACTGGTTCCACCTGGGACGGCCGATCACCCAGGCCGGCGGTGCATTGGCGGCGCTCTCCTGGAACGGCTCCATGTTCGAATATCTCATGCCGGCGCTGTTGCTGCCGAGCGATGCCGGGCGACTTCTGGGGCAGAGCGAACGTGCCGCGGTTTCCGCGCAACGGCAGTATGGCGATAGGCTCGGCCTGCCCTGGGGAGTATCGGAGTCCGGCTTTGCCTCCCGCGATGCCGCGCATCGCTACCAGTATCAGGCATTCGGGGTGCCGGGTCTCGGATTGAAGCGCGGGCTATCCGCGGATTACGTGGTCGCGCCCTACGCCAGCGCGCTGGCGCTGGCCGTGGCACCGGTCGCGGCCGTTGCCAATCTCCGCCGGTTGGAAAAGCTCGGCCTGTGTGGCCAGTATGGGTTTTTCGAAGCGGCGGATTTCACGCCGGACCGACGTCCGGCCGAAGGCGGCTTCACGCCTGTTCGCGCTTACATGGCGCACCATCAGGGGATGATCGCCGCCGCTATCGGCAACGCTCTGAACGACAACATCCTCGTCAAGCGTTTTGGCCGGGAGCCCCACATGCGGGCAACCGAACTGCTGCTGCAGGAACGTGTGCCCTGGGAGTTCCCGCCTGAGCAGGCCACCGATGCGGAAGACGCCACGCCCGACTTGGCACGAACGCCGACCCCGACTCTGCATGGTTGGACCGCGCCTGATGAGCCCACTCCGCAAGTGCACGTCATTGGTAATGGAAGCCTCGCATCCTGGATCACCAGTGCCGGCGGCGGCGCGCTCTGGTGGCGGGGTCAGGCCCTGACGCGGTGGACCGGAGACCCCGTCAGCCGCGCAGGCGACGCGCGGCTCTATCTCAGTGAGCCGGACAGCGGCGCGATACGGTCGCTCGGCGAGCATGGACGGGGATTTTCGGAGACAAGCTTCCACGCTCACATGGCTGAGTTTCATGATCGCGGAGATGAGCTCTCGACCCGTCTCGAAATCGCGATTGCGCCCGGCGACAATGTGGAGATCCGCCGCGTGACTCTCTTCAACGAGAGCGGCAGGACCCGCGAGATCGACCTGACCAGCTACGCCGAAGTGGTGCTCGCGCCGGCGGCGGCACATGAGCGGCACCCGGCGTTCAGCAAGCTGTTTGTCCACAGCGAGCGGATTGCCGAGCACGGTGCGCTCGTCTTCACCCGTCGCCCCAGCGCCCCACGGAGAGGCCCCCTGTTCTCGTTCATCGCCTGGTGGCTCAGGATTCGGCGGTGATGCCGGCCGGTTTCGAGACCGACCGTCGGGCCTTCTTGAGCCGCCATGGCAATTCGGAGCACCCGCCGGGCGCGACCGGCGTGCTGGCCGGGCGCGCCGGATGGACGCTCGATCCGGTCATGGCGCTCCGCGCTCGAATCCGCCTTGCTCCTGGCGCCCGGGCGCAACTCGCCTTCGTGACGACCGCCGCCGGCTCGCGTGAGACGGCGCTCGAGACCGCCGAACGCTATGCAACCGTGCCGGCGCTCGACTGGGCGATGGAGGACGCATTGCGATCCGCGGCGATCGAGGCGCGGCGTCTCGGCATGGATACGCGGGCGCTGGCCGAGGCGCAGGCGCTGTGTCGCGACCTCGTCTTCCCACGGTTGCCGGCGCACCTATCGGTCGCCGTGTCACAAATGGGCCTTCCCGCGCAGGCGCAGCTCTGGAGCATGGGCCTTTCCGGTGATTTGCCAATTGTCCTGGTGCGGGTTGCCGATGATTTGCATGCGCAACTGCTCCCAAGCGTGGTCCGGGCGCATCAGTGGTGGCTGCGGCGGGGCCTTCGCGCGGATATCGTCATCCTGCGCGAAGGCGCTTCGGGCTATCAGGAGCCGACCCGCGAACTGTTGTTTTCCACACTCCGCGAAGCGCGTGTCCCCGAAGGCTTGGGCGGATCGGGAGGCGTTCATCTGCTGGCGGCGGATCAGTTCGGAGCGGGGGAGAGGCTCGCTCTCACGGCTTCGGCACGGTTGTCGCTCGACGGTGCGGCGACGTCCCTCACCAACGCGGTCACCGCTCCGCGCCCGGTGCGTATCGGACCACCCCACTTCCAACCCGTCGGACCGTCGCCGCCCGAACCGACGCCCGTCGCCGAGCTCTCACGTCCGCCAGATATCCTATTGGACAACTCCTATGGCGGCTTCTCACCGGCCAATGGCGATTACGTGATCCATCTCGAAGGTGGCCGCAAGACACCGGCGCCCTGGTGCAACGTCTTGGCCAACGAGCGCTTCGGGACGATCGTGTCGGAGTCCGGACTGGGTTTCACCTGGTGCATCAACAGCGGCGAGCATCGGCTGACGCCCTGGTCGAACGATCCCTTGGTCGATCCGCAGGCGGAGGCACTCTACCTGCGCGACGAGGAGACCGCCCGGATCTGGACGCCGACGCCGCTACCCTCCGGCGGCGATACGACGTGCCAGATCCGTCACAGCCCCGGAGCCACGACCTGGCAACGCAATGGAGAGGGGCTGGAGCAGCGTCTCACCGTCTTCGTTCCGCCCGACGCTTCCGTGAAATTGGCGCTTCTCAGCTTGTTCAATCCGGGCCAGAGCGGGCGGCGGTTCACCGCCACCTACTACGCCGAATGGCTGCTGGGAGCACTGGGCAGCACGGCGCGGCCGCACGTGGTCACCGGCTACGATGCCGAGAGCCGGGCGCTGATTGCCCGCAACGGCTGGAACCCGGAATTTGGCGACCGCACCGCGTTTCTGGCGGCGAGCCGTCCGCCCCATAGCCTGACATGCGACCGCACGGCGTTTCTTGGCTGGCAGGGCGATCGCGTTCATCCCGCCGGACTCCTCGCCTGGAGCCTTGACGGCGTGCTCGACGGCATCGCCGACCCCTGCGCGGCGTTTCAGGTTCACATCGACCTCGCGCCCGGCGCGACGGAGGAGGTCGTTTTCGTGCTTGGCGAAGGCAACGACGCGACCGACGCCGCGCGGCTGGCCGCCCATTGGGGGGACGTCGGCAGGGCCAGGACGGCGCTCGCCGCAAACCAGGCGCTCTGGACCAAACGACTTGGAGTTGTCACGGTCTCGACGCCGGACCCGGCCTTCGATCTTCTGGTCAACCGCTGGCTCGTCAACCAGACACTCGCTTCGCGGGTGTTCGCGCGCGCCGGGTTCCATCAGGCCGGCGGTGCTTTCGGATTCCGCGACCAGCTTCAGGACATGATGGCGCTCCTGTTCGCAGAGCCGCAGCGCGTGCGGGCCCACATTCTGGAGTGTGCGGCACGGCAGTTCGAACAGGGCGATGTGCTGCACTGGTGGCATCCGCCGGCGGGGCGTGGCGTGCGGACGCACTGCTCGGACGACCTTTTGTGGCTCGTCTATGCGACCGGCCGCTATGTCGAGGCCACCGGCGACAGCGCGATCCTTGCCGAAGAGGTGGCGTTTCTGTCCGCCGCTCCGCTCGGGGACGAGGAGGAAGACCGATACGCTCTCTTCGAGCCGGGTTCGGAACGCGCGACGCTGTTCGAACATTGCCGACGGGCCTTGGCGCGCGGAGTCACCGCTGGTGCTCACGGACTGCCGCTCATGGGGACAGGCGACTGGAACGATGGAATGGATCGGGTCGGCAGGGAAGGACGCGGTGAAAGCGTATGGCTCGCCTGGTTCGCCGCCGTCTGCGCCGACGCATTCGCGGAGCTGGCTCGGGTGGTCGGGCGCGAGGATCTGGACGAATTGTGGAAGGCGCGCGCCGGCGATCTGCGCATGGCCGCCGATACGGCCGGGTGGGATGGCGGGTGGTATGCGCGGGCCTTCGCCGACGACGGTCTGCCCTGGGGCTCGAAGGATAACGACGAATGCCAGATCGACAGCATATCGCAATCCTGGGCGGCGCTGGCCGGCGGGCCATCACCGACACGGACAGCGGCGGCGGTTGCTGCCGCGACCGCGCGGCTCGTTGATCCTGAAACACGGCTGGTCCGCTTGCTCACCCCACCCTTCGATCGCACACCACGCGACCCGGGTTATATTCGTGCCTATCCGCCGGGCGTGCGCGAAAACGGCGGCCAGTACACCCATGCGGCGGCCTGGCTGGGCTTGGCTCATGCGCGGCTCGGCGACGGCGACCGGGCTTACCAGATCTTCGACCTGATCAACCCGATCCGCCGCACCGCCAGCCGCGCTGGCGCGGAGCTATACGGCGCCGAGCCCTATGTCCTGCCGGGCGACGTGCGTGGCTCCGAGCCTGGAATCGGGGAGGCGGGCTGGACCTGGTACACCGGCGCCGCAGGCTGGACATGGCAACTCGCCGTCGAAGGCATTCTCGGCGTCAGCCTTCGGCAGGGTGCCGTGCATATCGCTCCGCGCCTGCCGAGGGCTTGGGGCGGAGCCGACGTCAGGGTGAAGGGACCAACCGGAAGTTTGATGATCGGCATCGCAGATCCCGATCATCTGGGCACCGGACGGGTGGAGCTCACGGTCAACGGCGCGCGCATCAAGGGCGATTGCGTCGCGTTTCCGACGGACGAAACGGAACACCGCGTCGTCGCACGCTTGTGTCCGATCGAGGCTGGGATCGCTTAGGCGAGACCGCCGTGGCGACCCAAGGCGCCCGGCCGCGACGCCGGGAGCGAGGCGCATGCGTCTTGTGGCATGGCGCCGCCGAAGCGGGCGGTGCAATCGTTGATCGGAATCAAAGGTCGCTGGTGCGCTGTGGCCTAGAGTGCCTCCCAACGGGTTCGGACCCCGCGGACGCGTATGCGCCGCACCGGGACAGCCGCCGCCCCGGGATTTTGAGGCCGCGATGCAGGATGAAGGGGCGACAGGCACGGTGATCGCGGTTCGCGGCGCCATCATCGACGTGCGCTTCCCAAGGGCGCAGATGCCCCCGATCGACAGCGCCCTCGTTGTGGAACGCGATGGCGGCGAACCGCTGATCCTGGAAGTTCACAGCCATGTCGACCGTGGCACGGTTCGCGCTATCGCTTTGCAGGCGACCGCCGGCCTGCAACGCAACGTTCCCGTCCGCGCGACCGGAGAGCCGATCACCGTCCCCGTCGGCGACGCGGTGCTCGGGCGTCTCCTCGACGTCGTCGGCATCGCCCGTGATGGAGGGCCGCCCCTGGCGTCGGACACGAAACGGCGCGGCATCCACAATCCACCGCCGGCGCTCGCCGCCAAGGCCGATTCCAGCAGCCATCTGTTCGAGACCGGCATCAAGGTCGTCGACTTCCTGGCGCCGCTGGCGCATGGGAGCAAGGCGGCGATGTTCGGCGGGGCGGGCGTCGGCAAGACGGTGCTCGTCACCGAGTTGATCCACGCGATGGTGAAGAAGTACCAGGGCATTTCGGTGTTCGCGGGCATCGGCGAGCGCTCGCGCGAGGGGCATGAGCTCCTCGCCGAAATGCGCCGATCGGGAGTCCTGCCGCGAACCGTCCTTGTCTACGGCCAGATGAACGAGCCGCCGGGCGCCCGCTGGCGTGTGCCGCTGACGGCGCTGACGATCGCCGAGGACTTCCGCGACAGAGAGCACAAGAATGTCCTCCTCCTGATGGACAATGTCTTCCGCTTTCTACAGGCGGGCAGCGAGGTCTCCGGCCTTCTCGGCCGGCTGCCGTCCCGGGTCGGCTATCAGCCGACGCTGGCGAGCGAGGTGGCCTTGCTCGAGGAGCGGATCGCCTCGGTCGCCGGCGCCGCGGTAACCGCTATTCAGGCGGTCTACGTTCCGGCCGACGACTTCACCGACCCGGCGGTCACGGCGATTTCCACGCATATGGACAGCGTCATCGTACTGTCGCGTACGCTCGCCGCCGAAGGCTTCTATCCGGCCGTCGACCCGCTCGCCTCGTCCTCGGTTCTGCTCGATCCCTCGATCGTTGGCGAAGAGCACTACGCTTTGGCCGAACAGGCGCGTCAGGCCCTCGCGCGGTTCAAAGAGCTCCAGGATATCATCGCGCTTCTCGGTACTGAGGAACTGGGTCCCGGGGACCGGCAGATCGTGCGACGGGCGCGGCGCCTGCAACGTTTCCTCAGCCAATCCTTCGTGGTGACCGAAGCCTTCACCGGCATGCCCGGCAGGAGCGTCCGCCGCGCCGATACGCTTCTGGGCGTCAAAGCGATCCTGGAGGGAGAGGCCGACGATTGGGCGGAGGATTCCCTCTACATGGTCGGCACGCTGGACGACGCCCGGCAGAAGGAAGCGGCGGCCAGGAGCAAGAGCGAGGAGCGGGTCTCATGAGACTGCGTATCGTCAGCCCACTGGTGGTCGTCGTCCATAACGACAATGTCCTGTCGATCCGCGCGGAGGATGCGAGTGGCAGCTTCGGCATCATGCCGGGCCATGCGGATTTTCTCACTGTCCTCGCTATTTCCGTCGTCAGTTGGACCGACGTAGACGAACGCCGTCATCACTGCGCGGTGCGCCGTGGCGTTCTCACCGTCAACGGTGGCCGCGAGGTCACGATCGCGACGCGCGAGGCGATCCCGGGTGACGATCTGACGACCCTGCACGATACGGTTCTCAAGAAGTTTGAGACCGACCTCGAGACGCAACGTGAGGAGTTTGTCGACAGCACGCGTCTGCAGCTCGCGGCCATCCGGCAAATCATGCGGCATCTGCGGCCCGGCGCGGCGTCCTTGCCGGGAGGCGCGTCATGAACGTGCGACGCGATGAGCAGGACAAGCCAGTCGAGACGGAGAAGGTCAATCATCTGGCTGAGACCGTCCGAATCAGAGGCGAGCGCCACCGCCAATGGCTGCGGGAGGGCGAGCCGACGGTGGCGAAGCGGCTGGCGCAGATCGGCGTTCTCGGCTGGATCATCGTGGTGCCGACCCTCATCGGCCTCTTCGTGGGTCGCTGGCTCGACCGGATGTTCGAGTCGGGACTGACGATCACCGGGGCGTTGCTGATGATCGGCCTTGCGATCGGCTGCTGGTCGGCCTGGAAATGGATGAATGGGCAATGACCCTGATCGATACCGCCCAGGCGATGGACTGGCGAACGCCGATGGTGCTTTTCGGCTTCCTCGCGGCGGGCCTTGCTCTCGGCTTGGCCCACTTCTCGGCCCTCTGGTACCAGGCACAGCGGCTCGCGAGCGGTACGTCACCTTGGCGGACCGCGACCGTGGCGATCGCGCGGTTCGCGCTGCTTGTCGGAGCGCTCACGCTGGCCAGCCTCCACGGCGCGCCGGCCCTGTTCGCGATGACGATCGGCTTGCTCGGCGGCCGCGCCTTCGTCATGCGCCGTGTTGGAAGGCTCGCCGAATGAACTCGCCGCTGACCACCGAAGCGATGTTCCAGCTTGGCCCGGTCCCGATTACCGAGCCGATCCTCGTAACCTGGGCGTTGATGGTGCTGCTCGCCGCCGGTGGCATGGCGGTGTCTCGTCGTCTGTCGCTCGTGCCGTCGTCGCTTCAGGCGGCGCTGGAACTTGTCGTCGTGACGGTCGACGGGCAGATCCGCGAAACGATGCAGGCGGAGCCCGCTGACTATCGCGCCTTCATCGGTACGCTCTTCGTCTTCATTCTCTTCGCTAACTGGACCTCGCTGGTGCCAGGCGTCGAGCCGCCGACCGCCAATCTGGAAACCGACGCGGCGTTGGCGCTGCTGGTCTTCCTGGCGGTGATCTGGTTCGGCGTCCGGGCGGGGGGCGTCGGTGGCTATCTCAAAAGCTTTGCCTCGCCGAGCGTCCTGATGATCCCGCTCAACTTCGTCGAGAGCATCACACGCACCTTCTCCCTGCTCGTTCGCCTCTTCGGCAACATCATGAGCGGGGTTTTCGTCATCGGCATCGTCCTGTCGCTGGCCGGGCTCCTCGTCCCGATCCCGTTGATGGCGCTCGATCTCCTGACCGGTGCCGTCCAGGCCTACATCTTCGCCGTCCTCGCGACGGTGTTCATCGCCGGAGCCGTCAATGACGGACGCCCGGCTCCCACGAAGACCAAGGAAAGGGCTACACAATGAACTGGCTAGCGCTCGCAAGCATTCTGGGCGCGGTGATCGCGGTTTCCTTCGGCGCGATCGGACCGGCCCTCGCCGAGGGGCGCTCGGTCGCCGCGGCGATGGACGCCATCGCCCGGCAGCCCGAAGCGTCCGCGACGATCTCCCGCACGCTGTTCGTCGGTCTGGCGATGATCGAGACCATGGCGATCTATTGCCTGGTCGTGGCGTTGCTTCTGCTTTTCGCCAACCCCTTGTTGCTCTGATTGCCCATGCGCATCGACTGGTGGACGTTGGGCATCCAGACCGTCAACGTCCTGATCCTGGTCTGGCTCCTGGCGCGCTTCTTCTGGCGACCGCTCGCGGCGATGATCGAGACGCGGCGCAAGGCCGCGGCGGGGTCTCTGGCCGAGGCGGAGGCCGAGCGTAGCGAGGCGCGATCGGCGCTCGCCGAAATCGAGACGACGCGCGCGGGCTTTGCCGAGGAGCGGGCGCGTATCGTCGCGGAGGCACAGGTCGCCGCCGAAAAGGTCCGTGCCGGCGTGTTGGCAAAGGCCGAAGCGGAAGCGGAGGTTCTGAGGGATACGGCGAGAGCGGAAATCGAGAAGGAAACGGAGGCGAATCGCGAGAATTGGGCCGAGCAGGCCTCCCGGCTCGCCGTCGACATCGCCCGGCGACTGGTGGCGCGATTGGACGACAAGGCTTTGCAGGAGGCATTTTTGGATTCGCTGGTCGCGGAGATAGGCCGTCTTCCCGACCATGCCCGTCACAGCCTTGCACGGGACGGCGCGATCTTCGAGGCGGTCAGTGCCAGCCCTCTCGCGGACGAAGACAAGGAGCGCGTCCGGACGCGTCTCGTCGACGCGCTGGGCGGCAGCCCGAGGCTCGACTTCAAGGCGGATCCCAAGCTGCTCGCCGGCCTTGAATTGCATGGATCGCATATCCTGGTGACCAACAGCTGGCGCGCCGATCTCGACCGCATCCTGACGGAGCTTTCCCATGACGTCCGCGACTGAACTCGAGCCGGAAGCGTGGCGCCGGCGGGCGCGCCAGCGTCTCGATGCGGCCACGCTCCGTCCCGAGGCGCGGCAGATCGGTCGGGTCGAGCAGGTCGGCGACGGCATTGCACTGATCTCCGGCCTGCCCGACGCGCGGCTGGACGAACTGCTCGCGTTCAAGGATGGGCGGTTCGGTTTCGCCCAGGTGCTGGACGAGGATCGTATCGGCTGCGTGCTCCTCGACGATGTGGCCGGCGTTCAAGCTGGCGACACCGTTACCGGCACGGGCGACGTGGTACGCGTGCCGGTGGGGGCTG
This sequence comes from Aurantimonas coralicida, assembly GCA_011050685.1. Lineage (GTDB taxonomy): Bacteria > Pseudomonadota > Alphaproteobacteria > Rhizobiales > Rhizobiaceae > Aurantimonas > Aurantimonas coralicida_A. The sequence continues at coordinate 41,129 of DRFF01000056.1, forward strand.
GACTGCTTGGGCGGATCGTCGATCCGCTCGGCCGCCCTCTGGACGACAAGGGCCCGGTTTCGGCCGAGAGCAACGAGCCGATTGACTGTCCGGCTCCAGCGATCGTCGAGCGCGCCGCCGTGACCCAGCCCGTGCAGACCGGTATTCTCGTTGTCGACACGCTGTTCGCCCTCGGTCGCGGCCAGCGCGAGCTGATCATCGGCGACCGCGCGACCGGCAAGACGACGGTGGCGCTCGACATGATCATCAGCCAGAAGGCGAGCGACATGATCTCGATCTATGTCGCCGTCGGTCAAAAGAGCGCCAATGTTCGTCGGGCGATCGACGCGATCCGGACCCACGGCGCACCCGAGCGAACGATCATCGTGGTGGCGGGGCCGGCAACCTCGCCGGGTTTGCAATGGATCGCGCCATTTGCCGGCTTTACCATCGCCGAGTATTTCCGCGATCGTGGCCAGCACGCGCTTGTCGTGATCGACGATCTTTCCAAGCACGCCGCCACGCATCGCGAAATCGCGCTCCTGACGCGCCAGTCGCCTGGCCGGGAAGCCTATCCGGGCGATATCTTCTACGTCCACGCTCGCCTGCTCGAACGCGCCGCCATGCTGTCGAAGGACAGGGGCGGTGGTTCGCTCACGGCGCTGCCGATCGCCGAAACCGACGCGGGCAATCTCAGTGCCTACATCCCAACCAATCTGATCTCGATCACCGACGGGCAGATCGTCCTCGACACCAGGCTCTTCAACGAAGGCCAGAAGCCGGCTGTCGACGTCGGCACCAGTGTCAGCCGCGTCGGCGGCAAGACGCAAGCGCACGCCCTCAGGGAGGCCGCGGAAACGATGCGCCTCGATTACGCCCAGTTTCTCGAACTGGAAATGTTCACCCGCTTCGGCGGTCTGCCGGATGCGCGCGTGCGCGACCGGTTGACCCGTGGGGCGCGGATACGCGCGATCCTCGGTCAGCGACCGTATCACCCGCTTCGGCTTGCCGAGGAGGTCGCGTTGGTCGGCGCCGTACAGGCAGGGCTCGTCGACGGGCTAGCGCTGGAAAGGGTGCCAGCGCTTCGCCGCGCGGTCGCGGCGGGGCTCGACCACGGCGCTCCGGATGCGGTCCGGCAGATCGAGGAAAGCGGAATGCTGGACTCCGACGGTCACGAAGCGCTTCTCGAGACCATGCGAAGAATCGTGCGCGAGGTCGATTCCCCGAAACCCACCGGGGGGCCGTCATGAGCGACCGGCTCGCCGACGTCTCTGCCCGCATCGAGGGCATCCGCCAGCTCGGCACCGTGGTCAACGCCATGCGTGGGATCGCCGGGGCTCGGGTGCAGAAAGCGCGCGACGAGTTGAGCGCGGTCGACGCCTACGCCCAGACGATCGCCGCGGGGCTTGCTCAGGTATTGGCCCAGGTTTCCACCGAGGCGCCGCCTCCACCGGAGCGGACGAGCAAGGCAGCGCTCGTCGTCTTTGGCGCCGAACAGGGGTTCGCCGGAGCCTTCAACGAGCGCGTGTTGGCGACGATCGCCGACGAGGTGCCGGTGCCGGTGCTCTTTCTTATCGGCACGCGCGGATTATCCCATGCCGCCGAACGAGGCATTGCGGCCGACTGGACCAGCGCGATGCCCTCCCATTCCTCCGGCATTCCGAAGCTCGCCAGCGACATTTGCGACGCGCTCTACCAGAGGATCGGGGCAGGAGGGGTCGAACGGGTGACGGCGGTCTTCGCCGATGGGTCCGTCGGGGCCGAGCCGACGGTCGTTCGTCGGCCTCTTCTGCCGCTGGACCCTGCCACGTTCGCGGGGGTTGAGCACAGGAAGCCGCCGATCCTTAATTTGCCGACCCGCAAGCTCCTGGCCGATCTCACCGCCGAATACTTGCATGCTCTGTTCTGCGAGGTTGCGTTGCACGCCTTCGCTGCGGAAAACCAGGCACGGATGACGGCAATGGCCGCGGCGCATCGCGAAATCGATCGGCAGCTCGGCGCTTTGCGGGCGACGTTCCGACATGTACGCCAGGAACAGATCACCGCGGAGATCATCGAGCTCGCAGGCGGCGCGGCGGCGAGCCAGAGGCGACCAGGAGTGTGAAGGCCGTGGGCCTGCCGTGAGGCGATTACCGACCTGAACGCGGCGACCGAGGGCAATCAATTCTGACGATAACGGCTGGAGCTTCCAATGAGCCAAGATAGCACGAAAACGGGCCAGGGCTCGATCCTCCGGTTCCACGGAGCGGCACAGGCCGTCACCGGCTCATGTTTCGAACTGGAGGTTGCCGGCGGCCGGCTTTTGATCGACTGCGGCCTGTTCCAGGGATCGAAGTCGGAGAAGGAGTTGAACTACCGCGCCTTTCCGTTCGAGCCGAAGCAGGTCGATGCGGTGCTGCTGACCCACGCCCACATCGACCATTCCGGGCTGCTACCGAAGCTGACCAAGCATGGGTTCGGCGGCCCCGTCTTCGCCAGCCGCGCGACCCAGGACCTGTGCAGCGTCATGCTGCCCGACTCGGCCTATATCCAGGATACCGAAGTCGCGCATCTCAACCGCCGCAACAAGCGGCGCGGTCGCAGGGTCGTGGCGCCGATCTATGACGCTGCCGACGTCGCCCAATGCCTGAGCCAATTCCGGGCCATTGCGTTCAACGCATGGTTCGATGTGATGGCCGGCGTCAGGGCGCGTTATTGGAACGCGGGGCACCTTCTCGGCTCTGCCTCCATCGAAATCGAGATCGCCAGCTCCGGAGATCGACCACTGCGGCTGCTGTTTTCCGGCGACCTCGGCCCCGCTCACAAGCTGTTGCAAGCCGATCCGGACGCGCCGAGCGGCTTCGACTATGTCATCTGCGAAAGCACTTACGGCGACGAAGATCGTGCCGGGGCGTCGGAAGCCGATCGTCGCCGGATGCTGCGAGACGCGGTGAGGGCGGCGAACAACCCGGGCGGGGCGCTCCTGATCCCGTCCTTTGCGGTCGAACGGACGCAGGAGCTCCTGGTCGACCTGCAGCGTCTCATCGAGACCGGCGATCTGCCGGCGATTCCGATCGTCATCGATTCGCCGCTCGCCACCCGTGCCACCCGGGTCTTCCACGACCATGCGGGGGAATTGGAGCACGGCGATATTCTGTCGCGCGCTTTGCGGGCACCGAACATCCGCTTCACCGAGACGGTCGACGAGAGCAAAGCGCTGGATCGGATGAAAGGCTTCCATATCGTGATCGCGGCCAGCGGAATGTGCGAGGCCGGACGCATCCGGCATCGTTTGAAGAATTGGCTGTGGCGGCCGGAAGCGACCGTGCTTTTTGTCGGCTTCCAGGCCCAGGGCACGCTGGGCCGGATATTGAAGGACGGGGCTCGTCAGGTCCGTATTCAAGGCGATGAGTTCGTCGTGCGGGCACAAATCCGCGAGATCGATCTCTACTCCGGCCATGCCGACGGACCCGAGCTTTGCGAATGGCTGTCGGAACGGCGTCCGGTGGAGGCCGGTCTGTTCCTCGTGCATGGGGAAGTCGAGGCGATCGAGGGGCTGAAGCAGCGTGTGAGCGCGGTGATTCCGAACGAGCGGGTCATCGTGCCGCGATTGGACGACGGCTTCAGGCTCACGGCCGAGGCCGCCATCCCGCTGAAATCCGACACGCCGCGCCGCCTCGACCCGGGCAAGCTGGCTCATCTCGACTGGCACAACGACGTTTCGAAACTCTTCCTCGACATTAATGAAAGGCTCGAAAAGGCGGCCGACGACAAGGCGCGCGGGGTTGTGATCCGGACACTTCGACGCGCCCTCGGCGCGAGTGACGGTTAGATGCATGAGGCCTCCTTCGCGGCTTGATCCGGATCAAGCGCCGCCAAGATGCAAAATCTTGATCAGGATCAATGCCGAAGCCGCATGCGCCGGCTTTGGTCATCCCGTTCAGCGGCTCCGGCGGACCAGCACGGTATCGCGACATGCTTCTAAGCCCGCAAGAAGGAAAAGGACTACTACCTCTCCGAGCGCCGCTACGGGTCCTTCCGGGTTCCCGAGACGCCGACAAGATCGCGGCGAGTTTCACCAAGGGCGTGCTGACCGTGAAACTGCCGAAGACGGCCGAGGTGCAGAGCAAGGAAAAGAAGATCGCGGTGACGGCCGCCTGACCGGCTGGTCCGCCAAGGCAAGCGGTCGTCGCGGGTGTCCCTGCGGTGACCGCCATTATGTTCATGCCGTCGTCTTGCCGCGACCGCATTTCCCGCCCGTCTTGATGCAGTCGGAAGTTGACCGTCAAGACCGCGTCTTTTGATTGACCGGAGCCATACATGGCCAAGGATTCGCCGACGCCGCTGCAAAAGCAGACAATCATCATCTGGTACGTTCTCGCGGCGATCCTCGGCTTCAGCTTGCTGCAATGGGCCTGGGGGACCTATTCGGAAATCGAGACCATTCCGTTCAGTCAATTCGAGGAGCTTTTGTCGAACGACCGGGTGGCGGAGGTCACGGTCGGCGACGATACGGTTCAGGGAACGCTCAAGGAGGCTTTGCCAAGCGGCAAGACGCGTTTCGTCACGACCCGTGTCGACACCGGGCTGGCGGACAAGCTCATTGCCCATGGGGTCACCGTGACCGGCGCGCCATCCAGTGGTTTCGCGGGAACTCTGCTCGCCTGGGTGCTGCCGTTCTTCGTCATCTACGTGATCTGGATGTTCCTCTTCCGTCGCATGGCCGGGGGGCAGGGTCTGGGCGGCCTCATGTCGATCGGCAAGTCGCGGGCCAAGGTCTATGTGGAGAAAGACACCAAGGTGACCTTCGCCGATGTCGCCGGTGTCGATGAGGCCAAGTCGGAACTGCAGGAGGTCGTCTCCTTTCTCAAGGACCCGACGACCTATGGCCGACTGGGCGCGCGCGTGCCCAAAGGCATCCTCCTCGTCGGGCCACCGGGCACCGGAAAGACGCTGCTGGCCCGCGCCGTGGCGGGGGAGGCGGGGGTGCCGTTCTTCTCGATCTCGGGGTCAGAGTTTGTCGAGATGTTCGTGGGCGTCGGCGCGGCGCGGGTCCGCGATCTGTTCGAACAGGCGCGCAAGGCCGCACCGTCGATCATCTTCATCGACGAGCTCGACGCTCTTGGCCGCAGCCGTACGGCGGGTGGCTATGGTGGCTTCGACGAAAAGGAGCAGACGCTCAACCAGCTGCTCGCCGAACTCGACGGATTCGATCCGAGTGTCGGCGTCATCCTGCTCGCCGCCACCAACCGGCCGGAAATCCTCGATCCCGCACTGCTGCGCGCCGGTCGCTTCGACCGCCAGGTTCTGGTCGACCGGCCCGACCAGGCGGGCCGCCTTGCCATCCTCAAGGTGCATGCCGGCAAGATCATCCTCGATGAGGATGTCGACCTTGCCAAGGTCGCTGGCCTGACCACCGGATTCACCGGGGCCGACCTTGCCAATCTGATCAACGAGGCGGCGATCGCCGCGACCCGCCGCGACGGGGCCTCGGTAACATTCGGCGACTTTACGACCGCCATCGAGCGGATCGTCGCCGGCATCGAAAAGAAGAGCCGTGTTCTGAGCGAGGGCGAGCGCCGCCGCGTCGCCTATCACGAAATGGGCCATGGGCTGGTCGCGGCCAATCTGCCGGGCGTCGATCCGGTACAGAAGGTCTCGATCATCCCGCGCGGCGTCGGCGCTCTCGGCTATACCATGCAGCGGCCGACGGAGGATCGGTTCCTGCTCGCCGCCAGCGAATTGAAGAACCGGATCGTCGTCCTGATGGGTGGGCGCGCCGCCGAAGATCTGATCTTCGACGGTGATGTGTCGACCGGCGCCGCGGACGATCTCCAGAAGGCGACCGATATCGCCATCGAAATGGTGACGCGGTACGGCATGGACTCCGGTCTCGGCGAACGGACCTACACGCGGCCCGCCCAGGCGTTTCTCGCCGTGCCGCAGACCCGCGCCTTCGAGGCCTCGCAAGCCACCGAGCGCGAGATAGATCTGGCCGTCCGGGAGATCGTCGAGGCCGCGCGCGTTCGCGCCAAGGATATCCTCGCGGGACAGCGTTCCGATCTGGACGCCGGGGCGAAGATGCTACTCACCCGGGAAACGCTGACCGCTGAGGAGTTCGCGCCGCTGCAGAGAGGGCAGCATCTGTCGGGGCACCTTACGGCCGGGGCGGCAGGAGAGTGGCGCTGATCGGCTCCAGCACGAAAGCGCCGGCCCGGGCGAGGCCGGTGCGTACGCCATTCTGCAACCGCGGAAACACCGTGACCAGCCCGACGAAC
>DRFF01000057.1 GCA_011050685.1 Aurantimonas coralicida
AGCCAGGCGCGGCGAGCGCCCGGCCTTCGGTGGGCTGAACGGGCTTGCCGGACGGCGTCGCACCGCTTGCCCGATGCGCCGCATCGAACTGCGCGTCGGTCCTGGCCGGACAAGCCCGTTCAGCACCATCGAATAGGTCCCTATCACCGCAGGTTGGTATTACCGCTCGCGCTTCAAGCCCTTGGCCTGCAGCTCGTCGAGATAGACCTGCCAGCGCTCCTCCTTCTCGCAGCCGAGATCGGCGAGATAGGTCCAGGTGAAGATGCCGGAACTGTGCATATCGTCGAACATGATTCGGATCGCGTAGTTTCCGACCGGCTGGATATCCATGATCTGAACGGCAATCTTGCCGCCGACGGTCTGGCGCTGCGACGGCGAATGCCCCTGCACCTCGGCCGACGGCGACATCACCCGCAGCATCTCGGCCGGAAGCTCGATGCGCTCGCCACCCGGCACAACCACGATGAGCGTCCTGCGGTCTGGGGTCACCCGAATCTGCTCGGGCGTCGTCGTTGCGGTCGTCATGGCAAATTCATTCCTTCGTCCAATGGCTTGATCGTCACGAAACGCTTGACCCGGACACGTCGGCCTTCCACATTCGGCCACATGGATATGACGAAATTCCCGGCTTCGCCGTCTCGGGCGACAGGCGACATAGAACTGCCTTCCACGGCGACGAGCCCGACAGGGGCCCCCGGCGCGGAGATGATCGACCCGTTCGGTCGAGCGATAACCTATCTGCGCGTCTCCGTCACCGACCGCTGCGATTTCCGCTGTGTCTATTGCATGGCCGAGGACATGACCTTCCTGCCGAAGCGCGACCTGCTGACGCTGGAGGAACTCGACCGGCTGGCCAGCGCCTTCGTCGACAAGGGCGTGCGCCGGCTGCGGCTGACCGGCGGCGAGCCGCTGGTGCGCAAGAACATCATGCATCTCGTGCGCTCGCTCTCCCGGCATCTCCAATCCGGTGCGCTGGATGAGCTGACGCTGACCACGAACGGCTCGCAACTCACTCGCTTCGCCGGCGAGCTTGCCGATTGCGGTGTGAAGCGGCTGAATGTCTCGTTGGACACGCTGGATGCGGCGAAATTCAAGCAGATCACTCGCTGGGGCGAGCTCGACAAGGTCATGGGCGGCATTCGCGCCGCCCAGGCGGCCGGCATCCGGGTCAAGCTCAACGCCGTCGCACTGAAGGGCTTCAACGAGATCGAGATCCCCTCGATGATCGAGTGGGCGCATGGCGAGGGTCTCGATTTCACGCTGATCGAGACCATGCCTATGGGCGAGATCGATGAGGACCGCACCGACCAGTATCTGCCGCTGCGCCAAGTGCGCGAGCAACTGTCCGCGCGCTGGACGCTGTCGGACATTCCTTACAAGACGGGCGGGCCCGCCCGTTACGTGGAAGTCGCCGAGACCGGCGGCCGGCTCGGCTTCATCACGCCGATGACCCACAATTTCTGCGAAAGCTGCAACCGGGTCCGGGTGACCTGCACCGGCACGCTATTCATGTGCCTCGGCCAGGAAGACGCGGCCGACCTTCGTGCGCCGCTGCGCGCCTCCGAGGGCGACGAATTACTATCGAACGCCATCGACGAGGCGATCGGCCGCAAGCCGAAGGGACATGATTTCATTATCGACCGCGCGACGCGAAGACCCTCGGTCTCGCGGCATATGAGCGTGACCGGAGGATAGTTTCATGCGTAACTGGGTGATGTCGCTCGCGGCCGTCGGGACCGCTGCGCTGGTGCTTGCGACCGCGCCGGCAGTGGCCGACCAAGTGACCTATCGCAACGAACGGTTCGGCACCTCGGCGAGTTTTCCGTCGGAAGCGTTCCCGGATCAGCTCCCCGCGCCGACCAATGGCGACGGGTTGGGCTGGACCTCGCCGGAGGGTGCCGAGATCTTCATCTATGCGCGGCCCAATCAGGGCGGCGAGACGCCGAAATCGGTGATCGGGGATCGCGCCGAGGTCGACAAGGTGACCTACGACAAGTCCGGCCGCAGCTGGGCCGTGGTGTCGGGCTATCGCGACGGCAGGATCTTCTACGAGCGCTACATCTTTCGCGGCAACCTGATCCACTCGGTGTCGATCCGCTATCCCGAAAGTCTGCGCTCCACCTATGATCCGCTGGTCGGGCCGGTCACGATGACGCTGCGCGGCCCGTCCAGCGGCTGAGTTGAGAGGAAGCGGCGCCGGTCGCGCCGCTTCGATCAGACCAATTCGCCGCGATAGGCTTCCTGGACGGTCTCGTAGCTCGCCTTCGCCGCCGCCAGATCGGTGTCCGGCTGCTCCGCCGCGAAGAGTGCCAACTGCGTCGAGATTTCCCCCACCCCTTTCACCAGGCTGAGAGTCGTCTGCGTCGCCACATTTTCGATCGCGGCCTGACGCGTCTGCTCGACGGACACTGACTTCGCCGCCAAATTGACCGAGCCCGGTGCGGTCGCGCCGGTTGTCGGAGCCGATTCACGCGCCGAAAACTGCGCGGCTTGCGACTGCGCCGCAGGGCTGGCGGACGTAGCGGCCGAGGCCGTGCTGGAGCCGCTCGGCGCGGCCTGCGAAGACGAACTGGTCGCGGTCGTTCCCGACGATGGGCCTTCGGACGCCGGTGCCGTGTTGGATGTAGACTCTTCGGGGGGCGGCGACTGATAGCTTTGCTGCGACGACTGCGTGCCGCTGGCCGGCAATAGGTTGATCGACAATGACATGCACTATTATCCTCGATGTTACGATGGCGCATGTCTAGCCGTGAGATTATTTCCGCCTGCTTCCGGAAATCCTTAAAGCTCTAGTCAACACTCGGTGAGCGCGGCATTTGGACTGCGACAAGTCGACACAGACGCCCTCTCGCCAATCCCCTCCGGGAAGAGTAAGGTCGACTGACGATCCTTCCCGCAACGTCCGGCCTTTTTCCATTGTTCAGCGACAACATCCGCGCCGCGATCTTCATGCTCGTGGCCATGGCCGGTTTCGTGGTCAACGACACGTTCGTGAAGCTCACCTCCGAGGATCTGTCGCCGCCGCAGATCATGGCGGTACGCGGCGTCGCGGCTTCGCTGCTGCTGTTTCTGCTGGCTTGGCGGATGGGGGCATTGCGCCCGATGCGGCTTGCCCTGCAGCCCCGGCTTATGCTGCGCACGGGAGCGGACTTCACGGCTACTCTCAGCTACCTGACCGGGCTCAGCCAGATGCCGATCGCCAATGCCTCGGCGATCTTCCAGGCCTTGCCGCTGACGGTGACGCTCGGCGCGGCGGTCTTTCTGCACGAGCCTGTCGGCTGGCGCCGCTGGGCCGCTATCGGCGTCGGATTCGTCGGCGTCATCATCATCGTACGGCCAGGCACCGACGGCTTCACCGTCTATTCGCTTTCGGTCCTCGCCGCCGTGGTGTTTTCCGCCATTCGCGATCTGGCCACGCGCCGCATGGACCGTGCGATACCCTCGCTGTTCATCTCGCTGATGGCGGCGGTCGCGGTTTCGCTGCTCGGCTGGATACTGATCCCGTTCACCGGCGGCTGGCAACCGGTCTCGGGCGCCAATGCCCTGTGGCTATCCTGCGCCGCTATCAGCATCATCGTCGGCTATATCTTCATCGTCCAGTCCATGCGCACCGGCGATATGGGATTCGTGGCGCCATTCCGCTATTCGGTGCTGCTCTATGCCCTGGTCATCGGGGTGGTCGTTTTCGATGACTGGCCCTCGACGCCGGTATTGCTCGGCTCGGCCATCGTCGTGGCGAGCGGCCTCTACACCCTCTATCGCGAACGGGTGCGCGGTGTCGCGGCCCCCTTGAAGAGCCAGATCCATTGAGCAAGCAGCCGTTACCGACGATCCTGCCCTCCTCGCCGGCCACGGCACGGGAGGAAGACAGCTTGGGCGCGACGATACCGGCCATGGTCGCGCGGCGCCCGATGCTGGCAACGCTGATGATCGCCTCGGCGCTGTCGCCGCTGGCGATCAATATCTTCATCCCCTCGATGACCTCGATCGCGCGCGACCTGCATGCCGACGGCGCGACGGTTGGGTTGGGCCTGTCGCTCTATCTTGTCGCCACGGCGCTCATTCAGCTGATTGCCGGCCCCTTGTCGGATCGGTTCGGGCGCCGGCCTGTCATTCTCGGCGGCATGGTTCTTTTCCTGATCGGTACGGTACTTTGCCTGATGGCGCAGGATGTCAGCCTGTTCCTTGTCGGCCGCGTTGTGCAAGCGGCTAGTGCCACCGGCATTGCCTTGTCCCGGGCGATCGTTCGCGACGTCTACAGCCGCGAGCGCGCGGCGGCGATGATCGGCTATGTTACGATGGGGCTCGCCGTCGCCCCGATGATCGGCCCGGCGATCGGCGGGGCGATGGATACGGCGCTCGGCTGGCGCAGCGTCTTCTGGTTGCTCGCGGCGATGGGCGTCCTCACCCTTGCGCTGCTCGCCTTCGACCTGTCGGAAACCAACCGCGAAAAGGGCAAGCCGGTATTCAGTCAGTTCCAGACCTATGGCGAACTCGTCCGTTCGGGCGCGTTCTGGATCTATGTCGGCACGTCGTCGCTGACCTCGGCGGTGTTCTTCGCCTTTCTGGGCGGCGCCCCGTTCGTGGCCGTCACCATTCTCGGCATGACGCCGGCCGGCTATGGGCTATGGTTCGTCCTCAGCGCGGCAGGCTACATGATCGGAAATTTCGGCACGGCCCGCCTGTCGGAGCGCCTCGGCATCAAGAATTTGATGGTTGTGGGGGCGGCACTGACCGTCGCCGCCACCGCTATATCGCTGGCCCTGATCGGCGGAGGGTTTCTGTCCCCCTTGACGTTGTTCGGGCCGATGCTTCTGGTCGGAGTGGGCAACGGACTGGCGCTGCCTTCCGCGACGGCTGGCGGGGTCAGTGTTCGGCCCGAGGCGGCCGGGGCAGCAGCGGGCCTTCTCGGCGCCTGCCAGATCGGCCTCGGCGCGATCAGTTCGATCCTCGCCGCCATCCTCGCCACCGGCCCGAGCGGCGCCGTTGGCCTTCTCCTCCTGATGACCGCCTTCGGCGCCGCAGGCGTCGTTTGCGCCCTCTCCGCCAACCGCGTGCGGCCGGTTTCATAGGGAATCCGCCGGCATGGGACCTGGCCGCCCCGAGCGGACCACGGGCTCAATGACGTCCACGCGTCGGCGCATCATGATTGACAACGCCTGCCAGAGGCGAAGGTCGCAGTTGCCTAGCGCCTTGAAATAGTGGCAGCATCGCCTCCCTAACCGGCATGCTGCTCAATGGACGACGAACGTCCGGGCCGTGCCGCGCAACACGGAAGAGGTTTTCATGCGTTTCCCCCTCACTCTGGCGCTCGCCGCGTCGATCGTGGCCCTCGCCGCCGCCGGCTCGGCCGTCGCCCAGGAAAGCGATGCCGACAAGGATTGGTCGAAGGTCGTCATCGGCACCGAAGGCGCCTATCCGCCATTCAACTTTCTCGATGCCTCGGGCGAGCTGAAAGGCTTCGACGTCGATATCGCGCAAGCTCTCTGCGACGAGATGAAGGTCGAATGCAGCTTCGTCACCCAGGATTGGGACGGCATCATTCCGGCGCTGCAGAACGGCAATTTCGACGCCATCGTCGCCTCGATGTCGATCAGGCCCGACCGCGAGGAGCAGATCGCCTTCACCAACAAATATTATCAGACGCCGCCGGCCATTGCCGTGCCGAAGGATTCCGCGATCACCGAAGCCACGGCCGAGGCCCTGGCGGGCAAGGCGATCGGCGCCCAGGCTGCAACGACGCACGCTGACGCGGCCGAAGCGCTGTTTCCCGATGCCGACGTGCGCCAGTATCCGACGGCGGAGGAATACAAGCTCGACATCGAGAGCGGCCGGGTCGACGCGGTGATCGACGACGTGGTGGTTCTGGGCGATTGGATCGCGAGCGACGCCGGTGCCTGCTGCAAGATGTTGGGCACCCTGCCCGCCGATCCGGCGATTTACGGCAAGGGCATCGGCATCGGCCTGCGCCAGGGCAACGACAAGCTCAAGGGCATGTTCAACGACGCCATCGTCGCGATCCGCGAGAACGGCACCTACAAGACCGTCCAGGACAAGTATTTCGACTTCGACGTCTACGGCGAATAAGCCGATCTTTCATCGAAACGGAGGCGGCCGCGGCGGATTTTCCGTCGCGGCCGTTGTCGTTTCAACAGATCGTCGCGGGCCGGCGGTCAGCCGAAATCGTACTGCCAGGCGGCCGGCTCGAACGCGTAGCTGCCTTCGCCGGCCGCCACCACATGGCCGACGCCCGGAAAGGCGATATGCATCCCGGCGATCCGCGTCCGGTTTGCGCTGGCCTCTTTCAGGATCGCCTTGCGGGTTTCGATCGCCTTGTCAGGCTGAGCATCGAAGCTGATACCCACCTCGGGCTTGGCGAACTGGATCGGACCGACATGGACGATGTCGCCCCAGATCAGCAATCCTTCTTCGCCCTCGCCGACGAGGAAGCCGCAATGGCCGGGGGTGTGACCGAACAGTTCGCGCGCCGCGATCCCTGGTAGCACCTTGCCGTCGCCCTCGAAGGTCTTCACCCGGTCGCCATAGGCGTCCATCGCGGCCTTGGCGCCGTCGAAGAAGCCCTTCGCCCCCTCTGGAGCGCCGTCGCGATTGGCGGCACTGGTCCAGAACTCCAGCTCGGTCTTGTGGACATGGACATCCGCATTGGGAAAGGTCGGCTTGCCGTCGGTCACCAGCCCGCCGATGTGGTCGGGATGCAGATGCGTCATCAGCACGGCGTCGATCGCGTCCGGCGCTATGCCACCGGCTTCGAGGTTCGCAACCAGGCCTCCGAGGTTCGGGAAGGCCCCGGCACCGCCAGCGTCGATCAGCACGGTCCGCTCCGGCGTATTGACGACATAGGCGTTGACGCCGGTCTTCACCGGCGACGGGCCGCGGAATTCGTTGCGAAGAATCTCGGCGGCCTCGTCCGCCGTCACGTTCGAAAGAAGCGCGACGTCGAGGTCGAGAAAACCGTCGGAGATCGCCGTGACGACGGCGTCGCCCACGGTGATCTGCTGGTAGGCGGCGACCTGCGTCGTCGGCATCGGCGCCTTGGCGGCCGCCGGTAGCGTCGCGAAGCGGACCATGACCGGGGCGGCGAGCGCGCCGGCAACGAAATGGCGTCGGGAAACGGGCATAGGATTCCTCCTGTTGAACCAAGGACGCCTCGCAGATACCGCGCGCTGGAGGGACCGCAATGAAACAGTGTGTCATCACCGCTTGATGATCCCCAACGTGCCCGCTAACCATCGATCCCGATGAATATCGACTGGACCCTCCTTGGATTCGGCCCGACCGGATGGGGCGACGAAATCGCGTCGGGCTTTCTGGTCACCGCGACACTGGCGCTCGCCACCTTGCCGATCGGCCTCGTCGCCGGCTTCCTGCTGGCGCTCGCCAAGCAGTCCGGGGACCGCTTCCTGAAGCTCTCCGCCGACATCTACACCACGATCTTCCGCGGCCTGCCCGAGTTGCTGACCCTGTTTCTCGTCTATTTCGGCGTCAACGGCGCGCTGAAGTCGCTCACCGATGCGACAGGACTGCCGAGTCTGGCTCTGTCGAGCTTCGTCTCCGGCATGGTCGCCCTCGGCTTCGTCTTCGCCGCCTTCGCCAGCGAGGTGTTCCTGTCGGCCTTTCGGGCGATTCCGCAGGGGCAAAGAGAAGGCGCGGCGGCCCTCGGCCTCCGCCGGTCGCAGACCATGGTGCTGGTCATTCTGCCGCAGCTCATTCGCATCGCCCTGCCCGGCCTCGGCAATCAGTGGATGAACCTGTTGAAGGACACCGCGCTGGTCTCGGTCATTGGTCTTGCCGAGCTCATGCGTCAGACACAGATCGCCGCCCGGGTGACCCGCGAACCCTTTCTGTTCTTCGGCGTGGCGATCGTGCTCTATCTGGTCCTGACGATTCTCTCCTCGGCGGCAATCGGCGGGATCGATCGATGGGCCAAGCGCGGCGAGATGGCCAAGTGAGCGCGCCGGCGCTTGCCGCCCCGGCCGCTGTCAAGCCGAAGCGCGGCGTCGGCGGCATCGTCGCCCTCGGCCTCTGGATCGCCATCGCCGCCGGGCTCGTCGCCTATATCGCCAGCGTCTGGAACCCGAGCCTATTTACCCGCTTCGGCCCCTCCTACCTGTCGGGCTTGTGGATCACCGTCTCGCTGGTCGTCATTTCCTTCGTCTGCGGCGCGATCGTTTCGCTGCCGGTGGCGCTCGGCCGCATGGCGAAGAATCCCGTCCCGCGGACGCTGGCCTTTGTCTTCGTCTATTTCTTCCGTGGCACGCCGCTGATGGCCCAGATCTTCCTGGTCTATTACGGCTTCGGCCAGTTCCGCGGCGCCTTCGAGACAATGGGGCTGTGGTGGTTCTTCCGCGAAGCCTGGTACTGCGCGCTGTTCGCCCTTTCGCTCAATACGGCCGCCTATCAGGCGGAAATCCTGCGCGGCGGCATCGAGAGCGTGCCGAAGGGCCAGTTGGAAGGTGCACGCTCGCTCGGCCTGCACCGGTTGGTGATCTTCTGGAAGATCGTCATGCCCCAGGCGATGATCGTCGCGCTGCGCCCTTACGCCAACGAGATCATCCTGATGATCAAGGCCTCGGCGATCGTCGCGATCATCACCGTCTACGACCTCTTCGGCGAGACAAGGCAGGCCTATTCGCGCACCTTCGACTTCCAGACCTATGTCTGGGCGGCGCTCCTGTATCTGTCCATCGTCGAGGCTCTGCGTCACGCCACGAATTTCGTCGAGCGGCGGCTGACCCGGCATCTCAAGCGGTAGCGTTTGGATTTGCAAAAAATCCGCACCCGCCTAACTTCTCACCCTCAGCGAGCAAGATCACAAGGAACGCGACATGGCGAAGGTAGCATTCATCGGATTGGGCGTGATGGGGTATCCGATGGCGGGCCACCTCAAGGCCAAGGGCGGGCACGACGTCACCGTGTTCAATCGCTCGGCCGGGAAAGCGCAAAAATGGGCGACGGAGCATGGCGGCGCCCATGCCGCGACGCCGCGCGAAGCCGCCAAGGACGCCGAGTTCGTGTTCTCCTGCGTCGGCAATGACGACGACGTCCGCTCGGTCATACTTGGTGACGACGGCGCCTTCGCCGGCATGAAGCCGGGCGCAACGCTGATCGACAACACCACCGCTTCGGCGGAGCTCGCCCGCGAGCTCGACGCGGCGGCGCGGGAAAAGGGCTTCAACTTCATCGACGCCCCGGTGTCGGGCGGTCAGGCCGGCGCCGAGAACGGCGCGCTCACGGTGATGTGCGGCGGCGAACAGGCGGATTTCGACGCCGCCAAGCCGGTGATCGAGGCCTATGCCAAGATGGTCGGACTGATGGGCCCGGCCGGCTCCGGCCAGCTTACCAAGATGATGAACCAGATCTGCATCGCCGGGCTCGTCCAGGGGCTGTCGGAAGCGATCGCCTTCGGCCAGAACGCCGGGCTCGACATCGAGACCGTGGTCGGCGTCATCTCCAAGGGGGCCGCCGGCTCCTGGCAGATGGAGAACCGCCACAAGACCATGAACCAGGGCCATTACGAGCATGGCTTCGCGGTCGAATGGATGCGCAAGGATCTCGGCATCTGCCTCGACGAGGCCAAGCGCAACGGCTCGACCCTGCCTGTCACTGCGCTGATCGACCAGTTCTATGCTGACGTCGAGAATATGGGCGGCAAGCGCTGGGACACGTCGTCGCTGCTGGCGCGGCTCAAGCGTTGAGCGGCACGGCGGCGGCTTCCTTCCGGGAGCCGCCGTCAGCTCTCCCGCGGTTCCTTGTCCAGCACCATGTAGTCGAGCGGCATTTCGGTCGTGTACTTGATCTGCTCCATGGCGAAGGACGAGGAGACGTCGCGGATCTCGATCTTGGCGATCATCCGCTTGTAGAAGGCGTCATAGGCGGCGATGTCCGGCACCACGACGCGCAGGAGATAATCGACGTCGCCGCTCATGCGGTAGAACTCGACCACCTCGGGAAACTCGCCGACCACCTCGGAGAACCGCCTTAGCCATTCGTTGGAGTGGGAACTGGTGCGGATCGAAACGAAGACGGTGACCCGTGCGTTGACCTTGACCGGATCGAGGATCGCCACCCGCCGCTTGATCACGCCCTCTTCCTCGAGCTTCTGGATGCGCCGCCAGCACGGCGTCGTCGACAGGCCGACTCGCTTGGCGACGTCGGCGACCGCCAGCGTCGCGTTCTCCTGCAGCAGCCTCAGTATCTTCTTGTCCAGCCGGTCCATCGACGCCTTACTCCCTGTCCTGCGCTCAGAGGATTACAGGAGGCGCGCCAAAACCGGTAGGGTCGCCAAGCGTGCGTTCACACAAGTTCCGCAACCCGCCGCTTGAGTTCCGGCAGAAGCTCGGACGCGAACCAAGGATGGCGCTTCAGCCAGACATTGTTGCGCCAGGAGGGATGCGGCAACGGCAATACCTGCGCGAAGCGCCCCTGCCCGGCGAGGATGTTGCGCCAGTCGGAGACCGTCTCGGTCAGCGTTCGCGCGCCGCCGCCGGCGATATGGAAACGCTGGGCATACATGCCGATTGCCAGCACCAGCTCGATCTGCGGCATCGCACGCATCACCCGCTCGTGCCACGTCGCCCGGCATTCCTTGCGGGGCGGCAAGTCCCCGCCCTTGCCGTCATATCCCGGAAAGCAGAAGCCCATCGGCACGATCGCGACCCGCGCCGGATCGTAGAAGACGTCCGGTCCGATCCCCAGCCAATCCCGCAGCCGCACGCCCGACGGATCGTTGAACGGTTTGGTCGTCTTGTCAGCGAGGTTGCCGGGCGCCTGCCCGGCGATGACGAGGCGCGCGGTCGGCGAGATCGCCAGCACCGGGTTCGGCTCGATCGGAAGCCGCGGGCCGAGCGGCGCCTCGCGGCAGATCCGGCAGGTGCGGATCGTGTGATAGAGCGCTGTCGGATCGTCTCTCACCGCTCTAATGCTCAGGCCTTGGCGCTCGGCCGCGCGGAGACCTCGGCGTACCAACGACGGACATTCTCCAGATCCTCTGGCGGCGTGATCTTCGCCGGCTTCATGAAATCCATCGCGATCAGGCCGGTGATGTCGGCGAGGCTGTAGGCATCGCCCGCCGCGAATCGGTTGTCCGCCAGATGCGCATCGAACAGCTTGAGAAATTCCAGCGCCTTCGGCCGGTTCGCCTCGCCCCATTCTGCGACCTGCGGCACTTCCCATGTGGCCATCGCCGGATGGGTGTGACGGAACGCCGCGGCCACCGGCTGGAGGAGGCCGAGCTCGAGCCGGCGGTTCCACATCTCTACCTTGGCCGTCCCGAGTGCGCCGGTTCCGAACAGCGGCGGTTCGGGATGTTCTTCCTCGAAATAGCGGCAGATGGCGATCGACTCGGTCAGGCAGGTGCCGTCGTCGAGTTCGAGAACAGGAAGTCGTTGCAAGGGGTTACGGCTAGTAATCTCATCCGATTTGTGACCCAACTCGCCCATATCGACGGGCTCGACCGGGATTTCGATACCCTTTTCGGCCAGATAGACCCGCACCCGGCGCGGATTGGGCGCGCGCCCGCCGTCGAACAGTTTCATTCCGTCATCTCCCGATCCCGTTTCATCGGCAATGGTTTAGGCAGGTGCGGCCCCGCTGCCAAGGCGGCGCGGCACAAGGGCGTTCGTCGTCCGAAAGGACACACAACCCTGGAACGGGTGACCCGCCGCGCGGTTTCCACAGAACAATCGGCTTTTTCGTTCTTTCTTAAGGCATTTTTTTAAGCTTCTCGAAACAGGATGGCCTGGTCATCAAGCGTATCCAGGCGATCGATCGAGTTTCATGTCAGTCGCAGCACCGCCCAGTTATCATCATGCCGTCGTCGAGCGGCCGCGCGCCGCACGCAGTGGCGATATCGCCAAGACGCTCAAGGCAACGCGCGAGCGGTTGTCGTCACGCGGCGGTCTTGCGCCGGGATTCGACCGCGAGCTCCTGACCCAGCATGCCGCCGCGCTGCAGGCGGCGGCCATCGTGCTGCCGCTGCCGGTCATCCTGACCGGACTGGGCCTGTCGGTCTTCACCGGTCCGCTGCCGGCGGTGCTGTGGACCGGCTTCGCGCTTCTCGGCTACCTGGCTCTGGTGCTCGCCTCGCGGCGTTTCGCAACCGATGTCTCAGCACGGTTCGATGTCTCACGCTGGGCCAAGCTCTTCGTTGTCGGCCATGTCGTCGCCGGGCTTTCATGGGCCTATCTCGCGACGCTGTCCTGCGCCGATTGCGCGCCGCTTCGCTTCGAAATTTTTCAGTTCACGGTGCTGTTCCTGGCGATCGCGATGATCGCGATGATCTCCTCGACCTTGAAGGCGGTGGTCCCCCTCACCTTCCTGCCGACGGTGCTGGTGCTCGGCTACGGCATCGTCGCGGCCCCGCAACCGGTTCTCGGCGCCATGCACGCCGTGCTGATCGGCGCCGTGCCGTTCTTCGCCGTGGTCGCGGAGACATTGCGCCGCGCCGCGATCGCGCAATTGAAGCATCAAAGTGAAAAAGATGAGCTGATCACCGAACTCGACATCGCCCGCGTCATGTCCGACGAAGCGCGATTGCGTGCCGAGGAAGCCAATCTGGCCAAATCCCGCTTTCTTGCGACGATGAGCCACGAGTTGCGCACGCCGCTCAACGCCATCCTCGGCTTTTCGGAAGTCATGAGCAACGAGATCCTCGGGCCGGTCGGCAATGATTCCTACAAGGAATATGTCGCCGACATCCATGCGTCCGGCCAGCATCTCCTCGGTCTGATCAACGAGATCCTCGATCTCTCGCGCGTCGAGGCGGGACGATACAATCTTGACGAGGAAGCCATCGACCTCGTGCCGATCGCCCGCGCCTGCATCGGCTATATCAAGGTCAAAGCCGAGGCGAAGAATCTCGTTGTGCGCTCGGAGTTCGAGAAGGACCTGCCGGCGATGTGGGCGGACGAGCGGTCGCTGCGCCAGATCATCATCAATCTTCTGTCGAACGCGGTGAAATTCACCCCGCGCGGCGGCGAAATCGTGCTGCGCGTCGGCTGGACGGCCGGTGGCGGCCAGTATGTTTCCGTCAAGGACAATGGTCCCGGCATTCCCGAGGAGGAAATCCCGGTCGTGTTGTCGTCCTTCGGCCAGGGCTCAATCGCAATCAAGAGCGCCGAACAGGGCACCGGTCTTGGACTGCCGATCGTCCAGGCGCTGGTCAAGATGCACGACGGCAGCTTCGAACTCCTGTCGCGCCTGCGCGAAGGCACCGAGGCGATCGCCATCTTCCCCAATTCCCGCGTTCTCGAGGTGATGCCGGCGCTCGACGAGCAGGAGTGAACGGTCGCGCAGTGCCCGATCGACGGATTTTTTGCTTGTTCCGTCTCCGGACGCTCGCCATATCAACGCCTGTGAACGACCTTGGCTGTCACCGGAGCCGTTGAGGACCATGAGCATCGAAAGCCCCTGCATCCTCGTCTGCGTGCTCGACCCGAAGACCGGCTATTGCTTCGGCTGCGGCCGGACCGGTGCGGAGATCGCCGGCTGGACCGCCATCTCGTCCAAGGACCGCCGGGCAGTCATGGACATGCTGCCTGCCCGGCTGGCGGGCGTCGAGCGGCCGGCCCGGCGCGAGACCGCCCGCTCCCGGCGCACCCGCGAGCGGCGTGAAACGGACGCTGGCGGCGATGCGTAGCGGCCGGCTCCTTTGGATCATCCTCGGCCTCCTGGCCGCGGCCGGTCTCGCACTGGTGCTCAACACCGACGGCCAGATCGTCGGGCTGGATGACAACCAGTTCGCCAGCCTTGCCTATTATGGCGCCTGGGGCCTGGCGCTGGCCTCGACGGCGGTGCTGATGCTGCGCACCCGGCTTGGCGAGGCCTTGCGGGGTGCCGCGATGTGGTTTCTCGCTTTCGTCGCCCTGATCGGGCTCTACACCTTTCTGCCTGACCTCGCCGGCTTGAAGAACCGTCTGATGGCCGCATTGGTCCCGGGAACGCTGGTCGCGGTCGGCGCGCCGGAGGGCAAGCGGTTCATGGCGCTACGCGGGATCGACGACCATTTCCGACTCGACGGTTCGATCGACGGCAAGCCGATCTCCTTCATCGTCGACACCGGCGCCTCGATCGTAGCCATGGACCGCGGCACCGCCGAGAGCATAGGCATCGACACCGCACGCCTGCGCTATTCCCAGGAGGTGATGACGGCGAACGGCATCGCCCGTGCGGCGCCGATCCGGCTGGATGCCGTTCGCGTCGGCGACATTGTCCGCCACGACGTGCCAGGGGCGGTAACCGACAGCAATGGTCTCGGGTCGGCGCTGCTCGGCATGAGCTTCCTCAACACCCTCACCTCCTTCGACTTCCGTGGCGACCGGCTGATCCTCACCGATTAGGTCGTGTGATGGACGCTCACAGCAGGCTGTAGGCGAAGCGCGCCGCGACGATCAGCAGGAATGTGCCGAAGCCGAGTTCAAGCTGGCGTCGGGTCAGCCGGTGCGCCAACGCCACGCCGAGCGGCACGGCGAGAATCGAGGCCGGGGCGACGAGGCCGACGGCGGCGAGGCTGACGAAACCCAGGCTGAACGACGGCAGCAACGGATTGCCCCAGCCGCCGGCGATATAGGCGAGGACGCCAGGGATCGAGATCAAGACGCCGACTCCGGCGCTGGTCGCCACCGCCTGGATCATCGGCCGGCCGTAGAGTGTCATGAAGGTGTTGTTGAGAATACCGCCGCCGATCCCCATCAGCGACGACATCAACCCAATGACGAAGCCGGCGACCGAGCGTCCGGCAAGGCCCGGCAGGTCCGAGCCCAGCAAAAACCCGACACGCCCGAAGATCAGCTTCAATCCGAGCGTGAAGGCGAGTGCCGCGAAGATTGCCCGCAGTTCCGCCGACGTAGCTGACGCGGCAATATAAGCGCCGGCCACGGCGCCGAGCGGTATGGCGATCGTCCAGCCCTTTAGCAGCGTCCAGTCGACCGCGTCCCGCTTCCAGTGCGAAGCCAGCGAGCGCAGCGAGGTCGGAATGATGATCGCGACGGAAGAGCCGATCGCCAGATGCATCGAGACGGCGTGACTGACGCCGAGTCCCTCGAAGGTCTGGTAGAGCACGGGGACAAAGATCGCCCCGCCGCCGACGCCAAACAGACCGGCGAGGAAGCCGGCGGCCGCCGCGGCCGCGACGATCGGTAAGGCCAGGGCGGCAAGGGAGGCGATATCGAGCGAAAGCATGGCGCGTCATAGGCCGTCGGCGCGCCATTTGCATCCCTGTTTCAGCGCATCGAAGGGCGAAAGATCGGCCGGGGCCGTGGGAATCAAGCGGCGGCGCGCCCGACAGCCTCGATCCGCACGGCGGCAAAGGCCTCATGGAGCAGCTGCGGCCCCGCATCGGGGCGGCTTGCGCCCTCGGACAGGATCTGCCGCCAACGCCGCGCTCCGGGCATACCGTGGAACAGCCCGATCATGTGCCGCGTAACCTGGCCGAGCCGGCCGCCTTGCGCGATGTGCCGGGCGGCGTAGGCTGCCATGGTGTCGATCAGCACGGCAAAATCGCTGGCTTGGGGCGCGTCGCCGAAGAAGCGGGCGTCGACGTCGACGAGCCGGTCCGGCGTCTGATAGGCGGCGCGCGCCATCATCACGCCGTCGACGTGCGAAAGCTGCGCCTCGGCCTCGCAAAGGGTTTTCACGCCGCCATTCAGGCCCACGAAGATATCGGGAAGCCGCTGCTTCAGCCGATGCACCCGATCATAGTCGAGCGGCGGGATGTCGCGATTCTGCTTCGGGCTGAGACCCTCCAGCCAGGCCTTGCGCGCATGGACCCAGATACCCGCGACGCCAGCCGCCACGGCCGCGTCGGCGAGCCAGTCGAGCGCCTCTTCGGGGTCCTGATCATCGACGCCGAGCCGACACTTGACCGTCACCGGGACGGCACTGGCCTCTGCCATCGCCGCCAGACATTCGCCGACATGGCCCGGTTCGCGCATCAGACAGGCGCCGAAGGTGCCGGACTGGACCCGGTCCGACGGGCAGCCGACATTCAGGTTGATCTCGTCGTAGCCGTATGAGGCGGCGATCCGGGTGGCACGCGCCAGCTTGTCCGGGTCCGAACCGCCGATTTGCAGCGCCACCGGATGTTCCGCCGCATCGAAGCCCAGGAGCCGCTCGGCATCGCCATGCAGGATCGCATCGGCGACGATCATCTCGGTGTAGAGCAACGCGCGCCGGCTCAACTGACGGTGAAAGAACCGGCAGTGGCGATCGGTCCAGTCGATCATCGGCGCGACGGCAAAGCGGCGGTCGACGCCATCTGAATTTAGGAGCGGCTGCATCCCCGTTAGGTAGCGATTGGCGCTCGGCCTGCCAAGTCGCGACGCATCGACGGGGACATCGACGCGAGATTGGGGGACCCGCGGTTGCCGCTATTCCTGGTCGAGGGCGCGATCGAGACCTGCCAGCCCTCGTTCGAGCCCGGCGAGTTCCTCCGCGCTCAATTCGCTCAGCACCCGATTTTCGGCTTCCTCGACCTTGGGGATAAGCGCCAGGTAGGCACGCCTGCCCGCCTCGGTCAGGGTCAGATATTCGAAACGCCGGTCGGCCGTCGCCCGGCTGCGGCCCAGCCAACCGCGCCGATCGAGAGACGACACCGCCCGGCTGACCTTGGTTTTATCCATCGCCGTCGTTTCGACGATGTAAGAGGAGGTGAATGCCTTACCGTCAGCGGCGCCGAGAATGATCAGCACGCTGAACTCCGGGGCCGTAAGGCCGTGCTCATCCCTGTGAACCTGGGCAGTGATCCGGCCAAGCGCGGTCGCCGCCCGGATTAGCCGGTTGGTAAGAAAAAGGGTTCGGCCCTCGGTCTTGTTCGCGCTCATCAATCGTTGCCCTACACCTGGAGAGTTCGACGTCATCTCCGGCTTGCCGCGATCGGCCCGCCTTGGCCGAGAGCCGCGCGAAGCCGATCGTTGAAAAGTGATCCGGTCCTTTCCAGCAAACGTTGCAATCGCGCCGACTGTTCCGCTTGATCGCTCGGATGCAAGCGTTTCCGGCGCTTCGCGCCAGGCTTTGCTCGCGTCGGCGGCCTGCGACAGCCGGAAGGAGAAGGCACATCAGGCCTGTTGATTCAGATCATTGGCCCTACGTCCCGGTTGGGCCACACAGGAAACGCCAGAGCGCGTGGCGCCGGCAAGCAACAGCGAAGGGGAACCGATGATGGACGGATTTGGTTGGATGGGCGGCGGCATGGGGTTCGGCGGTTTATGGATGCTGCTGCTGCTCGTCGTCGTCATCCTGGCGATCTTCGCGCTGGTGAAATATCTGAGCCGCTGAACCTGTTTTCAAAAGGAGACGTTAAATGTCCTATACGATCAACCGGGTCTTCGACGCGGAGAGCTTCGATGCCGTCGTCGAACGCACCCGATCGGCGCTTACCGACCAGGGCTTCGGCGTTCTGACCGAGATCGACGTCAAGGCGACGATGAAGAAGAAGCTCGACATCGACATGGACGACTATCTGATCCTCGGGGCCTGCAACCCACGCATGGCGCATCAGGCCATCGGCCTCGAGCCGCGTGTGGGAGCGATGCTTCCCTGCAACGTGATCGTGCGAAAGACTGGACCGAACGGGGTCGAGGTCAGCGCGGTCGATCCGCAGGCCTCGATGGAGGCTATCGACAACGCGGAACTGAAGTCGGTCGCCGGTCAGGTGCGTGACATGCTCGAAACGGTGGTGAAGAACATCTGACACCAACCTGCGGTGATCCGTTGGCGGAGCGGGCTCGACAAAGCACGGGCCATCTCCGCCGAGCGGCTCACGGCAAGCAACCTATTAGCCTTGAAGACATCCCTCCGATCGCGGACGGAATGGGCCGAGCGCGCCGATGCCGGCGGGTATGCGACAATCAGACAAAAGCTCCGCGCTTCACACCCCACACTTTCGACACCCCTGCACCAGCATCGCGCCCGCTGTGCCGGCACGGGGTGATCGCGGCTTTGCATTTCACGCCGAATTCCCTATAGCTTCGCGCCAAATTCGACATGGACCATCAGACAAGGATAAATCATTGTCTTCAACCTTCGACCGGGTCGCGGATATCATCGCCGAGACCAGCGAGATCGACCGCGAGCAGATCACTCCGGAAAGTCACACCATCGACGACCTCGGAATCGATTCGCTGGACTTCCTCGACATCGTGTTCGCGATCGACAAGGAGTTCGGGATCAAGATTCCGCTCGAGAAATGGACCCAGGAGGTCAACGACGGCGACGTTCCGACGGAGGAATACTTCGTGCTGAAGAATCTCTGCGCGAAGATCGACGAGCTGCGCGCGGCGAAGGCAGGCTGAGGCACACGAACTATCGCGTGGCTGCTACAGCCCCGCGGGTTCGCCCAATCCACCCGACGGATGCCGTGGACGTGGGACGGCAGCGTGACGGGGTCCGACAGCTGACGCGGCTGTCCGGTCGCATGCTTTGGAGCGGAGGACGTTACAGACCGATCGCGCCGCTGGGAGACGGAACGATCCGGAAGCTTGGAACAATCGCATGACTGAGAGTGCCAGGGACGTCGTCATCACCGGTATCGGGCTGGTGTCCTCTATCGGCGAGGGGATCGCGGCCCATCTCGACGCGATCGGGCGTGGACCCGCCCCGCAGCCCAGGATCGAGGCCGAGGCCTACGCGCCTTATTTCGTCCATCCCCTGCCCCCAATCGACTGGTCCGGCCAGATCCCGAAAAAGGGCGACCAGCGCCAGATGGAGACCTGGCAAAAGCTGGGGACTTATGCAGCCGGCCTGGCTTTGGACGATGCCGGCATCCCGGCCGACGAGGCGGTTCGCGGCAAGATCGACATGGTGGTAGCCGCCGGTGGCGGCGAGCGCGACATGACCGTCGACGCGCTGGTGATGGAGCGAGCGCGGGGATCGAACGACCGCGACCGCATCGTCAACGAAACCCTGTCGACGGAACTGCGCCCCACCCTGTTTCTGACGCAGCTTTCCAACCTCCTCGCGGGCAACATCTCAATCGTCCACAAGGTCACCGGCTCGTCGCGCACCTTCATGGGCGAGGAAGCGGCGGGGATTTCGGCGTTCGCCTCGGCCAGAGCCCGGATCGCATCCGGCCAGAGCGACATCTGTCTCGTCGGCGGCGCATTTTCGGCCGAGCGCAAGGATCTGATCCTCAACTTCGATCTCGCCGGGCTGATGCTCAAGGACGAGTGGCGCCCGGTGTCGTCCCGCGTGGCGCCCCATGACGGCATCGCCGTCGGCAGCGTCGGTGCCTTCGTCATCCTGGAATCGGCCGAGCATGCCGCCGCCCGATCGGCCCTCGCCTATGCCCGACTGGTCACCGCGACCGGCGACCGCGGCCGCCGCGAGACGGCCGCGACCGAGGCGCGCTTTGAGGCCGTTCTGCCGCCGCAGCAGGGGCCGGCGGAAGAGACGCTGGTTCTGTCGGGCGCGACGGGTATCGCCGATCTTCTGGCCATCGAACGCAGTGTTCTGCAAAAAACCTTTCCGGGCGCGCCGGTCCGGGCCTATGGAACGCTGCTCGGCCATTCCTTCGAGGCGCAGCTGCCGGCCGGGATCGCGCTGGCTGCGGGTGCGCTGTCGCGCGGCGAGGCGCTGCCGCCGCTCGATCCCGGCGAGGAACAGCCGGCATCGGCACGGCCCCGCCGGGCGGTCGTGACCGCGATCGGCCATCTGCATGCCGAGGGCGCTTGTCTGCTCGAGGCCGTGGACGGCCGCAGATTGTGAGGATCAGATCATGAGCGCCAATGTGACCGCCGCGGAGACCGATTTCCTGGGCCGTCCGGTGATCGCGATCACCGGGCTTGGCATCGTGTCCTCGCTCGGCCGCGGCGTCGAGGACAATTGGGCCGCGCTGTCCTCGGGCCGCTCGGGCATTCACCGCATCGAGCGGTTCTCGACCGAGGGGCTGCGGACGACCATTTCCGGCTCCGTCGATTTCATGGGAGCGGAGAACGACACCTCGACGACGCTGTCCTACGCCATGGCCGAAGCCGCCGGGTCCGAGGCGATCCGGATGGCCGGCCTGCCGGACGAAGACTTTGGCGGACCGTTGTTCCTGGCCGCGCCGCCGGTGGAAATGGAATGGCAGCATCGCCTCGCCCTCGACGCGATGGACGGCGCCGAACGCGAGGAGGCCGGCTACGACCGGCTGCTGGAAGTGGCCAGGCGCCACCCCAATCCCGCGATCTACCGTTTGACCCAGTGCAGCCGGATCTCCGAGCTCTTGGCCGATCGGCTCGGAACCCGTGGCCTGCCGATCACCCTGTCGACCGCCTGCGCCTCGGGCGCCAGCGCCATCCAGCTCGGCGTCGAGGCGATCCGCCGCGGCGAGACCGAGCGGGCGATCGCGATCGGCACCGATGGTTCGATCACGCCGGAATCGGTGATCCGCTTTTCGCTGCTTTCGGCGCTGTCGACCAACAATGACGTGCCGGAAAAGGCCTCCAAGCCCTTCTCCAAGGATCGGGACGGCTTCGTCATGGCGGAGGGCGCGGGCGCGCTCGTCCTGGAGTCGCTGACGGCGGCCAAGGCACGCGGGGCCAAGATTCTCGGCATCATCCACGGCTGCGGCGAGCGCGCCGACGATTTCCACCGCACGCGCTCCAAGCCCGACGGCTCGCCGATCATCGCGACCATCAAGGCCGGAATCGCCGACGCCGGCATGGAGCCGACCGACATCGACTATATCAACGCCCACGGGACCTCGACCCCGGAAAACGACCGGATGGA
The DNA here is from genome assembly GCA_011050685.1 of Aurantimonas coralicida. Lineage (GTDB taxonomy): Bacteria > Pseudomonadota > Alphaproteobacteria > Rhizobiales > Rhizobiaceae > Aurantimonas > Aurantimonas coralicida_A. The sequence goes on from DRFF01000057.1 coordinate 20,725, forward strand.
AGCGACGGGCCTCGGCGCCATCTTCGGCGAGGCGCTGAAGACGACCCCGATCTCATCGAACAAGTCGATGATCGGCCACACGCTGACCGCGGCCGGAGCGATCGAGGCCGCCTTCTCGGTGCTGTCGCTGCAACACGGCGTGCTGCCGCCGACGATCAACTACGACAATCCGGACCCGGCAATCCCTCTCGACACGGTACCGAACACCGCACGCTCGGCCGATATCCGCGCGGTGCTGTCCAATTCCTTCGGCTTCGGCGGCCAGAACGTCTGTCTCGTCATCGGGCGCGAACCGCGCGCCTGACCGCCGGTTCCACAACATCAAGAGCGCAAGCAAGAGCAGGAACGGTGTCCTGCGTCTCTTTCGCTTTCAATTGCGAAATTCGATCACATGGGATTGGGGCGAACCGATCGAATGTCATCGTGATCCAGACTGAGGTAGTATCATGCGGGCATTGCAACTCGTCGGCGACCGCGACCTGAGAGTGGTCGACCTGCCCCCGCCGCCCGAGCCCGGCCCCGGCGAGGTCACCGTGGCGATCAAGGCAGTGGCGCTCAACCACATCGACGTCTGGGGCTGGCGCGGCATGGCGTTCGCCAAGCGCAAGATGCCGCTGGTCGTCGGCGCCGAGGCCGCCGGTGTCGTGTCGGCGATCGGTCCGGGCGTCGCCTCGGTGCTGCCCGGCCAACTCGTGTCGATCTATGGCGCGCGCACCTGCGGGCTCTGTCGCCCCTGCCGCGAAGGCCGGGACAATCTTTGCGAACATGTCGGGGGCGTCCACGGCTTCCATCTCGACGGCTTCGCGCAGGAAAGGGTCAACCTGCCGGCCCGGCTGCTCGTCCCAGCCCCTCCGGGCTGCGACGCGATCGGAGCGGCGCTGGCGCCGGTCACCTTCGGCACCGTCGAGCACATGCTGTTCGACAATGCCAAGCTCGAGCCGGGCGAGACGATCCTGATTCATGCCGGAGGCTCCGGCATCGGCTCGGCCGCGATCCAGCTCGCCAAGAAGATGGGCTGCACGGTCATCACGACGGTTGGCTCCGACGACAAGATCGAGCGCGCCAAGGCGCTGGGCGCCGACCATGTGATCAACTACCGCAAGGACCGCTTCGAGGGCGTCACCCGCAAGCTCACGAAGAAAAAGGGGGTCGACGTGGTGTTCGAGCACGTCGGCAAGGATACCTTCGCGGCCTCGATGCTGTGCCTGAAGCGTGGCGGGCGGCTGGTCACCTGCGGCTCGACCTCCGGCATCTCGACCGAGGTCAATCTGATGATGCTGTTCCAGCAGCAGCTGCGGCTGCTGGGCTCCTTCGGCTGCCGCATGGAAAACATGCGCGACGCCATGCAGAAGATGGCGCGCGGCCTGGTCCATCCGGTGATCGACACGCGGATCGGCTTCGATGGGATCGAGGTCGCGTTGAAGCGCATGGAAGCGCGCGAGGTCTTCGGCAAGATCGTTCTCGATCTCGAGGCTGAGGGCACGGACACCGTCGCCGCATGAATCCGACTGCCACACGCCTCGCTCTAAGGGGCAAACGGGCGGCGGACTATGTCGTCGCCCAGCTTCTGTTCGGGCTTCTCCGGCTGGTTCGCCTGTTGCCGGCCGAAACCGGCCTCGCCCTCGCCGACCGCACGGCGCGGCTGTTGGGGCCGCTGACGCCGCGCCACCGGCTCGCCAAGGACAATCTGCGCCAAGCCTATCCGGAGAAGGATGAAGCCTGGGTCGAACGCATCGCCCGGGAGAACTGGGGGCAGATGGGCCGTATCGCCGCGGAGTTCGTGTTTCTCGACGATCTCTTCGACTTCGACCCGGAAAAGCCGGGCGCCGGGCGCATCGAGGTCGAAGGCGTCGACACATTCCTGGAATTGCGCGAGCGCAAGGGGCCCTTCATCTTCTTCACTGGCCATCTCGGCTGCTTCGAGCTGCTGCCGATCGGCGCGGCGGCCTTCGATCTCGAGTTCACGGCCCTCTTCCGCCAGCCCAACAACCGCTATATCGCCAAGAAGGTCCAGTCGGCCCGCCGGACCAGCGGCGGACATCTCGTCCCCTCCAAAGCCGGCGCCGCATGGTCGCTTGCCGGCGTTTTACAGCGCGGCGGCTCGGTCGGCATGCTGGTCGATCAGAAATTCCGCAAAGGCGCCGAGACGACGTTCTTCGGCCGCCCCTGCAAGACCAACCCCTTGCTGCCGAAGCTCGCCCGCCAGTTCGACTGCGAAATCTACCCGGCGCGCTCGATCCGGCTGCCGAACGGCCGCTATCGCCTCGAACTGAAGCCGCGGCTGGACCTGCCTCGGGACGCGACCGGAGAAATCGACGTCGCGGCGACATGCCAGCTGCTCAACGATACGGTTGAAGGCTGGGTGCGCGAACACCCGGAACAATGGATGTGGTTTCACGACCGCTGGCAATCGAAGCCACTGGCCAAGCGTTAGAGCCTCGGACGATAATAAGGACACGGTTCTGTTTGTCGGTTTGCCGAGGTGATCCACGCGGAGCGCGGCGAGGAGCGTAGCCGCGCTACGGTCGAGCCGGCCGAGAAAGCGGGCACGAAATCGTCCGCCAATTGACCGGGATCAAGGTTGCGGCCCACGAGAGCGTGGAAAGTCCTTTCGAATGGAGCAATACTCCGACAAGCGAAAGGGTCACCCCATGGGCACCATCGGAATGCGGGCCGGGGCTGAAGGCGGCGCGAGGGCGCCCGACTTCGAAGGCGCGCCATCGTCTCGAAGCCGACGCGATCGTTCGCACGGCATCGCGGACCTTGCGGTCCATCTCGACGGAGGCAATCAGGATGCGGCGAAGATCGCCCACCTCCAGACGATCCGCGCCATCTTCGGCGCCCATGCCGAAGCTTTTTTCGCCAACCCCATTCCGACCGCCTTCATCCCGATCGGACCCGGCTACGAGGGCCTTCCCGCCGAAATCTGGGCCGAAGGCGCAGCTGCGGGAGACGTCGCCGAGAAGACGATTCGCGCGCGTTTGGACAAGCTGGACTTCGCGGTGGAATTGCGGCGTGTTGACGGGATGCCACACGAGCTGGCCCCGGCAACGGCAACGCTGGCCCGCTCGCTCGACCTCTTCCTGCTCGGGCGCCCCAATGGCGACAGGTGGCTGGCGGATATTCTGGAAGCCGTTCTCTTCGATGCCGGGGCCGCTGCGCTCGTGATCCCACCGGATGCGGCGACGTCGAAGGACCCGCAGACGATCCTCATCGGCTGGCGCGACACCACCGAGTGTTCCCACGCGATCGCCGCCTCGCTGCCATTTCTGGAACGCGCCCGACAGGTGCATCTGGTCTCCGTCGCGGAAACTTCCTCCAGCGAGGAAAAGCGTATCGAACCCGCCGCCGACATGGCCAAGCATCTGTCCCGCCACGGCATTTCGGTAGAGGTCCGGCACCTACCGAAATGGAACTACCCGGCCGAGGCGCTGCTGAACGAGGCGGCGATCGTCGGCGCGGACCTCCTGGTCGCCGGGGCTTATGGACGCTCGCGCCTGCGCGAGATGATTTTTGGTGGGGTTACGCGAGCCCTTCTGAGGGACTGCCCGATCCCGCTGCTGATGGCCCACTGACGGGCCGATTGCGATGGAGGCACGTACATGCACGCGTCAGAACTGAACTATTGCGTGGAACCGACCGACGGACGCTGGACGGTTTCCTTCTGCCACTCGCCGCACGGAATCTTCGATCGGCGCATCGACGCGATCCGCTCCGCCCTGTCGGACGCCGACCGGGTCGAGCGGATGGGGCACAAGGTGACCGTGATCGTCGCCCGCCCCGCCAACGCCCCGGATCTCGCGCAGCGGGTCTTGCGGCCGACCCATTGAGCGAGCGGCGTATCAACGCTGGACGATGACTCGGGTGTTGCCCATCCCGACCGTCTTGACCAGCGAGTAGAAGGTGCGTGCATTGGCGGTGCGGAGCCGAACGCAGCCGTGCGATGCCGGACGACCGAGGCGGCTGACCGCGTTGGTGCCGTGAATGGCGTAGCCGCCATGGTAGAACACCGAATAGGGCATCGGCGACATGTCGTATTTGCGCGAATACCACATGCGGTGCGTGCGCTTGGGCCGCCAACTTCCGGTGGGGGTCACGTAGCCCTTCCTGGCGGTCGAGACCGGCCAGCGATACATCACCTTACCGTTCTTGATAACGGTCAGCGTCTGCGACGAAAGATCCACCTTCGCCACCAGGCCCGCCGCGGCGCTCGACATACCGAATGCAAAGAATCCGGCCACCATGGCGATGGCAAGCAGTCCGTTTTTCATGATAGTTCCTCCAGCCCGAACGCCAAAACGTCTTCGCCCCAAAAAAGTCTAATTTCCTTCCCCCCGGATGGTCAATTGCCGATTGCGTGAAGTGCCCCTGCGTTCTTTACCGCGAGCTGGGACAGTGGCGACGCACAGCGCTCTTTCTCGAAGAAAGGCTCTCGAATGGCACGCGAGGCGGCAAGAAATGGCTGCAACGGCTCTCTGCCAAAGCTGAATTCGACAATTGTTTACACCTTCGTTCTAGCGTTGCGCCTGAACTTCGATGCGGATGGCAATGCTACTCAGCGTGATAAAGCGATACGGCGCGACCCTGCTCGGCGGATTAATCATCGCCGCGTTCGTGGTCACGAGCGTGTTCATGATCGGCGGGGCGACTGTCGGGGAGCTTGTCGAAACGGGTGCACGCGCCCGCGGTGCGGAGTTCGCGCGCCTTCTGTTGGGGCCGGGAGGCCATGTCGACGCGTTTTTGACCGGTATCACCCGCACCCCTGACGCAGAGACATCGATCCGCAAGATCGCGGATCTGGCGGGGATCGAAAGCTTCGCTGTTTTCGACCGCGATGGTCAAGAGGTGTACCGATCCCGTTCCGAACGCTACGACTGGTTGCTGCGCGATCGGCCCGGTGGCATCAGCTCGGGTGACCGACTTTCAAAAACCACGCTAACGAAGCCCGGCGCGTGGTCGATCGTCCAAGATGACCGAACCACCAATCCTTCGTTCCTGACCCCGCTGATTCGGAATGAAAAGACGATCGGCTACGTTTCCGTCGTGGCCGACATGATCGCCCAACGCTATGCGTTCAAAGCCACGCTTGCCCGTGCCTCGGTCTCATTGCTGCTCATCCTGTTCATGGCAACCGGACTGCCTTTGCTGCTCTACCTGCGCCGCAAACGCAAGATCGCCGAGGCCGCCGACCGCATCGACTTCCTGGCCAATTACGACGCCTTGACCAACCTCTTGAACCGCAGGCGAATGCAGGAGGAAACCGACCGTGTTCTGGCCACCGTGCGGGCGACGCGCGAGCGGATGGGCTATCTCTACGTCGATCTTGACGAACTCTCCGAGATCAACGACCGGCTTGGCCAAAACAGCGGAGACGAACTACTGACGGTGGTTGCGGCCCGCCTTGCCGCGGTCGTCGATCCCAGCGATCTCATCGGCCGCATCGGAGCGGACGACTTCGCGGTTCTGCGCCGCCGCATCACCTCGATCGAGGACATTGCGGCACTGGCCAAACGCATTTTCGACGCGATTTGCGAGCCTGTCGAACTCGCGGGCGAAATCGTGAAGCCCAGGGTCTCTATCGGCTGCGCCATGGTGCCAGAGGACGGGCGCACCCACTCCGAACTGGTCAAACACGCGGAGATCGCGCACCTGCACCACAAAACCGATAAAAGTCGCAACCTCGTCTTTTTCGAACCTGCGATGGACGAGGCGATGCACCATCGTCGTTATGTCGAGGCGTTGGTACGCGCAGCGGTGGAGAATGAGAGCTTCGAACTTTTCTATCAGCCGATCGTCAATGGCGACGGCTCGCGCCTGCTCGGCTTCGAGGCGCTTCTGCGCTTGCGTGACGAAAACGGCGAATACATCGCTCCCTCCGTTTTCGTGCCCATCGCCGAAGCGCGCGGCTACATAAAGGCGATCGGCACCTGGGTCATCCGTGAGGCCACCCGCCAGATCGCCCAGTGGCCGCAGGATCTTTTCGTCTCGGTCAACCTCAGCCCGGTCCAATTCGGCGACGGCGATCTGGTGAGAATCGTCGAGACGGCTCTTCGAGAGGCCGACATCAGCGGGAAGAGGCTTGAGATCGAAGTCGTGGAATCTCTGTTGCTCGACCGTTCCGACGATATTCTCGCGCAGCTCCGTGAATTGAGGGCGCTCGGGATATCCATCGACATGGACGATTTCGGCACCGGTTATTCCTCACTCGGCTACCTATGGCGCTTCCCATTCGACAAGCTGAAGATCGACCAATCCTTCATGGTCGCCCTGGAAAACGGCGAACCGAACGTCTCCCGGCTCCTCGAGACCATCGTCTCCATGGCCCACCATCTGAAGATGAAGGTCACCACCGAGGGAGTGGAGACCGAGGCTCAAGTGGCGCTGATGAAAAGCCTGGGCTGCGATCAGCTGCAAGGTTATTTCTTCGGCCGACCGATGCCCGCCGACCAGGCGGCGGCCGAAATCCTGACACGCTTCCGGCACAACGTCGCGGAAAGCCCGTCAGACGTTCCGGTGCTGCACCGGGCGAGCCACGCCTCCTGACGCCTGCGCCTCTCTCGACGCCCGCGTGCTGGCGTCATGGCCAGCAGGCGCCGCCGCCCCTGTAGGGCTGCAGCGCGGCGACCACGACTGTTCATGCCAATCAAGTCTGATTCTGTGACCGCAACGGCCCACCGGGACTTTGACTCGTCCGCCGCCGGGTTTTTCTATGCCAGGCGGGAATTCATAGTTAACAGTTAGTTGATAATGAGAACAATACTAAAAATATTCACGATCGGCGCAACCACGGCGCTGCTGGAACATTGGAGAGAGAACGCGAAGGGTCACGTCCATGAAGATTCTAATTCTCGAAGATGAACCCATTATCGCCATCGACCTCGAAGGGATCGTGCTGGAAAAAATCGATGCCGAGATTCTTCATGCCGCGACCGTCGCGGATGCCCTCGACTACGTGAACGAAGGCCTCGATTTCGCAATGCTCGACGTCGTCCTGGGCCCTAGCGGCGAGACGTCGCTTCCGATCGCGCAGCTCCTGCTCCGCAACAATGTGCCATTCTGCTTTATCTCCAGCAGTCTGGATCAACTGCCGGCGCAGCTCGACACCGTCCCGCGGATTTCCAAGCCCTTCCGGCCCCATGAAGTGGAAAATTTGGTGCCGGTGCACGTGTGACCCGGCCCAAGGGATAGGCGGTCTGTTTCGAAGATATGCTGAGGAAAGTCTCGGACCGCTGGGGCGAAGCATCGGGGTAAACTGGCCGATTTTCGACAGATGAGTGCTCGCCCTGTCGAGGACGGCCGGCAAGAGCAAGAGCGCGGTCGCTTTCCCGGTACGCAATACCTTATCCGGGGCTGCGGCGCTTCTTGCGTCGACTCCGACGGTAAGCCGTAAGCGTTACCGTTCGGTTATTGCGTCGCCTCTCCGTGACGGAAAAACGCGTCGGAGCAGGGCGTGGCGCCACTCCAGGCACAGGGTTATCCGGCAACCTCAGAAGCCCTGGCAGCCTCTTCCTCACGGCTGCGACGGAATCCGCCACATGGTCGCCGCGAAGCCACGATTCGGCACGTCTCGCTTGGGCCACCCGCCCCGTCCTGAACGGGTCTGCGCCAAGCTCGCGCGGCCCTATTTAGCCCCGCGGCCAAAAAAAATGTTGGATTCAAGGCCCGAACCCTCTAGTTTCCGCGATGGAACGCACTGGGAGCGGACCGCTTTCGAATGTAATCGTCCGGCTGGATCGTGCCACTTCGCCGCGCGGAGCGCGAGTGCGAATGTAAATGTCACTGACGATACTCGGAAAAACCCAATAAATAAGGAATTCTTATGAAATCACTTCTCGCCTCCACCTTTCTCGCAGCCGCCCTATTCGGTTTCGCACCGGGCGCATCGGCGCAGGAAAGCTGCGAATTGACGATTTCAAACATGAACTGGGCGTCGGCGGAGGTGCTGGCCGCGATCGATCAGTTCGTCCTCTCGGAAGGATACGGCTGCAAAACACGCCTGCTGCCCGGCGACACGATGCCCACTTTCGCATCGATGACGGAAAAGCAGGAGCCGGACGTCGCGCCGGAAATGTGGGTCAATCAGTTCCGCGATCAGATCGACAAGGCGGTCGAGGAAGGCACCGTCGTATTCGCGGCCGAAGCGCTGTCGGATGGCGGCGAGGAAGGCTGGTGGGTTCCGTCCTACTTCGCCGAGGCGCATCCTGACATCAAAACGGTCGCCGACGCGCTCGCACGTCCCGATCTCTTCCCGTCGACCGAGGATCCGTCCAAGGGTGCCTTCTACAACTGTCCATCGGGTTGGGGTTGCCAGATCACCACAGCCAACCTCTTCCGCGCTTATGAGGGCGAGGAAAAGGGCTTTGTACTGATCGATACCGGTTCGGCCGCCGGGCTCGATGGCTCGATCGCCAAGGCCTACGAGAACAAGGAGCCATGGTTCGGCTACTATTGGGCGCCGACCGCCATCCTCGGCAAATACCCGATGACGAAGCTGGCCTTCGACGCCGAGCACGACCCGGAGGAGTGGACCAAGTGCACTACGGTTGCCGATTGCGCCGATCCGAAGATCAACGCCTGGACCAAATCCGAGGTCTTCACGATCGTGACCCCGAATGTGGCCAAGGAATCCGAGGCCGCGGCGGAGTATCTCAACACCCGCTCGTGGGATAACGCGACCGTCAACAAGCTGCTGGCCTGGAAGGAAGATCAGCAGGCGACCGGCGAGGACACGGCGTTCTATTTCCTCGAGAACAACGCGGATATCTGGACGAAATGGGTTTCGCCGGAAGCAGCGGAAAAGATCAAGAAAGCGCTTTGATCTTGACGCGATCGGTGGCAGTTCGGGCGTGCGATAGCCGGTGGCTTACCGCTCTCGGTCACGACGCCTTGAGCCGTCCCGATCGATGAAACATGACGGCTGCGGCGTCGCCGCGGCCGTTTTTTTGTAACCATGGATGAATCCGCGCCTACCCAAGAGTGGGCCATGATTGGCCGTTGAACGCCGGGACTGGAAGCGGACGTCGAGGAGACCTGACATTTGGACTGGCTGACGGAATTTCCCCAGATCGGGGGGCGCAATCTGCGCCTCATGTCGCGGGCGATCGATCAACAATATCGCGCGTTTTCGCGCGCGTTCGGCAACGACATCGAGGCCCTGTTCCGACCGCTTCTCGATTTTCTCCTTTGGTTCGAGAAGCTGCTTCTCCAGACGCCCTGGTGGATCGTCATCGCCGTCCTCGTTGCCATCGTCTGGTTCGCCAGCCGCTCCAAGGGGATCACCGCAGGCACCTTTATTGCCCTGATGCTGATCGGCATCTTCGGCATGTGGGAAGACACCATGCGCACGCTGTCGATCATCGTGGTGTGCACGTTGCTGTCGATCGTCGTCGGCCTGCCCATCGGCATCCTCATGTCGCGCTCCGACAAGGTCCAGTCGGTCCTCAATCCGATCCTCGACGTGATGCAGACCATGCCGTCCTTCGTCTATCTCATCCCCATCGTCATGCTGCTGGGTATCGGCCTGATCCCCGGTCTGATCGTCGTGGTGATCTACGCCATGCCGCCGATCATCCGATTGACTAATCTCGGCATCCGGCTTGTCGACAAGGAAGTACTCGAGGCCGCCAACGCCTTCGGCTCGTCGAACTGGCAAAGGCTTACCCAGGTGCAGCTACCTCTGGCCCTGCCGACCATCATGGCCGGCATCAACCAGACCATCATGATGGCCCTCGCCATGGTTGTCGTCGCCTCGCTGATCGGCGTGCGTGGGCTTGGACAGCCGGTGCTGCAGGCAATTACCAACCAGTACTTCACCCAAGGGGTGCTGAACGGCATGGCCATTGTGGCCATCGCCATCATCTTCGACCGCGCGAGCCAGGCCTATGGCAAGCGCCTCCAACGTCACCGGGAGGCCGCCCATGGCTGATGTCGCCATCAAGATCCGCAATCTCTACAAGGTGTTCGGTCCGAACGACAAAGCCATGGTGGAGAAGGTCCGCCAGGGAATGACGAAGTCCGACCTGCTCGATCAGCATTCCCATGTCCTTGGCCTCAAGGATATCAACATGGACATGCTCGCGGGCGGCATCCAGGTGGTCATGGGCCTGTCGGGTTCGGGCAAATCCACGTTGATCCGGCATATCAACCGGTTGATCGAACCGTCCAGCGGCGAGATTCTGATCGACGGCGAGGACGTTCTCGCCATGACCGACAAGCGGTTGCAGGATTTCCGCCGCCACAAGATCTCCATGGTGTTTCAGCGCTTCGGCCTGTTGCCGCACAAGACCGTCATCGACAATGTCGGCTACGGCCTGCACGTCATGGGCAAGTCAAAGGCCGAGCAGCACTCTGGCTCCATGCGCTGGATCGAACGGGTGGGCCTGAAGGGCTACGAGGACAATTATCCAGCCCAGCTCTCGGGCGGCATGCAGCAGCGGGTCGGCCTCGCCCGCGCGCTCGCGACCGACGCCGACATCCTACTGATGGATGAAGCCTTTTCGGCGCTCGATCCGTTGATCCGAAACGACATGCAATCGGTGCTGCTCGACCTGCAGGCAGAGCTTCACAAGACCATCGTCTTCATTACCCACGACCTCGACGAGGCGCTGCGCCTGGGCGAGCGCATCGCGATTCTGAGAGACGGTGAGATCATCCAGCAGGGCACCGGTCAGGAAATCGTCCTGAAGCCGGCCGACGACTACATCTCGTCCTTCGTCCGCGAAGTGAACCGGGGACGAGTCGTCCAGGTGGAAACGGTCATGGACCCGGCTCCCGCGGAAGGAGAGACTCCGGTTGGTGGCAGCCTGCCGGTCGAGAAGGGTACCATTCTCGAGGACGCCGCCCGGCGGATGAGCGAGGAAGGCGTCACCAATGCGCATGTCGTCAACGGCAGCGGCGCGTCGATTGGCACGCTGACCATGCGCGGTTTGATGGCTGCGATGGTGACGCCGGTACTCAAGGACGCGCTCGACGCGACCGAGCTGAGCTGAGGCCCCCGCACCTTCGCGCGCCACATTTCCGCCTGCGCTGATCGTCGTGAGTTCGATCACCGGGCGGCGGCGCGCGTTCGGACGGGTACATGGCTACGGCAAACGGGACGCTCGGCACGGTTTCATCCGCCATAGCGCCGGGCTATCGCGCTGACGCCGCGGTGCGGGCCGTCAGGCTGCCTGATCGGCGATCGTCTGCTGTCGGTCGTCGGCGCCAAACAGCAACTGGTAGCATTCGGCAAGCAGGTCGAGATCGGTGGGCGCCTGTCGAATCAGGGCGTCCTCGATCTGCACTGGGGTGTAGCCCTCCGCGTAAAGAGCTTGAACCGCGGCATAGACCATATCCGCTTGGTCAAGCCGCTTGGGTGCGCGATCAAACATCATTTCCCCGTCTTCCATTTCCACCGCGGCGCAAGTCCGCGCGACGGTGATTCGTCTCAAATACCAGCTATCCTTACGAAATGTGGCTTTGGTAGAGCTTGCCGGGAAAATTGATGCCGTAGGAACGACTTAGCTGTGGAAATGTCTCCCCAAGGGCAGCAGACCGCGCCCCTCTTCCCCCGCGACGGGGAGGGCATGCAGGTCGCGCTTGACATGATAGAGCTCGCTTCGCAGGGGATGGGGGCGTTACCATCTTCGCGTGGCGCATCGCCGAAAGGCGACCCCTCCGATCCGTGACGAAGAGGCATCCATGTCCGATCCGCTCAGCCGCCTGCTCGCGGAAAAAGGCGTCCTGCTCGCCGACGGCGCTACGGGGACTAACCTCTTCGAGGTGGGCCTCGAATCCGGCGAGGCCCCCGAAATGTGGCTGGAGAGCCACCCGGAGCGGATCACGGCGCTGCATCAAGCCTTTGTCGACAACGGCGCCGACATCATTCTCACCTGCTCCTTCGGAGCCAACCGCCACCGGCTGAAGCTGCATGAGGCGGCGGATCGCACCCATGACCTCAATCGCAAGGCCGCAGAGATCGCCCGGGCGGTTGCCGACGCGGCCGGCCGGCCGGTCATCGTCGCCGGGTCGGTCGGTCCGACGGGCGAGATCTTCGCCCCGCTCGGCAATTTGTCCTATGAGGACGCGGTCGAGACCTTCCGCGAGCAAATCGCCGGCCTGAAGGAGGGCGGCGCCGACGTCGCGTGGATCGAGACCATGTCGGCGACCGAAGAGGTCCGCGCCGCCGCCGAGGCGGCCGTCGCCTGCGATATGCCCTATGTCTTCACCGGTTCCTTCGACAGCGCCGGCCGGACGATGATGGGAATTCACCCGAAAGATTTCCACAAATCGGTCGAGGGCCTTGCCGAAAAGCCCCTGGCGATCGGAGCCAATTGCGGCGTCGGCGCCTCCGACATGCTGGCCACGGGTCTGAAATTGGGCACCGGCGACAGCGGCGCAGCGATCGTGCTCAAGGCCAATTGCGGCATCCCGCGCTTCGTCGACGGTCAGACGGTCTATTCCGGAACGCCCGAGCAGATGGCCGATTATACGCGCCTTGCGATCGATGTCGGCGCCCGCATCATCGGCGGCTGCTGCGGCACCTCACCCCACCATCTCGGCGCCATGCGCCATGCCATCGACACTCACAGCCGGCGACCGCGACCGACGGTGGAAGAGATCGTCGACACGGTCGGGCCGTTGGTCAACAAACAGGCATCCGACGCGGCAACGAACAGCACCGCGACCTCCCGCGGCCGCCGCGGACGCCGCGGGTGAAATCAGTAGGCGGCTGCTACCGCTTCCGACTCGCCACAGCATCCGTCTCTGCCGCTGCGGGGCGACAGAATATTTTGGGATAATCCCCGCCCCGCAGGAGTCGCGACCTGACGGCTGCGATCATTCCAGCGCGCATGCAGCCGGCCAGGCCATTGCTGGGCTCTGCAATCGTCACCCAATGCACCGATGTCGCCTCTCGGCATTTCTCGACCGGCGTCGAGTTCAAGCAGATCGCGATGACGGCGAAGAATGGCATGACGCTGCCCTCCCTCGATGATCCAGGATCAGGCGCACCCTCCGGCGAGACTGGACGCCGAAGACCTGGCACCCGCGCGTTCATGCTTTACCCACTCCGGCTAAAACACATCCCTCATTTGGGGGATCGTATATATTTTAAGTTGAAATCACTTATTTTCTAATCATTTGCCGAATTTCCCTAGAGTTGCGTCTTCACTAAGCAGGGCATATCGTCACGGACAGGACGGAAAGTCGCACGCGCACTGATCCGGTAGGGAGACGATTGCATGGCTGCCAGCGCATCGGTCGTTGAAGACACCCTATCCTGTCTTTACGGAAGCATCGACGGCTCCAATTCCTGGGCAGACGCAATGGGCCGCGTCGCGGCGGCAACTGGGGCGGATCGCTTCACATTCAACGCCGTCGGACACGACGGATCCTTTCACCACGACTCGGCGCCCTTCGACCCGGAAGGCCTGCTCATGTTCGCCCAGGATTTCGCCGACAAGGATCTGCGCCTTCAGCGGATCGTGTCGCAGCGGCGTCGCGGCCTGATCCATACTGGCGATGTGATGACCGCCCAGGAAATCGCCCAGTGTCCGGTGCACAACGAATTCTACCGGCTGTTTCCCGAATGCTGGAACGCCTGCATCCTGGCGCTTGAGCATCTGGGAGGCATTACCGCACCGACAGTTCAGCGCCGGGCCAGCAAAGGCGACTTCACCCCGGAGGAAACCCGGCTCCTGGAAGTCCTGGGGCCTCACATCTGCCGCGTGGTCGAATTGCAGGCTCTCGTGTCAGCCAGAACCCTCGGCGACGACGGCATCGTTGCCGCCCTGGACGGCCTCGACGACGGCGTCATCATTTTCGACCACGCCGGTTTCGTCCTTCACATGAATGCACCAGCACGCGCGATCGTCGCGATCAAGGACGGGCTCGAACTGACCCGTGGGGTCTTGAGGGCCTCACATCGGGATTCTCGACCGGTTCTGTTCGACATGATGATCCGGACGCTTCGGGTCGCCGCGGGGCTCAACTTCGAACTTCCGCGCCCGATTGGGCTCCGTCGGCCGGGCAATGCGCGGCCGCTGATCGTGCGCGCCTTCGTTTCACCAACGGGCAAGGACGCCAATCGGATGGGCGTTCTGACGGTTCAGGATCGAGCTTCCTGGCAGGCACCCACCGCCGACACCGTGCGCACCGCCACCGGCCTGACCCCGGCGGAGTCGCGTCTCGCCGTCGCGCTCCTCGAGGGCGAAAGCGTCATCGCCTATGCCAGACGCGAGGGCCTGTCCGAACACACCGCGCGGTCGCACCTCAAACAGATCCGCTCCAAGCTCGGCGTCACCCGACAGGCCAACGTCGTCGCCGTGCTGGCCCGCCTCTTCGGGTCTTGATCGGATTCCAAGGCTGCATCGTGGCGCCCACCGACATTATACCAACCTGCGGTGATAGGGACCTATTCGATGGTGCTGAACGGGCTTGTCCGGCCAGGAGCGGCGCGCAGTTCGATGCGGCGCATCGGGCAAGCGGTGCGACGCCGTCCGGCGAGCCCGTCCGGCCCACCTATGGCCGGGCGCTCGCCGCGCCTGGCTTCGTCGCGGTCGAATGGGTTCCTATCACCCCAGGTTGGTATTAATTGTCGCGCAGCCCCTTCCACACCGCACGGTGAATCGTCGCGCCGACTTTCGCGGCGGCGTTCGCTTCGCTTGCGGCGGCCGGGTCCGCCTGTCCCTTTCAGGCGAAGGCGTCGGGCTCGGACTCCTTGCGCTTGGCGATGAAGTCGGAAAGCGCCTCGGCGATGCCGGGGTCGAGCGCGGGCGCCTCATAGGCATCGAGCCAGCGCCGGCAAAGCTGGTTGGCCCGGTTCTCGGCGCGCAACGCGCCCTCGGCCGACCACTGCTCGAAGGAATTGTTGTCGGCGATGGACGAGCGATAGAACGCCGTCTGAAAATTGTCCTGGGTGTGCTGGCAGCCGAGATAATGGCTGCCCGGCCCAACCTCGCGGATCGCCGACATGGCCTGGCCGTTTTCGGACAAGTCGACCCCGCGCGCCATTGCCTGCATCATGCCGAGCTGATCGCAATCCATGACGAATTTCTCGTAGCAGGCTGCCAGTCCGCCCTCGAGCCAGCCGGCAGCGTGCAGCACGAAGTTGGTGCCCGCCAGCACCGTCGAGTTCAGCGTGTTGGCGCTCTCGTAGGCAGCCTGGGCATCCGGCACCTTGGAGGCGCAGAGCGACCCGCCGGTGCGGAACGGCAGGCCGAGCCGGCGCGCCAGCTGCGCCGCGCCATAGGAGACCAGCGCCGGCTCCGGCGATCCGAAGGTCGGCGCGCCGGACTGCATCGAAATCGACGAGGCGAAGGTGCCAAACACGACCGGCGCGCCCGGCCGGCAAAGCTGGGTGAAGGCGGCGCCCGCCAGCACCTCGGCGAGCACTTGCGTCAAGGTGCCGGCAACCGTTACCGGGCTCATCGCCCCGGCCAGGATGAAGGGCGTGACGATGCAAGCCTGGTTCGCCCGGGCATAGACCTTCAGCGCGCCCAGCATGGTGCCGTCGAAGGTCATCGGCGAGTTGGCGTTGATCAGGTTGATGACAACCGTATTCTGATCGACGAAATCCGAGCCGAACAGGATGCGGCACATCTCGATCGTGTCGGCGGCCCGTTCCGGCGCCGTCACCGAGCCCATGAAGGGCTTGTCGGACAGCGTCATGTGCGCATGCACCATGTCGAGGTGACGCTTGTTCACCGGGATGTCGACCGGCTCGCACACCGTGCCGCCCGAATGGTGGATCGACGGTGCCATATAGGCGAGCTTCACGAGGTTGCGGAAATCCTCAATCGTTGCGTAGCGCCGCACGCCGTCGAGGTCACGCACGAAAGGCGGACCGTAGACCGGTGCGAACACCGTGGCCTTGCCGCCGATCTCGACCGAGTTCTCCGGATTGCGGGCGTGCTGGGTGAAAA
Organism: Aurantimonas coralicida; assembly: GCA_011050685.1. GTDB lineage: Bacteria > Pseudomonadota > Alphaproteobacteria > Rhizobiales > Rhizobiaceae > Aurantimonas > Aurantimonas coralicida_A. The sequence continues at coordinate 36,627 of DRFF01000057.1, forward strand.
TCCGCGGTGCGGTCTTCAGGAGTTCGCGGCAAAGCCCCTTGGGAAAGCGCACCCGCTCTCCGGACACGTCGGCGCCCGCTTCCTTCCACATCGCCAGCGCTTCCGCGTCATCGCGAAATTCGATGCCGATCTCCTCAAGCACCGTGTCGGCATTCGCCTCGATCAGGGCAAGACCTTCCTCGTCCAGCACCTCGTATTCCGGAAGCGACCGGCGGATATAGGCAAGCTTTGGCCCCGAGCCGGTCTGGGTGCGGGCCGCGCGCCGAGCCGATGCGCCGCCGCCGCCGCCGCGCCCACGTCGTCCGCCCGCCGCACCGCTCTCGGCTTCCATCGCCTCGGGGGCTTGTCCGGTCACGTCGCTCATCCGTCGTCTCCTGGCATTGTCCGCTGGAGCCGGCCGGGCTGTGCACCCTCCCCCGCCGACATCCTCCCGCGAGCATACGCGGCAATCCCAACCGATTGTAAAAGGACAAATCCCTCTCGCCGTTCCGGATGCGAAGATCGGTGACGCGCGAAGGATAGTCGCCGGGCTGGATCGGCAAGCGTATCCATGGCGCGGACGTCGTTTTCGGCATCGGCAATGTCGCAGCCGGAAGATTTGTTTACAGCCCTTTGCCCTACTCTCGATCGTGATGCGGTGCGAAGCGCCCGACATGCGCCGACACCGTTCCCTAATAAGGCCTTGGGAGAGGCCGCTGGTGAGGAGTGCCATCATGGCGGATGACGACGAGATCGTACTGGCCGAGCTCTCCGACGATGACCTCGTCGCCCAGATGAAGGACGACCTTTACGACGGGCTGAAGGAGGAAATCGAAGAAGGCACCAATATCCTCCTCGGACGGGACTGGACGCCCTATGACGTCCTGACCAAAGCGCTCGTCGGCGGCATGCAGATCGTCGGCGAGGATTTTCGCGACGGCATCCTGTTCGTGCCTGAAGTGCTGCTCTCAGCCAACGCCATGAAGGCCGGAATGAAGATTCTGCGGCCGTTGCTGGTCGAGACCGGCGCGCCGAAACAGGGCAAGATGGTCATCGGCACTGTCAAGGGCGACATCCACGACATCGGCAAGAACCTCGTCGGCATGATGATGGAGGGCGCCGGCTTCGAGATCGTCGACCTCGGCATCAACATCGACGTCGACAAGTACCTTGCCGCGCTCGACGAGCACCAGCCGGAATTCCTCGGCATGTCGGCGCTGCTGACGACAACGATGCCCTACATGAAGGTGGTGATCGATACGTTGGTCCAGAAGGGTCGCCGCGACGACTATATTGTCCTTGTCGGCGGCGCGCCGTTGAACGAGGATTTCGCCAATCAAGTCGGCGCCGACGCCTATTGCCGCGATGCGGCGATCACCGTCGAGATCGCCAAGGAGCTGATGGCGCGCAAGCACAATCAGCTGCGACCGGCATGACGCCGGTCATCCAGCCTGCCCCTCATGCCGACGCTGACACGGCGTGCATTGGCCGGACAATGAACAGGTCGGATATCTCGCCGCTCCCCGCTCGCACCGCCCATGAGAACGGCGCGGCGGCCCGAGGGCCCCGCGCCCATTCATCGCCGCGAGGGACGGCTGCCTACTGTGCAACGTCTCTGACGGCCGCACCGGTCGCATCGACGGTATTGCCGACATCCCGGCCGACCCCGCGGACGGTGTTGGCACAGGCGGAAAGCGCGAGGGCTCCCGCGAGAATCGCGGACAGGAGTGCGATGCGGTGGGTCATGCTGTTCTCTCCGTTTCGAGAATGTGACGGAAAAACGGCTGAGACTTACGCCGGTTCCGCTCCCTCGCGACATTTTCATTTGGAAGGCTGATGTTCGACGGCCCCGACCACTCCGCCCCGCCCGCCCGTGACAATGTCGAGCGGCTCACTGTCATCGCCTGCGGCGCCATCGCGCGGGAGATTGTGGCCATCCTCGCTGCCAATGGCCTCGACCATGTCGACCTCACCTGCCTGCCGGCGGTCCTCCACAACGCGCCGAAAAAGATCGCGCCGGCCGTCGAAGCAGCCATCCTCAAGGCCCGCAGCCGGGGCGCGTCCAGGATTTTTATCGCCTATGCCGATTGCGGCACCGGTGGCCATCTCGACGCGGTCTGCGAACGCCAAGGCGTCGAGCGCATCGCCGGCCCGCATTGCTATTCCTTTTTCCTCGGCAATGACAGCTTCGCCGCCGAGGGCGATGCCAACATGACCACCTTCTGGCTTACCGATTTTCTCGCCCGTCAGTTCGACGCGTTCATCGCCAAGCCGTTTCGCCTCGACCGTTATCCCGAAATGACGGCGATGCTGTTCGGCAATTACGAGCGCGTCGTCCACATTGCCCAGACCGACGACGCCGAGCTCGATACCCGCGCCCGCGCGATCGCCGATCGTCTCGGGCTCGCGCACGAGCGGCGCTTTGTCGGCTATGGCGATCTCGTCGACGCGATCGCCACCGCAGCCGGCGCCGCCCGGCCCCAGCTTGCGACAGGCTGACGCGGATTTCGCAAAGCGCCCCGAGGGGTATCGATCAGTCACATCGACATGGGAATCGGTTGGCGACCAGCCAACGCAGCCGCTTGATGTTTGCCAACGAAACGCCGATTTAATATCCACCCCGTCATAGTGTTTGCGGACTCCTTGATTAAGGGGGAGGCCGTGCCGGCGGTTTGGCATTGCCTGCCTCATGCCATTCAGCTCCGCGATCCGTTCCGCAAACCCAGTTTACCGAGTATCCACCGTGTCACCCGCCGCCTTCTCAAACATTCGACGATCGCTGCGGCGACGCGGGGCCAAGCGGCAACGACGCATCTCCGCCATTCTGCGGGGCTACACCCATCGCGACCGGACCGGTCCGACGCTCGGCGAATTGTCCCAGGCCTTCGATTCGCGAGCGTATGGGGCATTCTTCATTCTGCTCGGCGGGCTCAATCTGGTTCCGCTCCCGCCGGGCGCCTCGCTGGTCTTCGGCATCCCGCTCATGCTGTTCGCGCTGCAGCTCGCGATCGGCCGCCACCGGCTCTGGCTGCCTGGCCGTGTCCATCGCATCCGCCTCAGCGCCGACACGCTCGGCATGGGGATGCGCAAGATCGGACCGACGCTGCGCTGGATCGAGCGCCTCGCACGGCATCGCTATTGGCCCGAGCCTGAATGGGTGCTGCTTGTCGCGGTCGGCTGGTTCTGCTTTCTGATGGCGGCACTGGTGGCGCTTCCCTTTCCGCTGACCAATATGGCACCCGGCGTCGCTATCGCTCTCGCCGGAGTGGCGATCACCGCCCGCGACGGTCTCTGGCTGATTGCCTCCATCCTTCTCGGAGTGGCATCGGTCGCCGTTCTGGGCGGTGTCTACGGTGCCGCAGCCCTCGCGGTCATGCAGATTTTCTGACCGATCCGGCCGCATGGCGCGTGCCGGACAGGGTCGAATTTGGCACTGGTTGGATTTGGGGCCTCGGCCAAGCAGCGGCTACGTCGCCATGGCCACTCGATCGCTCCCGATCCTCAAAAAATTCTCCTGATCGCCCATCAGGCGCCGAATGTCGCAAAGCCGCCGCGCGTCGTCGCGTCCGGCATATCCTCCGACAGCGTCTCCCGGCACATTGCCGGGCGTGGGAGATGCGGCATGGCCGAAACGCAAATCGTCTATTGGCGGGATATTCCCGCCCAGGTGATCGTCCGCCAGGGCCGCAAGGCGGCGCGTCGCGAATTGCCGATACGCTTCATCGAGGCGATCGACCGCTGCGCCATGCGCGTCGGCGCCCAGGATTCCGAGGCCTATCTCGCCGAGTGGCGACGCGACAGCGCGGCCTGCGAAGCGGACGACCTCGAAGCCGAGGCCACGAACAGATTGACCGAACTCGATCAACGCTACGACCGGGATCGCCTCGCGGCGCTGGTCGCCAACGAGGGGCGTGAGCCATGATACAGGATCTGCCGTTGCCGCGGCATCATATCCCCGCCTCGATCGAGGTCGCCCCCAAGCAGGCACTGGAATCGCGCGAGTTGCCCGATCTGTTTCCCGCCGGAACCAAGGTCTATCTGACCGATGTCGGTGTCGACTCCGTCAAGGATTTCATCCGCGCGGTGAAACGGATTTCCGACCTCGGCTATGCGCCGGTCCCGCATATTCCGGCGCGCCGCATCCGCAGTCGCGACGAATTGGAGACCCGTATCCGGGCCTATGCCGAAGAGGCCGGGGTGACCGACATGCTGGTGATCGGTGGCGGCCTCGATCGTCCGGCCGGACCGTTCACCTCGACCATGGAGATTCTGGAGAGCGGCCTCTTCGACCGCTACGGAATCCGCGATGTCGGTGTCGCCGGCCATCCCGAGGGTTCGCCCGACTTCTCGGCCGCGACCGCCGAAGAGGCGTTGCGGCTCAAACGCGATTTCGGCGAGCGCACCGGGGCGCATATGCGCATCGTTACCCAGTTCGGTTTCGATGCGAACGAGTTCATCAACTGGTCGCTGGCCATCCGCGAGGCCGGCATCGGCCTGCCGATCCATTTGGGCGTTGCCGGACCCGCCAAGATCACCACGCTGATCAAATACGCCGCGCTTTGCGGTGTCGGCAACTCCGTCGCCTTCCTGAAGAAACGGGCGTTGGCGCTGACCGCGCTCGCCACGACCCATTCGCCGGAAGCTGTGGTCGGGCCGATCGAGCGGCATTGGCAGGCGACGCTGGACTCGCCCGTCCGGCAGATTCATGTCTTTCCCTTCGGCGGTCTGGTGAAATCCGCCGAGTGGCTGACCGAACGCGCCTCCTGGCCAAACCAGGCCTCGTCCTTCAGCCGCGACATCAAGCGCCAGCACGGCTGAGCGCCAGCCGAACCGCATCCTCCGCCCCCCTTCACCGGAAAGACCGCCCATGACCCGTACCGTCGTCGCCTCCGCCAAGAGGGAGATCGTGATCGGCTTCGACGAACCATTCTGCGTCATCGGCGAACGGATCAATCCGACCGGGCGCAAGAAGCTCGCCGCCGAAATGGTCGCCGGCAATTTCGACACCGTCACCAGGGACGTGCTGGAGCAGGTTGCCGCGGGCGCGACCATGCTCGACGTGAATGCCGGGGTCACCGCCGTCGACCCGAACGTCTCGGAGCCGCCGCTGCTGGTCCAGACCATCCGCCTCGTCCAAAGCCTCACCGATCTGCCGATCTCGATCGATTCTTCGGTGTCCTCCGCCATCCGGGCAGCGCTGGAGGTCGCCGAGGGGCGGCCCTTGGTCAACTCCGTCACCGGAGAGTTGGAAAAGCTCGAGGCGATCCTCCCGCTGATCAAGAAATACGACGTGCCGGTCGTCGCCATCTCCAACGACGAAACCGGCATTTCCGAAGATCCGGACGTGCGCTTCGAGGTCGCGAAGCGGATCGTCCAGCATGCCGCCGACTACGGCATCAAGCCGTGCGACATCGTCGTCGACCCGCTGGTCATGCCGATCGGTGCGATGGGCACGGCGGGCCGGCAGGTCTTCGCCCTGGTGCGTCGCCTGCGCGAGGAGCTCGGCGTCAATACGAGCTGCGGCGCCTCCAACATCTCCTTCGGCCTGCCGCACCGCCACGGTATCAACGCCGCCTTCTTGCCGATGGCGATTGCCGCCGGCATGACCTCGGCGATCATGAATCCCTGCCGGCCGCAGGAGATGGAGGCGGTTCGCGCCGCCAACGTTTTGATGGGCAACGATCCGTCCTGCGGAAGCTGGATCCGCAACTACCGCGATGTCCAACCAGCCGCGACGATGATCGCAGCCGGTTCAGCCGCCGCGCCATCCGGCAGCGGCAGGCGACGCGGCGGCCGGGAAGCCCGGATGGCGCAGTCCTGATGGAGGCCGGCGGCTCGGCGAGCGCTGTGTCGAAGGCGACGGACCGTCCGCGACCGGCGTCATTCTTTTCGCAAGTGCGAAATAAACTTGGCCGCCGCTGCGACTGTTTGGTGCCGCCGAACGTTTCTCGCGGGACAGTCCCGACCGAAGGGACACCCCGAAAGGAATTCGCTTGATGACCCGCCGCCGCCTGTCGCTTTCCGTTGCTCCCAAGAGCAGCTCCGAAATGTCGACGCTGATGATGCTGTCACCCTTCGTGATCGGCAACCGCATGATGCAATTCTGGATGTCGGCCGCTTCCCCGACGGCCACGGACCGCGATGAGATGTCGCGCATGGTCGGCGAGAAGATGCAAGCGGCGGGCGAATCGCTCGTCGCCATGAATATGGCCGCGATGGAAGCCGTCACCGAGGCCACGCTCGGCGCCGTGACGGGACGCGGCAGCCACTCCAACCATGGCGACGCGATCCTGTCCGCGGGCCTGAAACCCTATACCAAGCGCGTGCGCGCCAATCGTAAGAGATTGTCGAAGTGACATGTCCGCGGCTTTCCGGCGCTGATGGCGCGGCCGGCACGGCAGCCCTCATCCTGAGGCGCGAGCGCATACACGGAGCCCTCATCCTGAGGTGCGAGCGCAGCGAGCCTCGAAGGGCGAGGGCCGGCCTTGCTCATTTCGCCTTGCCAATCAGATGGCCACGACGGGACAGCTCCGGCAGGCGATGATAATGCAGCGCGATCAGAGCCTCTTTCTTGCGCCGCGACCAGCCCTTGAGCTGGCGTTCCCGCTCGATGGCGTCGACGATCCGGTCATAGGTCTCGGTAAATACCAGAACGACGGGGCGCCGCTTGGCCGTATAGCCTTTGGAAGGCAGGTTATTGTGCTCCCAAACCCGCGCTTCGACCGCCTGTCTGGTCAATCCGGTGTAGTAGGACCCGTCGGCGCAGCGCACTATGTAGACAGTGACCTCCATCGCCCATTCCCCCTCGCCCTTCGAGGCTCGCTTCGCTCGCGCCTCAGGATGAGGGGGAATGGGGAACGCCGCAAGCATTGGATCGTGGCAACGGCGGGCAACCGGAATATAGCTTATTCCACCAGCCATGCAGCGCCATCGCTCATAGAGAGGTCCCGACGGCCCCTCCCTCCAAGCGGTCACACTGCGGCGCGGACCCAGGCGAAAATTCGTCCTGAGATGTCGTCATTCATCTTTCGCCGTCATCCAGAAGCGCCAGAACAAACCTTTAGCCCTCGTCCTGAGGTGCGAGCGCAGCGAGCCTCGAGGGGCGAGGGCCGGCACGGTTCCAGGCTGATGGCGGCACGATGACCCAGCAAGATCCCCTCGTCCTGTTCATGCCGTCCGGCCAGCGCGGCCGCTTCGCGAAAGGCACGCTGGTCATCGAGGCGGCGCGTTCGCTCGGCGTCTATGTCGAGAGCGTCTGCGGGGGGCGCGGCATTTGCGGCCGCTGCCAGATCGAGGTGGCCGAGGGTATCTTCGCCAAGCACAAGATCACCTCGGCGGCCGATCACCTCTCGGCCTGGTCGGCAAAGGAAGAGCGCTATGCCGCCAAACGCGGCCTGAAGCCCGGCCGCCGGCTCTCCTGCTCCACCACAATCGAAGGCGACCTCGTCATCGACCTGCCGTCCGACATGGCGGTCAACGCGGCGGTCGTCCGCAAGGCGGTCGACACCCGCGATTTCCCACGCGACCCGGCGATCAGGCTGCTTTACGTCGAAGTCGTCGAGCCCGACATGCACGCGCCCCTGGGCGACCTCGATCGCATTTTCGTGGCGCTGGAAAGGGATTGGGGCATCTCGGCGCCGATCGTCGATCCGGGGATTCTTCCCCGTGTCCAGAAGACGCTGCGCGACGGCGCCTGGAAGGTCACCTGCGCAATCGCCCAGGATCGCGACGACGAGCGACCTCGCCTGATGGGACTCTATCCCGGCCTCAAGAACGAGGCCTACGGCATCGCCGTCGATATCGGCTCGACGACGATCGCGCTGCATCTGTCGTCGCTGTTGTCCGGCGCGACCATTGCCTCGGCCGGCACGCCCAACCCGCAGATCCGCTTCGGCGAGGATCTGATGAGCCGCGTCTCCTATGTGATGATGAACCCCGGTGGCCGGCCGGAAATGACCAAGGCGGTGCGCGAGGCGATCCAGAGGCTGGTCGAGGAGGTCGCGACCGAAACCAACGTAGACACCGCCGACATCATGGATTGCGTCTTCGTCGGCAATCCGATCATGCATCATCTCTTCCTCGGCATCGACCCCACCGAACTCGGCCAGGCGCCCTTCGCGTTGGCCGTGTCGGGCGCTCTGGCCGTGCCGGCCAGCGACCTTGATCTCAGCCTGCATCCGGCGGCCCGCGCCTATCTCCTGCCCTGCATTGCCGGCCATGTCGGCGCGGACGCGGCGGCCGTCACGCTCTCGGAAGGCCCGCATCGCCAGGACGAGACGATGCTCGTCGTCGATGTCGGCACCAATGCCGAAATCGTGCTCGGCAACCGGCAGCGGCTTCTGGCCGCTTCCTCGCCGACCGGTCCGGCCTTCGAAGGCGCAGAAATTTCCTCCGGGCAGCGTGCCGCGCCGGGCGCCATCGAGCGCGTTCGCATCGATCCGGAGACGCTGGAGCCCCGCTTCAAGATCATCGGGGTGGATGGCTGGTCCGACGATCCGGGCTTTGCCGCCGCCGCGCAATCGACCGGCGTCACTGGCATTTGCGGCTCCGGAATCATCGAGGTGATCGCGGAAATGTTTCTCGTCGGCATCATCACCGAAGACGGAATCATCGACGGATCGCTTGCCGCCCGCTCGTCCCGCATTGCCCCGGAGGGGCGCACCTTCGCCTATGTCCTCCACGCGACGTCCGCCCGGACGATCAGCATCCTGCAAACCGACGTGCGCGCTATCCAGCTCGCCAAGGCGGCGCTTTACGCCGGCATCAAGCTGCTGATCGACAAGTTCGGCGCTGCAGGTGAGTCCGGCACCATCGACCGCATCGCGCTGGCCGGCGCCTTCGGCTCTTTCATCGAACCGAAATACGCCATGGTCCTCGGTCTGGTGCCCGACTGTAACGTGGAAAAATGTGGCTCGGTCGGCAATGCGGCAGGCGCCGGCGCGCGCATGGCGCTGTTGAACCGGTCCTATCGCCGCGAGATCGAGGCGGTGGTCAAGCGTATCCAAAAGGTCGAGACCGCGCTGGAGCCGGCCTTCCAGGATCATTTCGTCGCCGCCATGGCGTTTCCGAACAAGCGCGACGCCTATCCCGAACTGGTTAAGGTGCAGAGGCTGCCCAACCGCGATGCCGAGGGTCGGCTGGTCCGGCGCTCCGGCGAAGCCGAAGGTGACGCGCCCCGGCGCCGTCGCGGCGGTCGTCCTCCCCGCTGAACCAGACCGTTGCGATTGACGCGGCGCCGCTGGCGGCTTATCCCCCAAGGCGTCGACGCCCGAAAAACGAGCGAGCGAACCCTTTTCCACGAATTACGATTGGTCCATGTCAGTTTTGAAACCCAAGGGTGCGGATTTCGTCGAACGCCGCACAGCCGCGCAAGAAGCGAAAGCCGCCCTTCTCGAAAAGATGAAGGCGAAGCAGAACGACCCCGCCGCCGAGGCCCGCCGCGCCGAGCGCGCCGCCATCGTCGCGGCTCGCGAGGAGCGTCAGGCCAAGAAGCGCGCCGAGGCCGAAGCCAAAGCCCGCGAAGCAGCCGCTCGCAAGGCCGAGAAGGAAGCCGAGCGCCTGGCCGCGGAAGAAGCCGCCAAGGCCGAGAAAAATCGTCCGATGGCGCAGATGGTCGCCGACGAAGCCGCCCGCAAGGCGGCCCGCGACGCCAAATACGCCGCTCGCAAGGCCCGCAAGAAGTAGAGTAGCGATGAGGCTTTTGCCATGACCCTGCTGGGAGCATTGTCGAATATCGCGGCAATCCTCACGGCGACGGTCGCGGTATGGGCCTTCGGTCGATACGTGTGGGAACGCCGTCAGAAGCGTCTTTTCCTCGAGCAGTATCTGCGCGAGGAAAAGACGGCTGGCGGCGGTCAGGGCAAACGTACGCTCCTGCATCTCGTGGCTCATCTGGGAATGAGCGAATCCGAGCTCTTGGACGCCGCGTTTCGCAGCAGATGTGTCAGGCGACGCCTCGGCGTCGATGCCCAAGGCCGCGCCGACCGACTGCTGCTCGAATATGACAGCAGCAATCCCGAGGACGATCTGCCGGGATAATCAGCCCACCCGACAAGTTGGCTATTCTCCAGCCCGAAAGTGAAAGACGTCGCTTGCGCGCGGAAACAATCCCGCGCAATCTCGCGCGATTCGACCGCGTGGTCGCAATGTCGTGGAAGCGAGACCATCGCTGGTCGCGTTAGGGTCGGAGGCATCTGCCGATGAGGATCGCGTCAGCGGCAAACGGCCAGCCGCGCTTTGGCAGCGGCCAAACGGCCAGAATTGACGATACGATGAGCGAGGCCGCGCCCAAGCGCACCATCGTGTTCCTGCTCGTTCCGAATTTCTCCATGATCGCCTTCGCGACGGCGATCGAACCGCTGCGGATCGCCAACCGCATCGTTGGCCGCGAGATTTATCGCTGGCGTCTCGCCTCAACCGACGGCGCGCCGGTGCGCGCGTCGAACGGCGTCGAAGTGGCGGTGACAAGTTCCGTGGAGGCTGAGCGCCGGGCGCTGCCTGGCGAAAGGCGGCCATCCATGGTGTTCGCCTGCTCCGGCGTATTGGTCGAGGATTTCTCCGACAAGGCGGCCTTCTCCTATCTGCGCGAGGCCCATCAGCGCGGCATCTCTGTCGGCGGCCTATGCACCGCCGCCTGGATTCTCGCGCGGGCGGGTCTCCTCGCCGACCGCCGCTGCGCCATCCATTGGGAGAACATGCCGGGCTTTGCCGAAGCCTTCCCGCGCGCCGACGTCTATGCCGATCTCTTCGAGATCGACCACAACATCTACACCTGCGCCGGCGGCACGGCCTCGCTCGACATGATGCTCGCCCTGATCGGCGAGGATCAGGGCGAGGACGTGGTCAACCGGGTCTGCGAGCAGGCGCTGACCGACAGGGTGCGCGGCCCCCAGGACCGGCAGCGACTGCCGCTGCGCGCGCGGCTCGGCGTCCAGCATGCCAAGGTTCTGCGGGTGATCGAGATCATGGAAGCCAATCTCTCCGATCCGCTGTCGCTGGTCGAGATCGCCCGCGCCGTCGGGCTTTCACGCCGGCAGGTCGAGCGTCTCTTCGACAAGGAAATGGGCCGCTCGCCAGCGCGTTACTATCTGGAAATCCGGCTCGATCGGGCCCGCCACCTGCTGATGCAATCGCAACTGCCGATCGTCGAGATCGCCGTCGCCAGCGGTTTCGTCTCCGCGTCGCATTTTTCCAAATGCTACCGCGAACTCTATTCGCGCTCGCCGCAGCAGGAACGGGCCGGACGCGCCGCGCTGTCTCCGGCCTGATCGCACGGACGACCTGCCCCTACTGAAAATCCTCGATCCAACGTTGCTGGCGCTGTTGCCACAGCCGTTCGCCGATCAGACAGTCGGCGGCCGAGGCGTTCTGCGCTGGAATAACGGTTGCTGGGTCATTCGTTTGATCGTCGGGCCAGTTGCCGGCGAGTTCGAGCACCAGTTTACGGCGCACCGCCTCGGGAAACTGCGACCAATCGTTGACCGGGATGATGAAGGCCGAGGGTCCCCCGATCACACAGTTCGTATAATAGCGGTCGAGATCGGGGATCGAGCTCCAGCCGAAGCCCCCTCCCGACGTCATCAGCGGCAGGCCGTTGATGGTGATGCCGCGGGCAACCGCCGCATCGCGCGCGGCGGTGACCATGCGTCCCTGATTGTTCGGCCCGTCGCCGGAAATGTCGACGACCCGCCGACGCCCGACGAAGCCGTTGCGATCGAACAATGGCGCGATGAAATCGAGCGCGGATGCGATGGAGGTTCGCCGCCGGCGCTCCGGCTCCTCGTTCGCCAGACGATAGGCGAACGCTTCAGCGCTCGCCTTGGAATCGATCAGCGTCCACGGCACGAGGATGGATTGGGAGAAGACGCCGGCCCATTCGATATAGGTGACCGCGACCCGGCCGTAGCCGCCTTCCATGATCGCTCGCTGGACCGGCTCGCTGCGGAATGCCGCGGCATACCCTTCCCGCTGGATGTCCTGCTCGCCATGATCCATCGACCATGAGACATCGACCGCGAGGACGAGTTCGACATCGACCGTCCGGCCGTCTTGTGGTGCTCGTTCGTCGTTCGCACCGAGGTCGCCAAGGCTACGCACTTGCGCCGTCGCCGGCGCAAAACCGTCCATTCCCGCGAATAACGCGAGAAGAAAGACAGCGACGAAGGCGACGAGTCGGCAGCGCATGGCGAAATCGTCACGCCAATTGCGCCATCGCGCAAGACAAAAAATTGTCACGATCCGCCCGACCTGTGCCCCTGCCGGACTATCCGGTCCGACCGCGAGAGTGCCTGTGCTTATCCGCGCAGCCGCTCATTGTTCGGATCGAACGGACTCTCGCCGACCACGGTCGCATCGTGAAGCGTGCCGAGGATCTTGATCTGCAGCCGCGTCCCCTCGCCCGCGTGTTCCGGCTTCAGCATGGCCAGCGCCAGGCTCTTGCCAACCCGCCAGCCGTAGCCGCCATTCGTCGCCCGGCCGACCAGTTCCCCGTCGGCGTAGATCGGCTCCGAGCCGCGCGCGTCCGCGTCGCCGACGTCATGGACTTCAAGCGTCGCGAACTGCCAGCGCAGACCGGCCTCGCGCGCCTTGACTACCGCGTCGCGGCCGATGAAGTCGCCCTTGTTTGGATGAACGAATCTCTCAAGACCGGACTCGAACGCATTGTATTCGATGGAGAGTTCGCGCGGCAGTTGGCGGTAGGATTTTTCCAGCGCCATGGTGCCCATCGCCCGGATGCCGAAGGGCCGGATCCCGAACTCCGCACCGGCCTCCAACAGCATGTCGTAGAGCGCGTTCTGCATTTCGATCGGATGGTGCAACTCCCAGCCGAGCTCGCCGACGAAATTGACCCGCAACGCGTCGAGGCGAACCGGCCCGATCGAGATGCGTTGGCCGGTCAGCCAGGGAAACGCCGCGTTGGTGAGATCCGTGCGCGTCAGCTTGGCGAGAACATCGCGCGAGCGCGGCCCGGCGATCACCAGGACGCCGAGGCGTGTCGTGGCCGGATACATCCGAACGCTGCCGTCGTCCGGCAGCGCCTTTTGCAGGATGTCGTGGTCGATGGATTCATAACCGCCGCCGGATACGAGATAATAGCTCTGCTCGCCGGCCTTGAAGACGGTGAACTCCGAGCGCACGCCGCCTGCCGGCGTCAGTAGATGGCACAGCGCGATGCGGCCCGTCTTTTTCGGGATGCGGTTGGCGAGAAGGCCGTCGAGCCAACTCGCGGCGCCCGGCCCGGTGACGACGGCCTTGGCGAAGGGCGTCATGTCGAGCAGGCCCACCCCCTCATGCACCGCCCTCACCTCGTCGCCGACCGGCTCGAAATAGTTCGAGCGGCGGAACGACCAGCGCTCGCGAATCCGGCCGGTGTGATCGACCGGCGCGTGGTTGTGCTTCATCAGGACATCGGCGCCGACGTCGAGTTCGGTCTCCGGCACCGCGTAGCCGTCCGGCGCGAACCAGTTCGCCCGCTCCCAGCCATAGACCGACCCGAACACCGCGCCGAGCGCCTTCTGACGCTCATAGGAAGGCGAGGTCTTCAACGGCCGCGCGGCGGCGCGTTCCTCATCGGGGTAGTGGACGGAGAAGACGTTGGCATAGGCCTCCTCGTTCTTGGCGCGGAGATAGCCCTCGCCCGCGTAAGGTCCGAAACGGCGCGGATCGACGCCGATCATGTCGACGGTCGGTTCGCCGTCGACGATCCATTCGGCGATCTGCCAGCCGGCTCCGCCGGCCGCGGTGATGCCGAAGGAATGGCCCTCGTTGAGCCAGAAGTTCTTCAGGCCCGGCGCCGGGCCGACGATGGGCGAGCCGTCGGGCGTATAGGCGATGGCGCCGTTATAGACCTTCTTGATACCGACCTCGCCAAACGCCGGCACACGCGCGATCGCGGTCTCGATATGCGGCATCAGGCGGTCCAGATCCTCCTGGAACAGTTCGTACTCGCTCTCTTTGTCGGGTCCGTCGAGATAGCAGCAGGGCGCGCCGACCTCGTAGGGGCCGAGAATGAGGCCGCCGTTCTCCTCGCGCATGTACCAGGAGGAATCGCTCTCACGCAGGACTCCCATCTCCGGCAGGCCCTGGCGTTTGCGCTCGACGATGGCGGGATGCGGCTCGGTGACGATATATTGGTGCTCGACCGGGATGACCGGCACGGCGAGCCCGACCATCGCGCCGGTCCGCCGGGCAAAGTTTCCGGTCGCCGAGATGACGTGTTCGGCGACGATCTCGCCCTTGTCGGTGGTGATCTTCCACTCGCCGGAGGCCAGTTGTTCGATGCCGGTCACGGCGGTATTGCGATGGATGGTGGCGCCGAAATCGCGGGCGCCCTTGGCCAGCGCCTGGGTCAGGTCCGCCGGCTGGATGTAGCCGTCTTCGGGATGCTGTAGCGCTCCGAGGATGCCATCGGTCTCGCAGAGCGGCCAGACTTCCTTCAACTCGTCGGGGCTGAGCAGTTTCACCGGCACGCCGAGCGTCTCGGCGACGCCGGCATAATACATATACTCGTCCCAGCGGTCCTTGGTGCGGGCCAGACGGATGTTGCTCACATTGGAGAAGCCGACATTCATGCCGGTCTCCTCCTGAAGCTCACGGTAGAAGCGCACGGAATATTTGTGCAGCTGGCCGACCGAATAGCTCATATTGAACAGCGGCAGGAGCCCGGCCGCGTGCCAGGTCGAGCCCGAGGTCAATTCCTTGCGTTCGATCAGGACGCTGTCGGTCCAGCCCTTTTTCGCCAGGTGATAGAGCGTCGAGACCCCGACCACCCCGCCGCCGATCACCACCGCGCGCGCCCGTGAATTCATGCCTGCCGCTCCGAGCTTAACCCTCACCGGCGGACACACCGCCTCTCGGGACCAACCCTAGCGGAATGCTCCGGGCGGTTTCAGCCTCTTTGCGACATCCGCGATGCCGCGCGCGGCGGGGGCAACTCTGACAGGCGCGGTTTCCACGCTTCGAGCAGGATGATCGCGAAGGCCGCAACGAACATGAAGTAGACCCGATCGTCCGGCAGCGGGAAGGTGACGAACTTGCCGAGGAAGCACAGGACGATCGCCGTCAGCATCATGGCAGCGCGGCGCTCCGGCGCACGGCCGTTGAGGACGAGCATCAGCCATCCCAAGAGCAGCAAAGCCATGATCGCCGGCCAGTTGTTCATACGCAATGCGACGCTGATCCCGCGCACGACGCCGCGCAGATAATCGATGACGCTGAACGCCGGCGAAAAACCCGTCATGTCGTTTTGCAGCGCCACGTTGGAAAAATAGAAATGCGGCCACCAGCCGGGGTGGCCCGCGGCTTGCGCGATCAGCGGATAGGCGACGACCGCCACGGCGAAGGCGGCAAGTGCCGGCAGCCGCGCATAGCCGAAGGCCAGGGCCGCCAGAAGCAGCGCGAACAGGAAGATGATCCCGTCAGGCCGCACGAGGTACATGGCGACGAGAAACGGCACCGAGGCCCATGGCCGGTTCTTGACCATGAGATAGATGCCGACCAGTCCGAACGCAGCCATGTACATGTCCGGTGTCGCTAGCAGACCCATGTCGAAATAGCCGGCCAGCAGCAGAATCGGAGCAAGCAGCAGGCCGGATTCGGCAAATCCATGCCGAACCATCCAGAACAGGAGGAAGAGACCGACGGCAAGGACGGAAAGGGAACTGACCAGGATGGTGGCAAAAACCGGATCGATGACGCGATCGAGCAAGCGGACCGTCTGCAGATAGCCGATCTTCACCCGGTACATCGGCAGTTGCGAAACGAAGTGGTCGGGGTTCTGCCACAGGTCGGCATTGTAGGCGTTGCCTTCGCTCAGCTCGTACCACTGCGCCTCGGACGCCCGCGCCTTGATGCCGGCCCAGGCCTCGCGGTGAAGTTCGACCGGATCACTGATGCGGTCCTCAAGCGAGACTGCGATGTAGGGTGCCATGTCCCAATTGTATTCGGGCTTGACCAGCGCGAAGACGGCCGTGGCCAGCACGACCAGCGCAAACACCGCGATTGCCGCAGCCCCGACGACGCGCGGCGACAGCATGGCGCGCAATCTCGAGCCGAGATGGCGCACGGGTTGCCAATCGACCGGCGTCGCGATGTTTTCGGCAAGGCTCATGGCTCAATCCCTCGCGGGTGCTGGAACGAAGAAGGCGACGCCGCGCGAGCGCGGCGTCGGTTGGTCAGTTCATTTGCGACTTGATGAAGTCCTTGACGATCGCGACGATGCCGCGTGCCAGCAGCGCATCGAGCGCGTCGCAGAACTGGTCGACATGCTCCTCGCCGCAAATCAGCGGTGGCTCCAGCCGGATGACGTTGCGGTTGTATTCGGTGAAGGCGACCAGCACGTCGTAGTCGCGCAGGAGCAACGCTCCGATGAAGCCCGACAGCGAGCCTTTGAGCTTTTCGTCGAGGATCGCCACCATCGGGCGGAGCGCCAGCGGCAATGTGCGCGAGAAATCATGGAACTCCAGGCCGACCATCAGCCCCTGGCCACGCACATCCTTGATGATCGAGGGGTAACGGGACTTGATCTCCTTGAGGCGGGCCAGCAAATGCGCCCCGACCTCGTCGGCATTGCCGATCAAATCGTCATCGTAGAGGACATTGAGCCCCTCGATCGCGGTGACGCAGGCCTCACCGATGCCGCCGAAGGTCGCCTGGGCGTGGATCATCGCCGTCTTCGGCGAACCATAGGCCTTCATATAGACCTCGCGCCTGGCGATCATCGCGCCGACCGCCGCCTTGCCGGCGCCGAGCGACTTGGCAAGGGCGGTGACATCCGGCACGACGCCGTGATGCTCGAAGGCGTAGAACCGTCCGGTCCGCCCGTAGCCGCACTGCACCTCGTCAGCGACCCACAGGACGTTGTGCTTGTCGCACAGCGCCCGCACGCCTTGCCAATAGGCGGTCGGGGCGCCGATGATGCCGCCGCCACCCTGCACCGTTTCCAGCACGACGACGCCGATATCGGGATCGCTGCGAATGGCGTTGGTCAGCGCCTCGAGATCGCCGAACGGGACCTTGCAGGTGTTGCCGACCAGCTTGAACTCACCCTGGTAGAGCGGCGAATCCGTCAGCGAGAGGACGCCCTTGGTCTTGCCGTGGAAGGAATTCTCGGCATGGACGATCTTGCAGTTCTTGCGGCCCGAGGCGCGCTCGGCGACCTTGATCGCCGCCTCCATCGCTTCCGACCCGGACGAGCCGAGGAACACCATGTCGAGGTCGCCGGGCGAACAGGCGGCGAGGTTCTTGGCGAGCGCCGCCGCGTATTGAGAGAGAAACGCGATCGCGATCTCGTGGCGCTTTTCGGTCTGGAAGCGCTGCCGCGCCGCCAGAATGCGCGGATGGTTGTGGCCGAAGGCGAGCGAGCCGAAACCGCCGAAGAAATCGAGGATCTTCCGGCCGTTCTGGTCGATGTAATACATCCCCTCGGCGCTCTCGACCTTCACCTTGTTGAAGCCGAGCAGTTTCATGAAATGGAACTGGCCAGGATTGATGTGGTCCTTGAAGAGGTCGGCCATCGACTGCACGTCGAGCGCCTTGGCTTCTTCGACGGTCATGAGATCGGGTTTGGCCGGTCCGCGCCGAAAAGGCTCATCGAGCGCGGGAGCGGTGACCGTGGGGCGATCGAGCATATCGGCTCTCCTGGTTCTTATTCGGCGGGTTGGGTGAAAGCGGTGGATGCGGTCTGGCGGCCCTCGAGCTTGGCCCGGTATTCCGAATAGGCCGCGATGAGCATGTCCTCGTCGCGATTTTGCGGAATCCAGCCGAGATCGCGCTCGCCCTTCGACACGTCGAGGACGCACAATTCGTCGGCGATCAGATACTGTTCGGGGTCCATCAGCGGGATGTTCAACAGGTCGAGCAGGTCGAGCGTCCGCTTGACCGCCCAGCCCGGGGTCGGCACGAGAAGAGACTTCGAGCCGGCGTGCTTGACCAGATCGCCGAGCAGACGCCGCACCGGCGGCGGGTTGAGCGAACCCAGATTATAGGCCTCGTTCGGCACGCCGGCCTTCCAGGCGAGCCGCGCCGCTTCGGCGCAGTCGAACACCGAGATAAACTGATAGGGATTCTTGCCCGATCCGATCATCGGCACCGGCAGGTTGCGGTCGATCAGCTTGAACAGCTTTTCCAGAATGCCGAGCCGGCCCGGCCCGATGATCAGACGCGGGCGGAACAGCGTGATGTTCATGCCCCGCTCGCGCCACTCGCCTGCCAGATACTCGGTATCGAGCTTCGACTGGCCGTATTCGCCGAGCGGGGCTACCGGATGCTCCTCGGTCATCGGGTGGGTGACCGTATGGCCGTAGATCATGTCGGTGGTGAAATGCACGAGGTTCGACGCGCCGACGGCATGCATGGCTTCGATGATGTGCTTGGTGCCGAAGAAGTTCACCGGATAGAAGAAGTCGTAGCGCTTGGCCCGCGGCATGATCGGCGACAGCATCTTGGCCGACAGGTTGTAGACCATGTCGTCGGCGCCGATCGGCACGCGCCGGACGGCGTTCGGGTCGGTCACGTCGGTCGCAAGGTAGGCGCAGTTGCGATAGTGGGGCAGATCGCTCTTGTGGATGTCGGCGACGACGACTTCCTCACCGTCCTGCACGAGCTTTTCGGCCAGGTGGTGGCCGACGAAACCGTCGCCGCCGAACAGGATATGCTTCATCGGGAAACCTCGTGTGCGGAGTCTGTGGACAGTGCGGCGATGTCGTCCTCGCCGTGGATCTTGGAGCCGCCCTGGGCGATGAACACCGTGCCGAGGCAGATCAGGGCGATGCCGCCGACGCGCATGGCGTTGAGGTCTTCGCGAAAGACGAAATAAGCAAAGACGGCCACCACAACATAGGCGAGCGACAGGAACGGATAGGCATAGGACAGCTCGACCTTCGACAGGACGAAGAGATGCGAGGCCATCGATATGACGAAGGTGCAAAGCCCGAGGAAGACCCAGGGGCTGAAGACGATCTGCAGGATCTTGATCACCGGATTGACGCCGGCGAACGATAGGGTGCCGAGCTGGATCATGCCGTATTTCAGCATCACCTGCGCCGCGGCGTTGGTGAACACCGTGAACAGGATAAAGGGGAGAAACTTCGCCATCGATACCGCCTTGTCGGGATGAATCACGTCTTCGACGCCGTCGCTATATAGCCGTGTAGTATAAATCAGTGATATATGGGTTAAATCGTCCTATCCCCGGCGTATTTTGCGGAAATTCGCGACTTTCACGGTAAATATTTTATTGATACTGTTGGTATAATTTTATATTTTAAACGAGCGGTCAGTCGTCCCTTAGGGCAGCACGCTTCCAGAAGTCCGAAACCATCGCTTGATCGCGGAGCGCTTCGAGTTCGCGCCAACGGGGAAAGCCGGCCGCGAAGGTTTCCGGCGACATGCGCGCGTCCTTATAGGGATTGACGGCGCCGCCGGCGTCGACGGTAATATGGTCGAGCTCCGCCAACAAGCGCAGCGTTCGCTCGCCGCGATGGGGAAAGTCGAGGGTCAGCGTGTAACCCGCGCGCGGAAAGCTGGTGAGACCGGGACTGACCTGCGCGCCGAAACGTTTGAGGACCGTGAGGAACGATCCGTGATCGTGGCGGCGTGCGCATTCGATCAGCGCACGGACGGCGTCGCGGCCGGTATCCGGCGGCACGACGCTCTGGTGCTGATGCAGCCCGCCCGGACCATAAAGCCGGTTCCACCCGCCGATCCGATCGAGTGGATAGAAGAACTGGTCGAACGGTACAGTCTGCTCGGTCCTCCCCTTCCCGGCCTTGCGGAAATAGGCTTCGTTGAAAGCTCGCAGAGCCAGCCCTCGAAGCGGACTGAATGGCGGCGTGAACGGAACGCCCGCCACCGGTCCGCGGGCGATCCCGGTCATATCACCCTCCGCCGCATGGTTGCCGGCGATCAAATGACCCCGGCCGAGCGAGGCGCCGCTGGCGAGCGAGTCGATCCAGGCGACGGCGTATTCGTGCCGCCGGTCGGCGTCCTCGGCGATCTCGAAATAGTCTTCCAGTCGATCAAAGCGCGTGGTCGTCTGGACGATCGACAGCGAAGGAACCTTGAGCAACCGGATCGTCGCGCGCCGGATCAGGCCGGTCAGGCCCATGCCGGAGACGGTCGCGGCGAACAGACGCGGGTTGCTGGTCTTGCTGCATAGGATGCGGCCGTCGTCCGAGCGATCGAGATCGAAGGCCTCCACCCATTGGCCGAAAGTGCCTCGGCGATGGTGGTTCTTGCCGTGAATGTCGTTGGCGATGGCGCCGCCGAGGGTGACGAACTGCGTTCCCGGCGTCACCGGCAGGAACCAGCCTTGCGGCGCCACATGCCGGGTGATCTCGCACAGCAGCACGCCGGCATCGGCCGTCAGCAGGCCGGCGATCGGGTCGAAGGACTGGATGCGGCTCGCCGGGCGGCTGTCGATCAGCGTCCCGCGATCGTTGTGACAGCTGTCACCATAAGACCGACCGTTGCCGAACGGCAGGAAGCCCCCGCCGTCGCCGCGGGCCGGAAGGCCCGGCAATTTCGCCGCGTCGACGGCAAGGCGCTTTGTCGGCCGCAGCCTGCCCCAGCTTTCGTAAGCGACATCAAACATAGGCGGCGGCCAGGAACATGATCGCGCCGAGCCCGATCATCAACTGACTGCGCCAATCCCGCAGGATGAAGACGACCGGGTCCTCGTGCATCTCATCGCGGCGGGCAAGAATCCAGATCCGCACGATGATGTAAAGAACCAGCGGACAGAGCGCCCAGGCCAGATAGGGCTCGGTGAATTGCCGCCGGACCTCCGCGCTGTCCACATAAAGCGCCAGGACGAGGACCGAGGCAAAGCCGGAAGCAAGACCGGCCTGGGCCAGCGTTTCCAGATCGGCATCGACATAGCCGCGACCGGTCTTGGAACGGTGCGCGCCAGTACCGAAATCCTGAAGTTCGGTGAAGCGCTTCACCAAAGCGAGCGACAGGAAAAAGAACAGGGAAAAGGCCAGAAGCCAGAACGACGTCTCAACGCCGGAGGCTTCCGATCCCGCAATGATGCGGAGCGAGTAGAGCCCCGCCAGGACCAGGACATCGATCAGCAACATGCGCTTGATGAACAGTGAATAGGCGGTCGTCGTTACCAGATAGAGGCCCAGGACGGCGAGAAAGTGCTCCGGCAAAATCCAGGCAATCGCCAACGACGTAACCAACAGCCCCGCCGCCAGCTTCAGTCCGGTGGGGATCGGCAACGCCCCGCTGGCGAACGGCCGGTGCCGCTTGGACTTGTGCTTGCGGTCGGCGGTGAGATCGACGAGGTCGTTGCCGATGTAGACCGCTGACGCCGCAAGCGAGAAGCTGACGAAGGCCAGGATAGCCCCGGCGAGCATCTCCAGATTGAAGAATTCCTGCGACAGGACCATCGGGACGAAGATCAAAAGGTTCTTCATCCACTGATGCGGGCGCAGCGCCTTGATGGCGGGCCGGAGCCAGCCACCATCTTCGCCGATGCGATGCGCGCCGCTGCGCCGCTGCCAGCGATCGGCGGCCCGATCGGGCGCGACCACCGTGGCTTCATCCGCCTTGTCGAGCAGGCAGAGATCCTCGTGGGAATTGCCGAGATAGTCGAAGCGCCCCTCACCGCACTCGCTCATGATGCGGTCGAGCTTGCGTTCCGCCGTGAGATTGACCGTCGCGTCGGAGGCCATGACCGCGTCGAACACCCCCAGGTGATCGGCGACCGCATGGGCGAGCTTTTCGTTCGCGCCGGTCGCCAAAACAATGCGCCGACCGTTCGCCCGCGCTTGACGAAGCTGCGCGACGACATCTTCACGATAGGGAAGCAGTGCCGCGTCGAAATCCACCGCTGCGGCAAGTTCGGCCTTGAGACGCGCCTTGCCGGCGGCCAACCAGCGCGGGAGGAGATAAAGGATCTGCGGTCTTTGCCGGAGTGCGAGAAACAGCGTCTCCCAAAGCAGATCGCTGCGGATCAGCGTTCCGTCGAGATCGACGAAGATCGTATTGTCCGTCTGCGGTGCTCTGGCGTCCAACGATCCAGCCCTCCTGCCGCGCCGCGCGGACAAGATGGCGCGACGTTCACGGGACCGTTATGCGCGGCCGCGGTTTCAACGCGGTGAATTCTTGGCTACGCGCCGCCAGTTACCAAGAATAACTTGCGAAGACGGTAAACAACAGTTCAAGGCCATACCGCAGAGGCAGAATTTCGTTGATGCCTGCGTCGCGGCCCAGCCTAACGGCTGTCGCGATCGCTCACGCCGCTGCAAACGCCGCCACGAAGGCTGGCGCCGCCTCGGCCACGGCCGCAAGCGAGTAGCCGCCCTCCTGGACGATCACGGAAGGCAGCTTCAGGCGGCCGAGGACGGAGCCGATCGCCGGATAGGCGTCCGTTGAGACATCCAGCTTCGACAGCGGGTCGTCGCGATGGGCGTCCCACCCGGCGGAGATGACCAGCGCCTGCGCCCCGAACCGGTCCGCCGCCTCGGCCATGCGCTCGACCGCCGCGACGAAAGCCGCATCGCCGGCGCCGAACGGCAATGGCAGGTTGAGGTTAAAGCCCTCGCCGGGTCCCTCGCCGTGCTCGTCCGCATAGCCGAAGAAATGCGGATAATAGGCCGACGGGTCGGTGTGGACAGAGCCGACGAAGACATCGTCGCGGGCGTAGAAGATCGCCTGGGTACCATCGCCATGATGGGTATCGAAGTCGAGGATCGCGACCTTGGCGTAGCGTTGCCGCAGCTCCTGCGCGGCGATCGCCGCGTTGTTGAAGAAGCAGAACCCGTTCGCCCGGTCCGGATAGGCGTGGTGGCCGGGCGGCCGGCACAGCGCATAGGCGGCAGACTCCCCATCGGCGACAGCCCGGGCGGCTGCGACCGCGCTCCTCGCCGATGCCAGCGCGGCGTCGAAACTTCGAGCGGTCATCGCGCAGGACAGATCGCCGATATACCAGCCGGTCTGTCCCAGGATGCCCGTCGTCCTCGGTGCTGGCCGCGCTCCCAGCCGGGTGGCGCCCGAGAAATAGGGATGCACGTTGGGCAGGACTTCCGGCCCGGCATTCGGCAGCGCCTGAAATCGCGCGAAGGCGCCTTCGAGGAAGCTCACATAGTGATCCGCGTGAACGGCAAGCACCGGATCGAGACCGCAATCGCCCGGCGCCTCCGCCTCGGTCCCGAGGGTGCGCAACGAGGCGATCAGCGTCTCGCCGCGTTCGGGGTTCTCGAGCGGGCGCACCAGCCGCCCGTGAACGCCGTACTGGGTCGGCCTATGGCCAAGCTGATCGGGAGTGAAGAACAGGCGCATGGGGCGTATCCGGGATTTGCGGTGAGACCTGGTACCAAGCTGCGACAGATTGACAATCTCGAAGCGAGCAGGCGCGGGTCCTTACCGCACCGAAAGCCGAGTGCCCATCGCGCGGATCAGAATGTCGGAACGTCAGCGCCGGCTCAACAGCCGCGACGCTATCCCGGCGAGTTTCCCCCAAGGGGGGCCGAGACGTTCGAACACGTTGAAGGCACCGACCTTGTAAACCGATCGGACGTGGCTCAGGCGGCGAAATCCGTCAAAGCCGTGATAGGCGCCCATCCCACTCGTCCCGACACCTCCGAAGGGGAGGCTGTCCTGTGCAACATGCAGCAGCGTGCCGTTGAGCGTCACCCCGCCCGACATCGTACCGTCGAGCACCTTCGCCTGCGCGGATTTGTCGTCGCTGAAACAGTAGAGTGCCAATGGGCGATCCCGTGCGGCAACGTAGCGGATGGCGTCGTCCAGGCTGTCGTAGCCGACGATCGGCATGACAGGGCCGAAGATTTCCTCCGTCATCAGCAGGCTCTCCGGCCCCGCGCCGACAACGACGGTGGGGCCAATCTTACGACCGGAATCCGCGCCGTTGTCCTCGTGCGACAGTACGGTGGCGCCCTCCGAACGAACTGTCTCCACAGCGTCGCGAAGCCGTTTGTAATGGCGGTCGCCGATGATCGCCGAATAGTCGTCATTGCCCGCGATCGCCGGATAGGCGCGGCGCGCCGAGGCCATGACGGCCTCCGCGAAGGCAGCGATCTTGTCGTTCGGGACGAGCGCATAGTCGGGCGCGATGCAGGTCTGCCCGGCGTTGAGGAACTTGCCGAAGGCGATGCTGCTGGCGGCTTTGTCGAGCGGATAGTCCGGGCAGACGATCGCGGGCGACTTGCCGCCGAGTTCGAGTGTCACCGGCGTCAGGTTTTCCGCCGCCGCCTGCATGACCTTTCGTCCGACGGCGGTGGAGCCGGTGAACAGGAGGTGATCGAAGGGCAGGCTCGAAAAGCGCTGCGCCGCCTCGACGCCGCCGATCACCACGGCGACTTGCTCGGGGTCGAAACGTTCGGCGATAAGGCGCTGCAAAAGATCGGCAAAGCGCGGCGCCAGTTCCGACGGCTTCACCATGACGCGATTGCCCGCCGCCAGAGCGTCGACGAGCGGCGATAGGGCCAGCAGCAGGGGATAATTCCATGGCGCGATAATGCCGACGACACCGAGTGGCTCATGCCGCACCCAGGCGCTGGCCGGTTGGAACGCCAGATCGACATGGCGGCGCTGCGGCTTCATCCAGCCGGCGAGCTTGCGTCGGGCATACCGAATGGCCCCCAGGGTGGGAACGACCTCGAGCATGTCGGTTTCGTCGCGCGACCGATTGCCGAAATCCTGCGAAATCGCTTCTGCGATCGCGGACCGGTTGTCCGTCACCATGCCGCGCAGACGACCCAACGACTCCTGCCGCGCCTCCAAATCCGGGGCCGCTATCCGCCGGGATGCCTGACGCTGACGTTGGAATACAGCGTCCAAGTCACGGTCGGGAACGGCCCCGTCGGCGGTTGCTTCGGCATCCTGTGACATGGCGGGTCCAGCGTGTTCCGGTCGCGGTTGCTCCCGATTTTATAACGGGAAAGGCAAAGCGCCAACCGCTACCAGAGACCGGCGGCCCTGTGCACAAGACGCGACCGGCCACGTCGCAAGGACGTGGCCGGTATCGGCATCAGCAGCCTTCTTGGCAGCCCGATATAGCGATCAGGACAGGCCTTCCTTCTTCGCTTCGCTCTTGGCTGCGTCAGCCGCGGCCTTGGCGATGCCGGAGGCTTTCTCGGCCAACGTCTCACCGCCAGCGCCGCCTTTCGGCATCAAGCCCTTCTTGTCGGCCTCATTGCTGGCAGCCTCGTAGGCCTTCTCCGCGACATGTCCGGCACGCTCGACCGTGTCCTGGCCGTAGGCATAGGCCTCGTCCCGCATTTTGTCGCGGGCCGAGCCCATCAGCTCGTCCTCTCGGCGTGTCGAGGGAAGCGCAGCACCCACTGCAGCGCCGAGCGCAAGGGCAACACCGCCCATGATCAGCGGCTCCTCGTAGAGCGTATCGAGGAAGGTGCGGCGCGCGCTGCGACCGGCACGGTAGATGCCGCGACCTGCTTCGCGGGCGCGCCGGGCCGCGGCTTCCTCAGCCCTCCAGGCGGCCTCGGACGCATCATGGCCAAGCCGAGCGGCCGTATCGCGAGCCGAACTAGCGGCATCGGAGATAGACGAGCCGGCGCGGCTCGCGGCATCGGAGACGCTTGCGCCCGCGCTGGACGCCGCCGCTTTGGCCTTTTCCGTCATGCCCGGACCGTCCGATCCACTGGTGCCACTGCCTCCAACGGATGGCCGCGAAGCTCCCCCGGTAACCGGATAGGGATTCGGTCGAGGCGAGCCCGATGACATCCCCCGCGACAATGGCTCCGACGTGCCCGCACGGTAGCCGCCGGCCGGCTGCGAACCGCCCGAAAATGCCCCGTCGAAGCGTTCGTCGTAATCTCGGTCGTCGCGCCATTGATCGTAGCGCCCCTTCAAATGGCGCCCCTCGGCCCGGGCACTATCACCGGTAAACAGCCAGGCGATGCCAGCGCCGATCAGGCCCAGCGCGAGCGGATTGTCGCGGACCTGGCGCCCCAGATTCCGCGCCATGTCGGAACCTTGTCCTTCCTTCAGATAGCTCGACACCTCATCGACGATCTGGCCGACCGAGAATCGGTCGCGCAATTCGTCGAGGGTCGAATCCACCCGCGAGCGGTGGCTTTCGGCTTCGTGTTCCAATCGATCGGTATCGTTGCTCATCGGGTCTGCTCCTTCACGAGCTGGCCATCCTTGCGCAGCTGGCGGGCCGTGCGGTCAGGCGTAAGATTAGCGGGGCTGAGGTCATTCCGCCCCTTGAAGAGTAGCGCCACGCCGATACCGGCGATGACCACTCCAACGAGCAGCGCGGCCCAGGCATCGCCCATGAACGAGCCCAGCGCGACGATGAGGGCTTGCGCGAGGACGAAGAGCGCCACGAGCAGGCAAATCGCCCCGGCTGCGATCGAGCCGCCACCGATTTCCACCTGGGTGATCTTGTCGGATATTTCCGAGCGGATCAGCTCTCCCTCGGTCTTGAAGAGATCGGTGGTTTCGCGCAGCAGGTCCGACAGCAGTTCGGGTACCGACCGGTTGTCTCTGGGTTCAACGGCCATGATTGCCTCCGCTGGTGTTGGTGGACGTCGTGCCGGACGGCGTCCGGGTCTGCGTACCGCCGAGCGGCGCAGAGCTCGAAGAGCCGCCAGCCGAAGACGAGGCCGTAACGCCGGAAGCTCCGACCGACGCGGCGGAGGCGGACGGTGACGGGCGCGCGCCCATTGTACCGGCCGGACGTACAGCGGTGGGAACCGGCCGCCCGACCGGACCCCGGTCGTTCGCGCCGCTATCGTCGTCATGCTCATGTTCGCCGGAGGCCCGGGCAAACCGTCCCAGAGCGACCCCAGCTAAAGCAGCGCCAACCAGAAAAGCCGTCGGCTGACGTCGGGCAAAGCCGGCGACAGAGCGGGTGAGATCCTGGACACTACGCCCATGCAGGGAGCGCGACGCATCCTCAAGACCGGAGGCGACTTCGCGGACGACCTTCGCGGCCATCGACTGATCGCGATCGCCGAGCTCGTCGGAAGCCTTGCGTACGGCAGCGGCGAAATCGTCCATGCTGCCGGCCACGGCTTCCTTGCCTTGGTCGGCGCTCTCGCTCGCCCGCTGCTTGGCTTTCTCGGCAAGGTCGGACGCCTCGTCGCGAATAGTTTGGCCGGCTTTCGTTGCCTCGTCCCGCGCCGATCGCGTCTCGCGATCGATCGCATCCGCTGCGCGGTTCTTGTCGTCTTCCGCCTTGGCGGGTAGCGACGGTTTGTTGATATCGGATGTCATTGGGAGATCCTTATGCAAGCCCGAGGAGGGAGAGGATGACGAGGACCACGACGATCAACCCGACAAGATAGATGATGCTGTTCATGACAACGGTGTTTCCTTCCTGAGGGGCGGCCGAGAAGGCCGGCGTCAAGCCTTCACGTGCCCGTGTTCCAATCATGCTTCGTTAAGTTTGATAACCATGAATCGGTTCCACGATCCGTGGCTGGCTTCGGAAATCTGATAGGTCCGGCCGCTCCGTTCATTGCCAAGGCGGGATCGCGCGCGTGAACGCCTGGTTTGATCCAGGACAACTCCAGCGCCGGCGTCGGTCGCTATATTGACGGTGCTTCGTTCATCCTGATTCTGCTCGCCTGAGAATAGGCGGAGCGTCCACGGGATCGGCGAAAGCGCAGTCGATTACGAGAAGGATGGAGAGCTTGCCAATGCTGACGGCGAAGGACGTCATGACCGCCAAGGTCTTCACCGTGGCGCCTGACGATACGGTCCGCAACGTTGCGATCCTACTGACCGATCATGGCGTGAGCGCCCTTCCCGTGGTCGATGGAGACAAACTGGTCGGCATCGTCAGCGAGGGTGATCTCATGCGCCGCGAGGAGCTCGGCACCGCCGCCCGCCCGCGTTCCTGGTGGCTGAACATCTTCACCGACTCAGCGGCGACGGCCGCCGACTACACCAAGGCGCATGCCAGACATGTCGTAGCCGTGATGACGAAAAACGTCATCACGGTCGAGGAAGACACGCCGCTGGCGGAGGTTGCCGATCTTTTGGAAAAACGGCGCATCAAGCGGGTTCCGGTCGTTCACGAAGGCAAGCTCGTCGGAATCGTCAGTCGCGCCAATTTGATCCGGGCATTAGCGACGGCGCGCGACAGCCAGCTCGCCGCCACCGCGGCCGGCGACAGCGGTATACGCGAGGAAATTCTGGAGAAACTGCGCCAACAGCCCTGGGCTTCAGTCGGCGCCTGGGATGTCACCGTCACCGACGGAACCGTCGCCTTCTGGGGTCGATACCGAACCGAGGAAGAGCAGGAGGCCTCGCGCGTTCTGGCTGAAAACACCCCGGGTGTCCGCTCGGTCGAGGACCATCGCATCCCGATCGAGGTCTATTACGGCGCCATCTAGCGCGCGCCAACCGACCGGAACGGACCGCAGCGTGAGCGCAGCGTCGCATCATCCAGCGCCTGGTCGACTTCGAAGCCGCCTAGACGCATGTCCCGGCGTCACCCGTTGACGCGCACGACCTCGGACACGCAGGGCTTGCCGCGAAGCTGGTTCAGCGTCTGATTGAGGTGGTTGAGATCCCAGACCTCCAACTCGATGACCATCTTGGTGAAATCGGGCGCCGTGGTCACCATCGACAGATTGTGGATATTGGCGTCGTTGGCCGCGACCGTCTCGGCGATCTCGGCGAGTGAGCCCGGCTCGTTGATGGCGGAGATCATGATCCGGGCGGGAAAACGTTCGTTCAGCGCCTCGTCGATGTCCCATCTGACATCCACCCAACGGTCCAACTGGTCATCATAGTCCATCAGGGCCGGCGACTGGATCGGATAGATGGTGATACCCTTGCCGGGCTCGATGATGCCGACGATACGGTCGCCCGGCACCGCACCGTCAGGTCCGAAATGCACTGGCATGTCGTCACGCGCGCCGCGGATCGGGATAGCGTTCCGGTCCTTTTTCTGCTTCGTCTTCGAACGCCCCGGCATGCGGAAGATCATGCCGGCGGCGGTTCTGAGGTTGAACCAGCCCTCCTCTTCCCGACGCGGCGAGCGTCTGGTCACGCGGCTGTCCTGAAAGTCCGGGAAAACCGCCTTGAGGACATCGGAGGAGTTCAGTTCGCCTCGGCCCACCGCGGCGAGCGCGTCCTCGATCTCGCGCTGGCCGAGCTTGCCGAGCAGCGGCTTCAGGATATCGCGGCTGAACGTCTTGCCCGACCGGGCGAAGGTCCGCTCGAGGATCTGCTGGCCGAGACCGGAATACTGCCGGCGGATCGAGATTCGGGCCGCCCGCCGGATCGCCGAGCGCGCCTTGCCCGTGACGGCGACGTTCTCCCAGGCTTGCGGCGGCGTCGCGGCCTTTGACCGGATGATCTCGACCTCGTCGCCATTGGCGAGTTCGGTGACCACCGGCATGATCCGCCCATCGATCTTGCAGCCGACGCAGGTATCGCCGACGTCCGTATGGACGGCATAGGCGAAATCGATGGGGGTGGCGCCGCGCGGCAATGCGATCAGCCGCCCCTTCGGCGTGAAGCAGAACACCTGATCCTGGAAGAGCTCGAGCTTGGTGTGCTCCAGGAACTCCTCCGGATTGTCGCCCTCGGCGAGCAACTGGATCGTCCGGCGCAGCCAGCCATAGGCGTTCGAATCCTTCGACAGATGCACCTTGGCGTCGCCATCCTCGCCGAGATCCTTGTAGAGCGAGTGGGCCGCGACGCCGAATTCCGCGATCTCGTGCATCAAGGACGTGCGGATCTGCAGCTCGACACGCTGACGCGACGGTCCGACGATGGTGGTGTGAATCGAGCGGTAGTCGTTTTGTTTCGGCGTCGAGATGTAGTCCTTGAAACGACCGGGCACCATCGGCCAGGTCCGGTGCACGATACCGAGCGTGCGGTAGCAATCCTCTTCGGTGCCGACCACGACGCGAAAGCCGAAAATGTCGGAGAGCTGCTCGAGCGACAGCGCCTTTCGCTGCATCTTCGAGAATACCGAATAGGGCTTTTTCTGCCGGCCGGTGACGGTCGCCTCGATGCCGCTGTCCTTCAGGCGCGCGGTCAGGTCCTGTTCGATGCTGGCGATGCGCTCTGCATGCCGATCCCGCAATTCGTCCAGCCGCGCGGTAATGGTCTCATAGGCTTCGAGATTGACGTGTTTGAACGCGAGGTTTTCCAGTTCCTCGCGCATGTCCTGCATGCCCATGCGCCCGGCCAGTGGCGCATAGATGTCCATCGTCTCCTGGGCGATCCGGGCCCGCTTGTCCGCCGCCATGTGACCGAGGGTGCGCATGTTGTGCAGGCGGTCGGCGAGCTTGACGAGCAAGACGCGTATGTCGTCGGCGATGGCGAGCAGCAGCTTGCGCAGGTTCTCGGCCTGCTCCGCCTTTTTCGAGACGAGGTCGAGCCGCTTCAGCTTGGTCAGGCCTTCGACGAGCTGGCCGATCTTCGGTCCGAAGAGCTGGTCGATCTCCTTGCGGGTCGCGTCTGTGTCCTCGATCGTGTCGTGCAGCAGCGCCACCGCGACCGTCGCCTCATCGAGGTGCATCTCGGTCAGGATCGCGGCGACCTCGAGCGGATGCGAGAAGTACGGATCGCCGCTGGCGCGCGTCTGCGCGCCATGCTTCTGCATAGCGTAGACATAGGCGCGGTTGAGGAGCGCTTCGTCGACATCGGGCTTGTAGGCCGCGACCTTCTCGACGAGTTCATATTGTCGCATCATTTGGCTACGGCGACGATCCTAATGTGAAAAGGACGCCTCCCCAATCGGGAAGGCGTCCTTCAATATAGGACTGTTACGGGCGCCGCCGAAAGTGCGGCGCAAACAAAACTCAATAATCGTCTGTCCGCTCCGGCGGGACGAGCCCCTCGATCCCGGCGAGAAGCTGTTCTTCCGACATGTGATCGAAGGAGACCTGATCGTCGCCCTCCTGCGCGCCGGTCGCCTGCGCTGCCGCCGGCTGGCCGGCAATGCCGCGCGGCTCCGGTGCTGGTGCAGGCTCGGGCTCGTCCACCTCGACGTGCTTTTGCAGCGAGTGAATCAGATCTTCCTTGAGATCGCCGGGCGACAAGGTCTCGTCTGCGATCTCGCGCAGTGCGACGACGGGGTTCTTGTCGTTGTCGCGATCGATGGTGATCGACTGCCCCTGCGAGATCTGCCGCGCCCGGTGACTGGCGAGCAGAACCAGCTCGAAGCGGTTCTCGACCTTATCGACGCAATCCTCTACGGTGACGCGGGCCATGCCTGTCTCCTGGCTGTACGAATTCGATGAGATTAAGCGGCTCGCATAGACCGTTTGCCGTCGCGGGACAAGGGCTTATGGAGATGCGGTCGCGGTTTTCCGAATCTGACAATGCCCGTTGTGCTGCCAGGACGCGCCGATTATGGTCGCGCGAAATTCGCCAAACACCTCGATAACCGTCGATTGCGCCCCTGGGTCCCGACGGCCAGAACAATTGCCATCACCGATTTGAGCGCTACCGAAAGCTGCATTGCCGATGTTCGACCAACGTGAAAAAATCGCCCTCCTCATCGACGGCGCCAATCTCTACGCCGCTTCCAGAAGCCTCGGCTTCGATATCGATTACAAGAAGATGCTGGTCAGCTTCCAGAAGCGCGGCTACCTCTTGCGCGCCTACTATTATACGGCCCTGATCGAGGACAGCGAATATTCGTCGATCCGGCCGCTCATCGACTGGCTCGACTATAATGGCTACCGCGTCGTTACCAAACCGGCCAAGGAGTTCACCGACGCGGCGGGACGACGCAAGATCAAGGGCAATATGGACATCGAGCTGGCGGTCGATGCCATGGAGCTGGCCGATACGGTCGATCACTTCGTGCTGTTCTCCGGCGACGGCGATTTCCGGTCGCTGGTCGAGGCTCTGCAGCGCAAGGGCCGCAAGGTCTCGGTGGTCTCCAGCCTGACCACATCGCCGCCGATGATTTCGGACGATCTGCGCCGGCAGGCCGACCATTTCATCGATCTGGCGAGCCTCCGGGCGGAAATCGGCCGCAACCCGGCCGAGCGCGAAAACCGGATATCCCGTCGCACCGAGGTCGACGAAGCCGACGCTTCCGACGAGGACTATTGAGCTGGCCGCTCGCCATCGCTAGAGAGCCCGTCGCAATGTCCACCCTTCCATCGGAACCGGCGCGCGATTGTCCGCTCTGCCCGCGGCTGGTCGCCTTCCGCCACGAATTGCGCGCGAGCGAGCCCTCCTGGCACAACGCGCCGGTGAAAACGCTGCTGCCTGCTGCCGGAGCCAAGCCCGTTCGCCTGCTCGTTGTCGGATTGGCGCCGGGGGTGCGCGGCGCCAACCGCACCGGGCGCCCGTTTACCGGCGACTATGCCGGCGACCTGCTCTATGCGACGCTGTCGCGCTTCGGCTTCGCCAACGACCGGTTCGCCGCCCGCCCCGACGATGGGCTTGAGCTGTTTGGGACGGCGATCACCAACGCGGTCCGCTGCGTGCCGCCGCAGAACAAGCCGGTCGGCGCGGAAATCAATCACTGCCGCCCGTTCCTGACCGCGACCATCGCCGACTTTCCCGAACTTCGCGCCATCGTGACCCTCGGCAAGATCGCGCACGAATCAACGGTTCGCGCGCTCGGCGGCCGTCTGGCGAGCGCGCCATTTAGCCACGGGGGCGAGCACCAGCTCGGCGGTATTCAGCTGTTTTCGAGCTATCACTGCTCGCGCTACAACACCAACACGCGCCGCCTCACCGAGGACATGTTCGTCGCCGTGTTCCAAAGGGTGCGGGATTATCTGGATGGTTGAGGGCAACGCCGGGATAGCATCTGTCCATCGGTGACTGTCAGCGTCCGACGGAAAGATACGCGATCACCTCCGCGGCGTTCCGGTCGGGCGGGAACACCGGATAGAAAACCTTCGCGATTCGCCCCTCGTCGATGATCAGGGTGATCCGCTTGAGGTAGACGCGCCCGCCAAGTTCGAAGGCCGGAAGCTTCAGCGCGTCGCGGAACGCGCCCTGCTCGTCCGACAACAGCGCGAAGGGCAAATGTAGCCGTTCGGCGGCTTCCCGCTGATCCCCGGGCGATTGCGCCGACAGGCCGAACACGGCGTCGACGCCAAGCGCGCGCAGTTCGGCGAAATAATCCCGGAAGGCGCAGCTCTGCGGCGTGCAGCCCCGGGCGCCCGGCATCTCGTTCCAGCCTTGCGGCAAGTCGACGCCGGGCTTGCCCGTCATCGGATAGACGTAGAGGACGAGGCGTCCGCCGATCGCCGACAGATCGATCGTCCGCCCATCGGTCGCTTCAAGCGGCACCGACGGGAGCGCGAGGTCGAGAAGATGGTCCGCCGCCCCGTCGTCAATGGGCGGAGTCAAATCATCGGGAAGTTGCACGAAGTCCGTCATCGGGACCGGCCCTACCCTTCCTTCAAGATCCGCTGCTTTTGCCGGTTCCAGTCGCGTTCCTTGATGGTCTGACGCTTGTCCGGCGCATTCTTGCCCTTGGCGACAGCGAGTTGAAGCTTGGCCACCCCGCGATCGTTGAAGTAGATTCGCAGCGGCACAAGCGTCATGCCATCCTTTTGCACGGCGCCGGCGAGCCGGTTGAGCTCGGCGCGATGCACCAGCACCTTACGGCGGCGTTTCGGCTCGTGATTGAAGCGGTTGGCCTGGAGGTATTCCGGCAGGTTGGAGTTGATCAGCCACAACTCGCCGCCTTCTTCGGTGGCATAGGACTCGGCGATCGACGCCCTGCCGGCGCGCAGCGACTTCACTTCCGTACCGGTCAGCGCCAGGCCGGCCTCGAGCGTATCCAGGATCTCGTAATTGTAGCGGGCCTTGCGGTTTTCCGCCGCGACATTCGAGCCCGTCGTCTTTTTCTTCTTGGCCATCAACCACCTCGCGCGCGCCCGATGCGCGCGCCCCTCACACGGCCGATATAGTCACGGCAACGCCACGGCGCGACGGACGGCGGAAAATTCAGTTCAAGAGCCCGGCATGGCGAAGGGCGGCATCGATGGCCTCCTCGGTCTCGCGATCCACCGGCACGAGCGGCGATCGCAGCCGGTTATCGACCTTGCCGAGCTTCGACAGCGCATACTTCACGCCCGTGGGGTTCGGCTCGAGGAAGAGCGCCTTGTGCAGCGGCATCAGCCTGTCCTGCAAGGCAAGAGCGGCCGCGTAATCGCCCGCTTGGCACGCCGCCTGGAAATCGGCGCACAGGCGCGGGGCAACATTGGCCGTCACCGAGATGCAGCCGTGCCCGCCATGGGCATTGAAGCCGAGCGCGGTCGAATCCTCGCCGGAGAGCTGGATGAACTCCGTGCCGCAGGTGATGCGCTGTTCGGAGACGCGGTCGACCTTTGCCGTCGCATCCTTGACCCCGACGATGTTGGAACAGTCCGCAGCGAGCCGACCCATCGTCTCCGGCGTCATGTCGATGACCGAGCGGCCGGGAATGTTATAGATCAGGATCGGCAGGGACACCGCCTCGGCAACCGCCGAAAAATGCGCGTAGAGTCCCTTCTGGTTCGGCTTGTTGTAATAGGGCGTGACCACCAGCAGGCCATCGGCGCCAGCCTTTTCGGCGAATTGCGCCAGGTCGATCGACTCGGCGGTGTTGTTCGACCCCGCTCCGGCGATGACCGGAACCCGGCCTTTCGTCACCTCGACGCAGATTTCAACCACACGCTTGTGTTCGTCGTGGCTCAGCGTCGGGCTCTCTCCGGTCGTGCCGACCGGCACGAGGCCGTTCGAGCCCTCCGCGATCTGCCAGTCGACGAACGCGCCGAACGCCGCTTCGTCGAGCGATCCATCGGCGGCAAAAGGCGTGATCAGCGCCGGCATCGAACCCTTGAACATGCTTTCCGTCACTCCCACAATTTTCCCTCGGCGCTGGCGTGGTATCGGCACAGCCCGCCGATGTCGGTCCCCCGCCTCGTCCGGACAAGAGCGAGCGACCGCAATCCCGCCCCAGAGCGGTGCTACAAACGCGGCACCATATTGAAGCGCCGACAGCGAAACAAGCCGATCCGGGGGCGGCCTGCAAGAGCGTCTCGACCTTGCCCCGGTAACCGCGCTTTAATCGTGTCCGTGAGAGATTTGCAAACCATTCCGGCCAGCCGACGAGCCGCCGGATCCGGATTGGGCGCCGAACCATTGGCGCCGAGGACTCCAAAAGGTTGGCCATGACGGCAAAGCTTTCCACCCGACGAATTTTGATCAGCGTTCTGGCCGTCTCGATGCTGCCGGTATCGAGCTTCGCCGACGAGGCGATCCTGCCACTGACGGGTCCCAAGCCGACGATGCGCCCCATGGAACGCGCCGCAGGCATCGCCATCGATCCCGCCCGTTTCGGCGGTGCCGTTCGCGCTCCGATGCCGAACCCGGTTCTGCGATCGGCCGCAGCCCCGGCGCTGCCCGTTGCCGCCGGCGCCTTCACCGCGTCGATCGCAGCAATGCCCCGGATCGCTTCGGTTCGGCCCATGCAGGGCGAACTCAAGGACGGTCTCCAGGCGCTGTCCGACCGCGATCCGGTCAAGGCACGGGCCATTCGCGAGGGTATGATGCCGGGCTCCCTGGACAGGGACATTCTAGCCTGGGCGATCGCCCTTCAAGGCGGCAAGGACGTCCCCGCGGTCGAGATCGCCCGCACGGCGACCGATCTCGCCGATTGGCCCGGCATGGTCACGCTTCGCATCAACAGCGAAAAGGCGCTCTATCGCGAGCGGCTGCCGGCTGGCGACGTGATCCGCGCTTTCGCCGGTGGCCAGCCGGAGAGCCCCGAGGGCGCCATGGCCTTGGCCAGAGCCTATATCGCCGCCGGTGACGCGGGCCGAGCGAGGGCTCTTGTCGCGACGGTCTGGCGCGAGGAGCGGCTCGACAAGGACATTGAACGCGCGCTGCTGGCCGACTTCCAGACTCTGCTGTCGCGCGCCGACCACAAATATCGCATGGATAAGCTGCTCTATAGCGACCGTGTGACCGACGCGGGCCGTGTCGCGGGACTCGCCGGAGCCAAGGAACTCTACGCCGCTCGCGCCGCCGTTGTCCGCGGCGACGGGAATGCGGGAAAACTGCTCGGCGCGGTTCCGGACGCCCAGCGCGGCGATCCGGGCTATCGTTTCGCGCTGGTTGAATACAACCGCAAGAAAGGCAAGATCGACGCGGCGGCCGATCTTCTCGTGGGAGCGCCACGCGATTCCGCCTCGTTGGTCGATCCAGATGCCTGGTGGAACGAGCGGCGCATCGTCGCCCGCGACCTCCTCGATCTCGGCCAGCCGAAACTCGCCTATCGGGTGGCGAGCAGTCATTCCGCCGAGAGCTCCAGCGAGGCGGTCGAGGCCGAATTCCACGCCGGCTGGATCGCGCTCAGGTTCTTGAACGATCCGCGCACGGCATCCCAGCATTTCGCGCGCATCGCGCAATTGTCGAACAAGCCGTTGTCGCTCTCGCGCGGCTATTACTGGCTGGGCCGCGCCGCCGAGGCGGGCGCCGGAGGTAACGCGGCGAACCATTACGCCACAGCCGCACGCTACGGCTCCACCTATTACGGCCAGCTTGCCGCCGCCCGGCTCGGACGGCAGCCGGCGGCGATCGCCTTCCCGCGCCCGAGCGACGCCGATCGCCGCCGCTTCGAGCAGCGCCGTGCCGTGCGCGCCATCCAGCGCCTGCAACAGATCGGATCGGACTGGCGGACCGACAGTCTCTATCGCTCCCTCGCCGGCGAACTCGACAGCCCCGGCGAACTCGCGCTGTTGTCGGTCATGGCCGAACGACGCGGCGATCACGCCCTGGTTCTCCAGGTCGGAAAACTCGCCAATCGGGGCGGCGTGGACGCGCCGGCCCTGGCCTTTCCGATCGGTGTTATCCCGGCAAGCGCCAACATTTCGTCCGCCGGCAAGGCCCTGGCCTACGCCATCGCCCGCCAGGAGAGCGCGTTCAATCCAAAGGCACGCTCGCCCGCCGGCGCGCTTGGCCTGTTGCAGCTGATGCCGGGAACGGCCAAGAGCGTCGCGCGTAAGGCCGGCCTGCCCTATTCCGCCGAGCGGCTGACCAGCGACCCCGGCTATAACGCCACGCTCGGCGCGCGTTTTCTCGGCGAGCAGATCGCCGATTTCGGCGGCTCCTATGTCCTGACCTTCGTCGCCTACAATGCCGGGCCTCGGCGGGCGCGCGAGTGGATCGAGCGCTTCGGCGATCCCCGCGGCCAGTCCTTGGACGCGGTGATCGACTGGGTCGAGCGCATCCCATTCACCGAGACGCGGAACTACGTCCAGCGCATCATCGAGAACTATCAGGTCTACAAGATGCGGCTCGGCGCGAGCGTCGACGTCGAACGGGATCTGCGGTTCGGGCGAACCGGATGACACTTGCTCTGGAGACCCGTTGCATCAGCGACGGGTCTCAGGACGCCGGCTATCCCTGATCGCGCGCGGACTCCCGCACCGGCTTGCTCCCCCCTTAGCGCCCGACCCGCCCGGCAAAGCTGACCTTCAGCTCGATCCAGTCCAAGTCGGCCGCGCCCCAGCCGATAATCTGATCGAAATGACAGCTGCCGTGCTCCAGCAGCGATCGTTCGACTGCCGGTCTCTGGTTGCTACACCACTCCCTTCGTGGAGGCAGTACCGTCTCTCGCCAAAGGCTTGGCCGGTATGGCCCTCGCGACTCGGCAACATACCCTGCCCGCTTGAGCAGCAGGCGAAGGGAATTTCGGCTTTCTATCTTTTGGCTTGACAGGAGACGTGGTTGCGGAGGGATCGACGTCCTCAGCCCGGAGTGCCGCCCTGGCCCCGTCATCCCCGTATCGGCGCTGTCTCAGCCTGGGCCGCCCTGTTCCGCGAGACCATCGCCCCGCCGTGTACCTTGCCGGTGGCAATGGCACCGAGCCCCAACGCTCCCAGCTGACAAGCAGGGCAGCTTCCTTGACGAGAGCCCGGAAGGTTTGGCGCTGCGCGCTGGCGGCATGGCCATTCCATAGTCTAGCAGCCGCGGTTCGCCCGGCAACAGGTCCGGCGGAGGCATCTATCCGCGCGAAAAATCGACACAAAAAAGAGCCCGGCGCGAACGCCGGGCTCCTCTATCTGCAATGCTCGATCGATTAGAAGGAGCGGATGAACTGGATGAAGCCAGCCGTCTGGTCGCTCTGCGTACCGTTGTCGAACTCGATGTCGGTGTAGG
Organism: Aurantimonas coralicida; assembly: GCA_011050685.1. Taxonomy (GTDB): domain Bacteria; phylum Pseudomonadota; class Alphaproteobacteria; order Rhizobiales; family Rhizobiaceae; genus Aurantimonas; species Aurantimonas coralicida_A. Next base: position 74,688 of record DRFF01000057.1, read on the forward strand.
AGACTTCAGCCAACATATCGAAGTTGTTGGTGATCTCGTAGCCAACGTTGCCGACGAGCTTGTAGTATTCGCCGGTACCGAGCATGTCTCGGACGCCGTCGCCGTTGACGTCTGCGTACAGATCGAACGTCTCACCGTATACGCCCGAGAAGGCGAGGCCGAGCTTGCCGAACGACTGGGCGTAACCGGCACCAACCTGCCACTCGACTGGGATGTTGGAGTTGACACCAATGTCGTTGTTGCCGATCGAACGAACGTTATCGAACAGGCCGATCGTGCTGTAAGCGGTCGGATCAAAAGCGTACGAGCCTTCGATCTTGAGCTCGGAGTCCGTCATCACGACGTCTTTGAGCGAAACGCCGCCCTTGAGAGCGAACGCATCTTCTTCGACCTCGGTCGAGAGAAGGCCCGCGCGAGTGGAATAACGGCTCGTGACGAGGACGCCGTTGTTGTCGATGTAGCGAGTGCGGCCATCCGACCCGACGAACGCCGTCGCGCCGAAGTCGCGGTTACGGTACGTGTTGAGCTCAACGTTCTCGTCGTACGAACCCGCGATGTAAAGCGAACCGAAGCCCGCGTCGTAGCCGAGACGCGCGACCACGTCAGGAGCGAAATCGCGTGAGCCATCGTCTTCGAGCGAAACCGCGGCCGAGAAGCCGTTGGCGGCGTAGGTGTAGGACACCCGGTTGACCTGGAAATCGCCGACCGGAAGATCGGTATCGGTCAGCAGGCCGCCGCCCTCGGTCCACAGAGTGTCGAGGTAACCCATGGTCAGGCCGCCGAGCTGGATATAGCCCAGATCCATGGAGTAGTTCTGGTCCGAACCGCCAATGCTACCCGAGCGGTTGCCGAAGGCTTGCGTAGCCTGGACGCGAGCGAAAGCGCGCAGGGTGCCGAGTTCAGTCTCTTCGCGAGCGTCGAAGTTCAGGCGAACGCGAACGCCGGAACCAGCAGCGTAATCGTCGCCTTCGTCGTTGTTAGTAGCCGCATTGTCGACGACGGCATATTTGAAGCGGACGTAACCGCTGACCGACAGGCACGTCTCGGTGCCCGGGATGTAGTAGAAGCCGGTGCCGTAAACGTCGCAGACGCGGACGTAGTCAGCAGGCTCGGCGGCGACCGGTACGATAACGTCCGCAGCGCGGGCGCCGGAGACTGCGACGAGTGCCGCAGCGGAGCCGAGAAGAAGGCTCTTAATGTTCATGTTCTGACCTCCAGTCAAATTATAGGTTAGGGTTGGGCCTTGTTTATGAAGGACAGCCTTCCCTGCCCCATCCCCTTCTGCGAAAGTCCGAAGCGTTTTGTCCCCGCGATCTTTCTGACGCGACATTATCCAGCACCGGATCGGATGCAATCGCCTAATTGCCACAATGGGTCGGATGGGACGCTTTGGACACACCCCTGTTGCGGCGATGCCACTTTTTCGTTTACCCGCCGTTAAGGAATTGGCGAAAACAGCCCAAATGAGCGCCAAATAGCCTGCAAAGGCAGCGCAGGGGCCGAATCGGCCCGGCCCGCCGCCTTCAGATTCTGAACAACGGCGCCCCGAGTCCGCGAAAATCGCGCTCCCGGCAGGTCAGAACGATAATCTGCAGGTCTTCGGCGGCCTTTTGCAGCACCAGATGCATGCGTTCGAGTCGTTTTTCGTCCGTGTTGACCAGGGCATCGTCGAGAATCACCGTCGCCGGATGGCCGCCCTTCTTCAGAACCTGCGCCAAGGCGATTCGGGTAACCACGGCCACCTGCTCGCGCGCGCCGGCCGAAAGGCGTTGGAAATTTTCCTCGACGCCGGCGCGATGCAGCCCCCGAATTTCCAGCGTCGTCTCGTCGAGCTCGATCTCGGTTCCTGGATGGATCAGCCGCAGATAGGGAGCCACCTGCGTCTTGATCGGTCCCAGCCAATGCTCGCGCGCCTCGCGCTGGGCCGCGAGCAGCGTCGAATGCAGCAGCTTCGATGCCTCGGCCTCGAGCGTGAGACGGCTCAAGCGGCGATCGAGGACGGTGATCTCGCCTTCGATTCGATCAATGTCCTCGCCAAGCGCCGTCAGCCCGTGGCCGCCGAGCTCACCTTCCAGCGCGGCCGCTTCCTCGCGAAGGGTTACGACCTGGCGGCGAATCTCGACCAGTGCCCGGCGCTTGGATTGAAGCGTCAAGGCGACAGTCTCGGGATCGACGCCCGCCAGTTCGCGCTGACGCTGCTCGAGAACCACGGCCTTGGCAGTCCGCTCGACTTCGGCGGCGGCCAGGTCTTCGGCCAGCGCCGCCCGGCTCCGCTTCGCTTCGGCCTCGATCTGCTCGCGCCGCAGCCGCTCGGCCTCCGCTTGGCGAAAGCCGGCCTCGCCCTCCGCCGTCGCCAATTGGGCGGAAGATTCGGCCGCCCTGCGGCGCATGCCGTCGAGTTCGGCATCCGCGGCCTCCAGCAAGGCCCTTGCGGTCCGGCGCGCGGCTCGACTGTCCGATGGATCGGCCTCCGTCTCGTTTTCCTCGGCGGACGCTCCCATCGCCGCGCTGCGCTCGGCGATCTCGCCTTCGCGAAGACCGAGCGCCGCAGTCGCCTCGGACAAGCCTTCGGGCAGGATGGCACCGAGTTGTGCCTTCAAGGTGTTGGCCGCGATCCGCCGCTCCTCGGCGGCCTGAACGCTCCGGCGCGCCTCTTCCAGCGAGGCAACCCCGTGCCGGGACAGCAGCGTGGCGCATGCGGCCTCCGCCGTCGCGGCATCGCGGGCCACAGCTCCCCCGTCGGCGCCGGGCTCGACGGCGATCCGGCCGAAGCCTTCCAGATCGAAAACGCTGCGGCCGGTGATATCGACTGATCCCTCCGTCGCCACCGCCTCGCCCGCCGCATCCCGCACGGCCTGACCGGCCGACGGTTCAAACCGAAGCTTTGGCGCGGCGACCGAGAGCCGGATCGCCGCCTCGCGGCGCAATTGCTCCGCCGCCTCGATCGCCGCCAGTGCCTTTGGATCGAGGCCGGCCCCGCTCGCGGCGCGGCGCAATTCGGCAAGCCGCTCCTCGAGCTCGCGCGCGGTTGCGATCCGCTTGCGAGACTTGGCCAGCTCGTCCTGCTTGCGGGACAGTTCGGTCCGAAGCTGAATCGTCTCGTCCGCCGCTTCCGCCTGTTCGGCGGCGGCCTTGGCTTCGGCCCGCCGCGCTTCGAGCCGCGCGACCTCCGAGCGCTCCTCGACCGCCCGCGCGCGGAACGCATCGAGGGATGCGGCGATTGCCTCCGCCGCCTGCGTCACGCGTCCTCTTGTCTCGATGAGTTTATCGCGCTGACGCAGGAGTTCGGCGGCGCCGTCGCGCTTGGCAAGCGCGTGGCGAAGCTCCCGTTCGGCCTCGCCGCGTTCCCGGTCGAGACTCTCGGCGGCCCGGGACGCGGCCTCCGCCGCCTCGACCGCGGCTTCCGCCTTGGCAACCGCGACGTCGCGCTCGTAGGACAGAAGCGTTTCGCGCCGGCGCCGCAGCCGGTCGAGCTTCTCGTCATAGTCGGCGCGAAGAGCCAGTTTCGCCTGGAGCTCCGTGCGCAGTGCCTCGCGCCGCTCTTCCGCCTGGCGGATCGGCGAGGCCGACGCCACGCGCAACGTGTCGGTAAAGAAGCGATCCTGCAGCGCCTTTGTGGCGGCGACCAGCGACCGGCCGCGCTCGCCGCCGAGGATCTGGCCGACCTCCCCCTCCAGCGAGGCGGTAACGGCGTCCTTGCCGACGCCGATATCGAGGCCGCCGGTCGAGCGCCCTTGCTCGACCCACAACAAGCCGAACGCGCCCTGATGCTCGCTGAGCTTGGAATCGCCACGGCCGGGATGGGAAAAACGGAACAGCTCGGCCAGCCGCTCTTCCACCGCGTCGCCGGACAGGCTCCCGCCCGGCCAGGACAGGTCGGCCGACGGACGCTGAACGAATGCCTTGCGGAGCGTATAGGCGGTGCCGTCGATATCGAATTCCACCACGACTTCCGGCCGCGCCTGACGATTGTAGGGTGCCAGCATTTTCACGGCCTCACCGCCGGCGCGATGCTTCTGGAAGAAGGCCGCCCTGAGCGCGGTCAACAGCGTCGATTTGCCGGCTTCGTTGTCGCCGACCACGACGTTGAGCCCGGGCTCGAAGCGCGGCAGATCGACCGAGCCGACACCGGCGAAATCCGTCAGTTGGAGCGATTTCAGGTACATCGGCTAATCGTTTCCCGACAGGCGCCGATGTTCGACATAGGCCATCCGCAGGGCCAGCTGGGCCGCCGCGCGCTCGGGGTCTTGCGGATCGGCGGCCTTCGCCCGCAGCCGTTCGATCGCGACGCGCACGAATCCGCCAACGTCGATATGGTCGAGATCCTCCTCGTCCGGCTCGTCCAGAAGGCCTTCGTCCGACAAGCGCAGATCGAACAGGCGCGCGCTCCAGGCCGCGAGCGCTTGATCGAGCCGAACCCGCTCGCGCAGTGACAGGCTGCCGGACAGCGTCAGCTCGAGCAGCGTCTCCCCCGGACGAGCCAATGCCGCAAGCGCATCGTCGAGCGCGCCGATGCCGCCGTCCAGTCGCACATCCATCGACCGCCAATCGAAACGCGCGATGCGGAAACGCTCGATCCGGGGCGCGACGCCCGGCGCGTCGATCTCCACGATCGCGACATGACCCGGTGCGTTGGCGGGGTAGCGATCCGGCTCCGGGGTCCCGGAATAGACGGTGCGCGGCGCGATCTCGACGAAGCCATGCCAATCGCCGAGCGCCAGATAGTCGAGCTTCGCCTTGTCGGCGCGGTCGTCGGCGATCGGATTGCCGGCTTCGGCCTTCTCCGGCAGCCGGTTGAGCACCGCGCCGTGGGCAAGGCCGACACGAACCGCAGACGAGGGCGTCGCGGCGTGATCGAACCATTCGGTGAGATCCGCCCCCTCGCGGCGGCGGGTCAGCGGCGCCGGGAAGATGACGAGCGCCCCGTCCTTCAGAACCACCGGTTCGGGGCGGTCCGCGACCACGATCGTCGCCCTGGTCGTCAGGCGGCGCAGACGCGTCCAGACCGAAACGCTCAGCGCGGCGTCGTGATTACCGGGCAGCATGACCCATGGGCCACCGAAACCGGCCATGGCGTCGAGCGTGCGGTTGAGGTCACGATCCGGCACGGTGTTGTCGTCGAAGGCGTCGCCGGCTACGAGCACGGCGTCGCAACCGCGCTCCTCGGCCAGCGCGGCGATGCGGGCGACGGCGGCGAAACGCTCGGCGCGCAGTTCGCCCCGGCGGTCGGGCTCGAAATTGCCGAACGGCTTGCCGATCTGCCAGTCTGCGGTGTGAAGGATTCGGATCAAGGGCAGCGCCTTGGCTGATTCATCGATTGTCCCTGCTTAACCGCGCACCTGCCCTTGGCAAGAGGGGACGAAGCGCGCCTCGGTTTTTCAGGCCCTCCGGGACGCCTGCCGGGCGGCGCGGGAATGCTCATGGCTCGCCGGAACGAGTCGGGCCTTTACGCCGTTCTGTCTCCCGTAGCGGCAGTCATCGTGTCCGGAGTTAAAAAAAATGGCGCCACGTCCCATCTGGAAAGGGCAGATTCGCCTGTCGCTTGTCTCAATTCCCGTCGAAATGTTCTCGGCCACCCAGTCGGGTGCGTCGATCAGCTTCCGCCAGATCCACCGCGAGAGCGGCAAGCGCATTCATTACGACAAGGTCGTCGAGGGGATCGGTCCGGTCGACAAGGACGAGATCGTCAAGGGCTACGAAATCAGCAAGGACGAATATGTTCTCCTGACCGACGAGGAGATCGAGGACGTCAAGCTGGAGACGAAAAAGACGCTGGAACTCGTCCAGTTCGTCGATACCTGCTCCATCCCGCCGCTGTATTTCGACAAACCCTATTACGTCGTGCCCCAGGACGAACTTGCCGAGGATGCGTTCCGGGTGGTGCGCGACGCGTTGCGCCAGTCGCAGAAGACCGGCCTTGGCCAGCTCTCGCTACGCGGCAAGGAGTATCTCATTGCGCTGCGCCCCTGCGGCAACGGCCTCCTGCTCGAGACGCTGCACTATGAGGACGAGGTCCGCAAATCGGATTCGATCTTCTCCGACATCTCCGATGCGGAGACCGACGAAGACCTGCTCGACGTCGCCACCCAGCTCATCGCCAAGAAATCCGCGCCCTTCGACGCATCCGCTTTCAAGAACCACTACACCGACGCGCTGAAGAAACTGATCGCCGAGAAGCGCAAGAAGGGTGGCAAGGCGACGATCGCCATCGAGGAAGACGAACCGGCACCATCCGACCGAGGCAGCAACGTGGTCGACCTGATGGCGACGCTGAAGAAGAGCCTGGAAGGCGACGGCGGTTCCGCCGGGGTGAAGGCTGCGGCAGCGAGGGATCGGAAGCCACCCGCCAAAGCACGGGCGACAAAGTCGCCCGCCGCCGCCTCGGGCAAATCCGCGAAGTCCGCGAAGCCGGTCACGAAGAGTCCGTCCAGCCGGCGCAAAAGCGCCTGAGGATCGGCGCGATGGCGGCGAAGGGCGACGACCTCCTCGGCACCTACCGGAAGAAGCGGGACTTCTCGAAAACCCGCGAACCGGCAGGATCGGCCAATGCGCTCTCCGGCGATGGCGCCTTGTTCTTCTGCGTCCAGAAGCACGCCGCGACCCGGCTTCATTACGACTTCCGCATCGAATGGGACGGCGTTCTGAAAAGCTGGGCGGTGACCAAGGGTCCCAGCCTCGATCCGGCCGCCAAGCGCCTGGCGGTCAGGACCGAGGACCACCCGATGGATTACGGGACCTTCGAGGGCACCATTCCGAAGGGCCAATATGGCGGCGGCACGGTCATGCTCTGGGACCGGGGTTCCTGGGAGCCGCTGGAAGACCCGGAAAAGGGTTTCGAGAAAGGCAGCCTGAAGATGCGCCTGTCCGGCGAGCGGATGCGGGGCAACTGGGCGCTGGTGCGCATGAAGCCACGCGGCAAGGAGACGCGCGAAAACTGGCTGCTGATCAAGGAAAAGGACGCGGCGGTCGACCGGCGCCGCAACCTCCTCAGCGCCGACACCAGCGTCAAGACCGGCCGCACCATGGCGGCGATCGCTGAGGGCGACGAGAGCTGGGCCGAGACCCGGCGACCCGGCGACCCGGCGGCCAAATCCAGCCGAACCGGAACCAAGCAGGCGGCCGAGACGAACACGAAAGCAAAGTCTTCCCCTTCCCTGCCGCTGCCGCGATTCCATGCGCCGCAACTGGCCACGCTGGTCGACGCCGCTCCCGAGGGCGGAGACTGGCTGCACGAGATGAAATATGACGGCTACCGTGTCATGATCGCGGTCGGCAAAGGGCAGGTGCGATGCTGGACCCGCAACGAAAAGGACTGGACCGACAAGTTCGGGCCGGTCGGCGAGGCCGCGAAGCATCTTGATTGCGGCAATGCCCTGATCGATGGCGAGATCGTCGCCTTCGATGACAACGGAAAAACCGACTTCTCGACACTGCAGCGGCATCTCAGCGAGGGTGGCCCCCTTGCTTGTTTCTGCTTCGACCTGCTGCATCTGGACGGCAAGGATCTGACCAACCGGCCGCTCGCCCAGCGCAAGACCGCGCTGAAGGCGCTGCTGGATCGTACGCCCTCCGATCTGCTTCTTTATAGCGAGCACGTTTTGGGCAGCGGCCCGGCGGTGTTTGAGAAAATTTGCGGAGCGGGTCACGAGGGCATTATCGCCAAGCGCGCCGACGCGCCCTACCGATCGGGACGCGGCAAATCCTGGCTGAAGGTCAAATGCACAAGGCGGCAGGAATTCGTCGTCGGCGGCTGGTCACCGTCGGACAAGAAGGGTCGCGCCTTCTCCTCGATCCTTGTCGGAGTCATGGAAGATGATCGCCTGCGCTATCGCGGCCGGGTCGGCTCCGGTTTCGATCAACAGACGCTGGAGGATCTCGCCGATCGCTTCGACGCCCTCTCCCGCCAGACCTCGCCCTTCGATGCGCTGCCGAATGACGTCAAGCGCGGCGCCCGTTTCGTCACCCCAAAGCTCGTCGCCGAGATCGATTTCGCCGAGTTTACCGCCGACGGCCATATCCGCCACGGCGTGTTCAAGGGCCTGCGCGAGGACAAGGCGGCCGAAGTCGTGGCGGACGAACGACCGCATCTGACGAAATCCTCAGGCGCGAAGACCGCAACAGCCGAAAAGCGCGGCGGCGCGCCTATCTCCCGTCGCTCCGGCAGCGCCCCCACCACCGTCGCCGGTGTTCGGCTCACCAGCCCGGATCGCGTGGTTTACGACAGTCAGGGCGTTACCAAGCTCGATCTGGCGCATTATTATGAAGCAGTGGCCGCGCGCATGCTGGAGCATGCCGGCAACCGCCCGGTCTCCCTGGTGCGCTGTCCGCAGGGGCGCAACAAGCACTGCTTCTTCCAAAAGCACGACACCGGCGGCTTCCCCAATGCCGTGAAGACGGTCGCGGTCGCCGAAAAGGACGGCGGCACCGCCGACTATCTCACCATGCCGGACGCCGCGGCGCTCGTCGGAGCGGTGCAGATGGGAACGCTGGAATTCCACATCTGGGGCGCACGCAACGACCGGTTGGAAAAGCCCGACCGGCTGGTCTTCGACCTCGACCCGGACGAAGGCCTGGGCTTTGCCGATGTGAAGACGGCGGCCTTCGATCTTCGCGACCGGCTCGCCGATCTTGGCCTCCAGAGCTTTGCCATGGTCACCGGCGGCAAGGGCGTGCATGTGGTCGTGCCGCTCGAACGGCGGCAGGGCTGGACGGAATTAAAGGCCTTCGCCAAGGGCTTTGCCCAAACCCAGGCCGACACCGAGCCGGAGCGCTTCGTCGCCACCATGTCCAAGGCCAAGCGGAAGGGCCGGATCTTCATCGACTGGCTGCGCAACGAGCGCGGCGCGACGGCCATCACTCCATACTCCACGCGCTCGCGCGCGGGGGCGCCCGTGGCAACGCCCGTCGGCTGGGCCGAACTGGAGACGCTCGAAGCAGCCAATGGCTTCGACATTGAGGCGGTGCTGCAGCGGCTACAGGACGCCGACCCATGGTCCGACTATGGTTCGGTGCGCCAGTCCATCACCAAGGCGATGCTGTCGACGGTCGCTGGGTGACGAAGCGGCGAAACGCTTGATTCCCGCCAGCGCCTGACGCAATTTCGCCGCCGCAACCGGAGGAATTTGCTGATGCCCCTTTACGCACTCGACGGCGACCGCCCCGAAACCTCGCCTGAGAGCGAGTTCTTCGTTGCGCCGGGCGCCCATGTCATCGGACGGGTACGCCTCGGCAAAAACGCGAATATCTGGTTCGGCTCGGTGCTGCGCGGCGACAATGAATGGATGACGATCGGCGAGAACACCAACATCCAGGACAATTGCACCCTGCACAGCGACCCCGGATTTCCGCTGACCATCGGCGCAGGCTGCACGATCGGCCACGGCGCCATCGTCCATGGCTGCACCATCGGTGCGAATTCACTGATCGGCATGGGCGCGACGGTCCTGAACGGCGCCCGGATCGGCAAGAATTCGATCGTCGGCGCCAATGCGCTGGTGACCGAGGGCAAGGAGTTTCCAGACAATTCCCTGATTGTCGGCGCGCCCGCCAAGGTGGCGCGCACGCTCGATGACGCAGCGGTCGCCGGGCTCAAGGCCGCCGCCGAGCACTATGTCGCCAACGCGCGACGCTTCGCCAAGGGGCTCGAGCGCGTCGATCCCGAGTGATACCTGGACGCCGCCGCAACAGACGGACCGACAGGCGACCCCCGCGTTGAATCAACATCACAGCCACTCCTTGTAACCAATTGATTCCGCTTTGTGCGCTTAGCCCCTTGATCTGGATCGCCATGACACTCTTCACCAGCCTCGCCCGGTCGCTTCCCGCCACCATCCCCTTCGTCGGCCCGGAGGCGATCGAGCGCCGCACCTCCGTGCCGTTCAAGGCGCGGCTGGGCGCTAACGAAAGCGTCTTCGGCCCGTCGCCCAACGCTGTCGCGGCCATGGCCGAAGCGGCGCGCGGAAGCTGGGCCTATGGTGACCCGGAAAACCACGAGCTGAAACACGCCATCGCCGACCATCTCGGCATCGGCTTCGACAATGTGACGGTCGGGGAAGGCATCGACGGCCTGCTCGGATATCTGGTGCGGCTCACCTGCGCACCCGGCGAGGTGGTGGTGACGTCACGCGGCGCCTATCCGACCTTCAATTATCACGCGGCCGGCTATGGGGCGTCCGTCGACTTCGTCCCCTATCGGTCGGACGACCATGAGGACCTCGACGGTCTGATCGAGCGGGCCAGGGAACTGCGTCCGAAGCTCGTCTATTTCGCCAACCCGGACAATCCGACCGGCTCCTGGCACGCGGCCGCCGCGGTAGAGCGGCTGATCGCCGAAATCCCGGAGGAGACGATCCTCGTTCTCGACGAGGCGTATAGCGATCTGGCGCCGGCGTCGGCGCTGCCGCGTATCACGCTGATGCGGCCCAATCTCCTGCGGTTTCGCACCTTCTCCAAGGCCTACGGCATGGCCGGCATGCGGATCGCCTACGCGATCGGCGAGGCGGACACCGTCGTTCAGTTCGACAAGGTGCGCAATCATTTCGGCGTGTCGCGCGTGGCGCAAGCCGGGGCGTTGGCGGCGTTGAAGGATCAGGATTATCTGCGCGCGGTGACCGCGAGGATCGTGGCGGCGCGAGATCGGCTGGCCGATATCGCCCTGCGGGCCGGGCTGACACCCCTGCCCTCGGCCGCGAATTTCGTGGCCATCGACTGCGGCGGCGACGGCGATTATGCGCGCGCGCTGCTCGAGGCGGTGATCCGCCGCGGCGTCTTCATCCGGATGCCGGGTGTGGCTCCGCTGGATCGGATGATCCGCGTCACGGTCGGACGGAACGAAGATCTGGCGCTGTTCGAGACGGCCCTTGCCGGCGCGATCGAGGAAGTCGGCGCGCCCAAGGCAGCCTGACGTCGAAGCTCAGTGCAGAGTCAACCATTCGCGGGCAGCGCGCAACGCGGCCGCGATCTCGGACTTCGACATCTGTCCGGCGATATCCTGGCGATGGAAAGCGGCGTCTTCGGCGCCCTTACGATCAGCCAAGTTGAAATACATGTGGGCGGCGACGAAATTCACCGCGCCGTCGCGGCCCGAGGCCGCCCGCATGCCGAGGTCGAGAAGGATGTCGGCGTCGACGAACGCGGCGCCGTTGACCGTCGGTTCGGAATAGTTCTGGAAATCGATGCGAGCCATTGTCTTTGCGTCCCTGTCGCTATTGATCGGGCTGTTGTCCGATAGCGCCAGAATGACCGGCACGACTGAAAAGGCGATTAAAGTTCGAGCTTAATTAGACTTAAACATCGCCAGGAAAAAAGCCGCCCTTATATTGCGTAACAGTATGAGACAAATAGGTTATTCCGAAAATCAACCCAAATCGGTCGGGCCTTGGCTTTACCGAACGCTAACCGCGTTCCCACAAGGGCCAGCGCCCGGCGCGTCGTTTTCGGCTCTTTGCCCCGCGCCGGGTCACTTGCGATTTCCCGCGATTCAATTACGCTTACGTCAAGGGAATATGGCGGGCGTCGATCTGTCGTCCGGTCGTTCCCATGGGAGGAAGACATGAGACGAGTATTCCTTGCAGCCGCGTGTTTCGGCCTTGCCATGGCCGGCGCGGCCCACGCCGATCCGATCGAGGGCAAATGGCGGATGCCATCCGGCTATGACGCCAAGATCGCGCCCTGCGGCGGCGCCTTTTGCCTGACCTATACGAACGGCCCCTACAAGGGCAAAACCTTCGGCCAGATGCAGCCCAAGGGCGGCGGCCAATATGCCGGATCGGTGACCGACTACACCAAGGGCGGCAAGCAATACTCCGGCAAGGGCAGCCTCTCCGGCAACACGCTGTCGATTTCGGGCTGCGTGCTCGGCGGCCTGTTCTGCCGGTCGCAGAGCCTCAACCGTCTTTGACGGCGGCCGCCTGCTGGAAACTCTCACGATGCGCTCGGGCGCGCCATGCCGGCGCGCCCGAACCGGGCCACCGTGCTGCCCAAATCCGACCCTACTGTTCGCGCGGGGACGTCCCAGCGAACAGGAACAGGGCATGCGCCAGCTACTCCTCGCAATCACCGCTATCGCGGCCATCACGTCGCCGACGCTTTCGGCCGAGCCGATCGTCGGAAAATGGCGCGCGCCGGGGGGCGGCGTCGTCAAGGTGACGTCGTGCGGCAACGCCGCCTATTGCGCCAAGGTCATAACCGGCGAGCACAAGGGCAAGTCGGTCGGGCAGATGTCGGGGGCCGGCCTGGAATATGTCGGCACCGTCACCGATCCGCGCGAGGACCGGACCTATAACGGCAGGGCGCGCGTGGAGGGAGGACAATTGAAGCTGACCGGCTGCGCCTTGAAGATCTTCTGCAAGACGCAAATCTGGGTCCGCGTCTGAGACCGCCGGCGCGGCTTTTTATGCCCCGACCCGCCACAGTTCGCGGGTCGGGGTTCTTGTCTGACCGAGAATAACGCGGCGCCATTGTCGCCTCGCGTCAGGCGCGGGCCCGCTGGCCGAAGAGGACGCTCTGGGCATTGGCGTCGGTCGCGAGATTCATCTTCTCGCGCTCCGCCTTGCCGATATCGAGTCCCTTGGAAACCGCCGGGCGCGATTTGACGACATCGAACCACCGCCGCAGATTCGGGAACTCCTCCAGATCCTGACCCTGGTTCTTGTAGGGCACCACCCAGCCGATCGCCGCCATGTCGGCGATCGAGTAGTCGGCGCCGCCGAGATATTCATTGTCCTTCAGGCGTCGGTTCATGACCCCGTAGAGCCGGTTCACCTCATTCGTATAACGGTCGATGCCATAGGCGATCTGCTCCGGCGCGTAATTGCGGAAGTGATGGGCTTGGCCCGCCATCGGGCCGAGGCCGCCGATCTGCCAGAACAGCCATTCCTCGACGGCGACCCGCGCCCGCTCCTCGGTCGGATAGAATTGGCCGAACTTGCGCCCGAGATATTGCAGGATTGCGCCTGACTCGAACACTGAGATCGGCGCGCCGCCCGGCCCTTCCGGATCGACGATCGCCGGCATCCGGTTGTTCGGGGAAATCGCCAAGAAGTCCGGCTTGAACTGGTCGCCCGCGCCGATATTGACGTATTCGATATCGTAAGGAACGCCGAGTTCCTCCAGCATGATGGAGATTTTCCAGCCGTTCGGCGTCGGCCAGTAATACAGCTTGATCGGATCGGTCTGCGTCGGCATCGCAAAAATTCCTGTCATCCCGGGTTGGCGTTACCCACCGACCTAGCGCCGCGACGGCGAAGCGCAAAGCCGTATTTCGCCCGACGCTGCGTTCATCATCGGCATCCGGCCGGCGACACCGCTTCAGCTTCGGTTCAGGCAACCCGTGCAAACATGGAAAAAATCGTTTAGGACGACGCCATGATGACGCGATTGACAATCATCACCGCGCTGATCGCGCTCTTTGGGGTGAGCTTCAGTTTTCTGGCCCAGAACTCCGTCAACCGCCCCGGCAGCGCCTTTGCCTCGGTTGCGGGAAGCGATTGCGGCTACAGGATCGGTATCGTCTGTCCGCTCGAACGCGATCCAACGACGACGCGGGCGAAATTTTAGGTCGCTCGTCTTCTCCGCGCCACGCCAGCCGGCTAAACCAAGGCATGACCAAGCCCTTTCCCTTGCCGGCCGATCCCAATTACCAGAGCCCCGAGTCAGCGCCGCCACGGCCCTTTAAAGACGCGGAGGAGGCCGTGGCCGAACTCACCCGGCTTTACGACCGGTCGGTCGCCTTCCTGTCCGACACATTCGATGGCGTTCTGGAGAAGGGCCTCGGGGGCAAGCGCTACCGCGCCTACTACCCCGAGATCTCGCTGACGACGGCGACCCACGCCAAGGTCGATTCGCGCCTCGCCTTCGGGCACGTCGCGCGACCCGGCCGCTATGCCGCAACGATCACGCGACCCGACCTCTTCCACCATTATCTCATCGAGCAGATCGATCTCTTGATCCGCAATCACGGTCAGCCCGTCACGGTTAGCGATTCGACCACGCCGATCCCGCTGCATTTCGCCTTCGGGGAAGGATCCTACGTCGACGGAGGGTTGGCCGAGAAACTCGATCGCCCTTTGCGCGATATCTTCGACGTGCCCGACCTGGAGGCGACCGACGACCGGATCGTCAACGGCAATTTCGAGCCGCGCGACGGCGAAGCGCTGCCGCTCGCCCCATTTACTGCACAACGGGTCGACTATTCGCTGCACCGGCTGTCGCATTATACCGCGACCCGACCGGAGCATTTTCAGAACTTCGTCCTGTTCACCAACTACCAGTTCTATGTCGACGAGTTCTGCATGCTGGCGCGCGAAATGATGGCGGAGGGCGGCGGCGGCTATACCGCCTTCGTCGAGCCTGGCAACGTCGTCACCCCGGCCGGCACGCGCGAGCCGGCCGAAGGCATGGCGCCGCTTCGGTTGCCGCAGATGCCCGCCTATCATCTGAAACGCGATGACGGCCACGGCATTACCATGGTCAATATCGGCGTCGGCCCCTCCAACGCCAAGACGATCACCGACCATATCGCGGTGCTGCGGCCGCATGCCTGGCTGATGCTCGGACACTGCGCGGGACTTCGCAACAGCCAGGAGCTCGGCGACTACGTACTTGCCCATGCCTATGTGCGTGAGGACCATGTTCTCGACGCCGACCTGCCGCTGTGGGTGCCGATCCCGGCACTGGCCGAGGTGCAGGTGGCGCTGGAGCAAGCGGTTGAGGAAATCACCGGCCTGTCGGGCTACGAATTGAAGAAGATCATGCGGACCGGCACCGTCGCGACGATCGACAACCGCAATTGGGAATTGCGCGATCACAAGGAGCCGGTGGAACGCCTGTCGCAGTCTCGGGCCATCGCCCTCGACATGGAATCGGCGACGATCGCGGCGAACGGTTTTCGTTTCCGCGTTCCCTACGGCACCCTGCTCTGCGTCTCCGACAAGCCGCTGCATGGCGAACTGAAACTGCCGGGAATGGCGACGGAGTTCTACAAGCGGCAGGTCTCGCAGCATTTGCGGATCGGCATGCGCGCCCTCGAGCTTATGTCGGAGGTGCCTTCCGAGCGGGTGCATTCGCGCAAGCTCCGCTCGTTCTTCGAGACCGCGTTCCAGTAGGCGCCTCATGTCGGCCGCTCGCCCCCGCCCCTCCGACCGGCGCCGCGTCAGCCGCGCCCTTGCCCAGGCGCTCGCGCTTGCCGCGGCTTTGGCGTTCGCCAGCGGCTATTTCGGCGACATCGTCCCGTTCTTCGATACGCTGGCCCATTTTCGCGCGCATCTCGCCGTGCTCTTGTTGCTCGCCGGGCTCGCGCTGCTTGTCATCCGACCTGTCACGACGGGTCTGGCGGCGATCATTCTCGGCGCGTTCGGTCTTTTCTCGGTTTATCCGGCGATGCTGCCCGCCGCCTCATTGGCGTCGGCGCCCGGCGGCACGGCCCGGTACACGCTTTTGCAAATGAACCTGCGCTGGAGCGCCACCGATCGCACAGCGGCAATTCGGCTCATCGGGGAGCTTTCACCCGACGTCGTGACCCTGCAGGAGGCCCGGAAAGAGTGGCGGCCGCTGCTTCAATCCCTCTCCGCGCGATATCCCTACCGGTTCGATTGCACCGGCCCCCGCGCCTATTTCGACGTCGTGATCCTGTCGCGTCGGCCTTTCGCGAGCGACGATCCGGGCGATTGCGATCGTCCCGGGACATTTGCTAGCCGAACAGTCGATTTCAACGGCCAAGCGCTCACCATTGCCACCCAACATTTGACCTGGCCCTGGCCGGGAAGGCAGTGGCGCCAGCTCGAGCAGCTTCAGGACCGTCTCCGGCGACTTCGTCGGCTCGGGACGCCCATCCTCATTGCCGGCGACTTCAACGCCGCCCCCTGGAGCGCTGCGCTCAGGACCTACGCCGCCGCGAGCGGCACGGACATCGTGCCGAATGTCGGGCCAAGCTGGTTCTTCCAGCCCTTTACCAGACGGCTCGCTCCCTATGCGGGATTGCCGATCGACAATATTCTCGCTTCGCCCGGCATCGACATTCTCGACGTCGCGCGGCAACCGGCGACCGGCTCCGACCATCTGCCGCTGCTGGTGACCTTCGGTGTCGACAGCGCCCTGCCCGGCGTTGTCGGACCGCAGCGATCGATCGTGGAACGACGCGCTCTGGATAATTGATCCGGCCTCGTCGACGTCGCGTTTGCGCGGTATGCCCTCCCCTTCAGGGCTAGCATTTTCCGCTTGCATTCGATCGCGAGGCGCCCGATATTGCTTGCATGAACAGCAAGCATCGCAGGACGCTGGTCGCCATCTTCGCGGAGCCCGTTTCCGGCACTCTCGACTGGGCGTCCATCGAAGCGCTTCTGCTTTCCGTCGGATGCGAGTTGGTTGAAGGGTCCGGGTCGCGCGTGCGGTTCAACTTCGAAGGCGCCGTCGCGACGTTTCATCGGCCGCACCCCGCCAAGGAAGCCAAACGTTACCAGATACGAGCGGCCCGCGATTACCTCATCAGGATTGGAATCGAGCCATGAACACGATGTCCTACAAAGGCTACGCGGCCCGTGTCGAATACGACGACGCGGACGAGATTTTCTTCGGCCGCATCGCCGGGATCGATGACGGTGTGACGTTTCACGCCGACACCGTTCCGGAACTCAAGGCGGCTTTCCACGATGCCGTGGACGACTATGTCGAAACTTGCGCGAAAATCGGAAAGGCGCCGCAAAAGCCCTATTCGGGTCGCGTGATGTTCCGCATATCGCCGGAGATCCACGCCAAGGCGGCGCGTGCCGCGGAGCTTTCCGGCAAAAGCCTCAACCAATGGGCGGAAGAGGTCTTGCGCAAAGCCTCCGAAATTGCCGCCTGATCAACCGGGAAGGTAGCCGCGGGATCGCGACCAAGCCAGGCTCGCCTCACATCACCTGATAGACCGGTCCCTCGCCGCCCTGGGGCGGAACCCAGTTGATGTTCTGGTTGGGATCCTTGATGTCGCAGGTCTTGCAGTGGACGCAGTTCTGGGCGTTGATCACGAACGTCTCGGCGCCGTTTTCCTCGACCCATTCATAGACGCCGGCCGGACAATAGCGCTGCGACGGGCCGGCATAGACCGCCCATTCGGACGAATGCTGCAGCGCCGGGTCCTTCACCTGCAGGTGAACCGGCTGATCCTCCTCGTGATTGGTGTTGGACAGATAGACCGACGAGACCTTGTCGAAGGTCAAGACGCCATCGGCTTTCGGGTATGCGATCTTTTCGTGCTTGTCCGCCGGCTCCAGGCAAGCGTAGTCCGGCTTGCCGTGTTTTTGCGTGCCGAAGAAGGAAAAGCCGAACAGCGAATTGGTCCACATGTCGAGGCCGCCCAACGCGATGCCGAGTATCGTGCCATATTTCGACCAGAGCGGCTTGACGTTGCGCACCGGCTTCAAATCCTTGCCAATCGGGGACGTCCGCCACTCGTCTTCATACGCAGCCAGCCGATCGTGCGAACGGCCGGCCTTGATCGCCTCGGCCGCCTTTTCCGCCGCCAGCATGCCGGATGTCATGGCGTTGTGGGCGCCCTTGATGCGCGGCACGTTGACGAAGCCGGCCGAGCAACCGATCAGCGCGCCACCTGGGAACACCAACTTCGGCACAGACTGCCACCCGCCCTCGGTAATCGCGCGGGCGCCATAGGCGATGCGCTTGCCACCTTCGAGCAGCTTGGCCACGTCGGCGTGGGTCTTGAACCGCTGGAATTCCTCGAAAGGCGAGAGATACGGGTTCTTGTAGTTCAGGTGCATGACGAAGCCGACGTAAACCTGATTGTCGCCGAGATGGTAGAGGAACGATCCGCCGCCGGTGCCGCCGTCGAGCGGCCAGCCGAAGGAGTGCTGGACGCGGCCAGGCTTCGACTTTGATGGTTCGATCTCCCAAAGCTCCTTGAGGCCGATGCCGAACTTTTGCGACTCCCGTCCCTCATCGAGCCCGTAGGCCTTGATCAGCTGCTTGGCGAGCGAGCCGCGGACGCCCTCGCCGATCATCACGTATTTGCCCATCAGCGCCATGCCGCGCTGATAACTCGATCCCTGTTCGCCCTCGCGTGTCACACCCATGTCGCCGGTCGCCACGCCGATCACCGCGTTCGACTCGTCATAGAGAATCTCGGACGCGGCGAAGCCCGGATAAATCTCGACGCCGAGTGCCTCGGCCTTCTCCGCCATCCATTTGCAGACGAGGCCAAGCGAGACGACGAAATTGCCGTGATTGCCCATCAGCTTCGGCATCAGGAAGTTCGGCAGGCGGATCGAGCCTTGCGGGCCGTAGAAATAGAATCGGTCGTCGGTTACTTCGGTCTTGATCGGCGTCTCTTCCAGTCGCCATTCCGGCAACAGACGATCCAGCGCCGACGGGTCGAGGACGTTGCCGGACAGAATGTGAGCGCCAACTTCCGCGCCCTTTTCCAGAACCACAACCGTCAGGTCAGGGTCAATCTGCTTCAGGCGGATGGCCGCCGCCAATCCGGCCGGGCCGGCTCCAACGATCACCACGTCGAAGTCCATTGATTCGCGTTCGGGCAGAGTTTCGGCTTCGCTCATCGTCTCGTCCCTTGTCCCGGTTTCTGCGGATCGACCCGGCCGCATGACCACCGATCGCAGCGCTTGCGCTACACGAGTGCTCCCGCATGTCTGCACGAGTTCTATCGTGATCGACCTTGACGTCAATCCGGTGATGCGAAGCCCTGTTGGGCTCGGCGCCCACCGCTTGACCAAAGCGCGCGTTGCAGTGCTAGACAGGGGTGGCGATCGCGCGGGGGGCGGATTTGAATTTTCTCTATCTGAGTGTTGCGATCGTTTGCGAAATCATCGGAACGACCGCGCTGAAGTCTTCCTTTGGCTTCACCCGCCTCGTGCCGTCGCTGGTAACGGTCGGCGCCTATGTGCTGGCCTTCTATTTCCTGTCGCTGCCGCTTCGCACCCTGCCGGTCGGCATCGTCTATGCCATCTGGTCGGGCACCGGAATCGTGCTTCTGGCGCTCATCGACCTGTTCTGGTTCCGGCTGTCGATCGATGTCGCCGGCTTCGCCGGTGTGGCCCTGATCCTCGCGGGCGTCATCGTCATCAACGTGTTTTCGCAGACCGTCGGCCATTGAGAGCACGCGCGCAAGTTCCCAGGCAAGCCGTCGCGCCGCGTGCCCGAATGGGCTAGGAAGACGCCATGAGCGCCGAGATTCAATCGACCGACAACCACGCCGCCATCGCCCTGCTCGAATGGTATCGCGCGGCCGGGATCGACGTCGTTCTGGACGAGCGGCCGCGCGACCGTTTCGCCGAGACCCAAGTCGAGATCGAAGCGAGACGCGCGCGCAACGCAAGTCCACAGACCCGGCCCGAATCCGCCGGCCCCGCTCGCACGCCGGCGGCCATCGCGAAGCCCGTCGCGAGCCCGTCGGACAGCGCCGCGCTTCCAACTCCGCGGGTCGCCGTGCCGGACGATGTCGCCGTTGCCGACGCACGGGAACGCGCGCGCTCGGCCGCCGACCTTGCCGAGTTGCAGGCGGCGCTCGAGGCCTTCGACGGCTGCAATCTGCGTATCACCGCGAAGTCGACCGTCTTCGGCGATGGCAGCGAGACCGCCGACGTGATGTTTGTCGGAGAGGCCCCCGGCCGGGAGGAGGACGCGGCGGGTGTCCCCTTCGTTGGCCGCTCGGGCCAGCTGCTCAATCGGATGCTGGCAGCGATCGGACTGGAGCGGGAAGCCGTCCGGGTGACCAATACCGTGCCTTGGCGCCCGCCCGGCAACCGGCCGCCGACTCCCGCCGAGACGCTGATCTGCCTGCCATTCGTGCAGCGCCATATCGAGTTGGTGCAACCGAAGATCCTCATCTGCCTCGGCTCGCCCGCCTCCAAGGCGCTCCTTGGCTCGCAGGAGGGTATTCTGCGCATCCGTGGCCAATGGACGCGCTATAGTTTCGGAGTCGAGGCCGACCAGGCCATCGACGCGACGGCGATGCTTCACCCCGCCTATCTGCTGCGCCAGCCCGCGCAAAAGCGACTGAGCTGGCGTGACCTGCTGGCGCTGAAAACCCGGCTTGCGGAGGAACGCGGGGCGGGGTGAACGCCAGTTGGACAAATGTCGCAAATGGCACTCGCCAAATCACCTCCAGAAGCCTAGCTGTCCGGCCAAAGCGCGACGCCGTGCCGACTCGCAAAGCCAAGGCCAATCCCATGCCCGTGCCCGTCCAGATCCTGCCGATCGTCTCGCTGCTTCTCTCGACCTTCTTTCTGATGGCGGGCGCGGGTTTGATGGGCATCCTCCTGCCGGTTCGCGGCTCGATCGAGGGCTGGTCGAGCTACCAGATCGGCGCTTTCGGGACCAGCTACGCCATCGCCTTCACGCTCGGCTGCTTCGTGATGCCGCTGATCGTGCGCCGGGCCGGGCATGTGCGGACCTTCTCGAGTCTCGCCGCGTTGCTGGCGATCTCGGTACTCTTATGCGCAATCTTCCTCGATCCAATCGCCTGGATCTTCTTTCGCGCCCTCGCCGGCTTTGCCTTGGCCGGCACCTACATGGTCGTCGAAAGCTGGCTTAACGAGCGCGTCACCAACGAGACCCGAGGGACGATCTTTTCGGTCTATATGATCGTCACCATGGCGGCGATGATGGGCGGTCAATACGTCATGCCATTGAGCCGACCCGAACTCGCCATTCCTTTCATGCTCTGCGCCATTTTATTCGCATTGGCGGTGATCCCGACGGCCATGTCGCAGGCCCCCTCCCCGAAGCCCCTGACCACCGTGAAAATCGATCTGCGTCTGATCTTCCGCAATTCGCCGGTGGCTTTCATCGGTGTGTTATTGGCTGGCGTTCTTTCCGGCGCATGGAACAATATGGCGCCGGTGTTCGGCCAGAAGGCCGGTCTTTCCACGACGGAGATCGCCACTCTCGTCGTCGCGGCGATGGCTGGCGGCATCGTGTTCCAGGTGCCGCTCGGACGTATCTCGGACAGGGTCGACCGGCGTTATGTCATGTCCGCCGCCGGGCTGATCGGCGTCGCGGGTGCAACGGCGGGCGTGTACGTCGCAGACGCCGGGGCCATCGCGCTTTTCGTCGTCGCCTTCGTGCTGGGCGGCATCATCTACCCGACCTATTCGCTCGCCGTCGCCCACGCCAACGACTACGCCGCCGACGAGGACTTCGTGAAGATCTCCAGTGGTCTGCTCATCCTCTATGGGATCGGGACGATGATCGGACCGCTCTACGCCGCTTACCTCATGGAGACGTTCGGCCCGCGGGGCATCTTCCAGTCGATCGGAACGGCTGCGGCACTCTACGCCGCCTATGCGTTCTATCGCACTTTCCGGCGGGTTTCGCTGCCGGCCGACGAGCGGGCCGACTTCCAGACGACGCCGCTCGCCCGCACGCAGACTCCGACGAGCTTTGCGCTCGACCCGCGCGCCGACGTGACGCCGGAAGCCGAGGAAGCCGAGCTCTTGCCTTCCAACTGAATGGGGGCGGCCTCCGCGAGACGCCCCCATTCAACCTTGGCAAAGTACGCGATCAGGCGATCTTGCCGCCACCCTGCTTGGTGATGGCGATCAACGACGGGCGCACCGGCATGTCGTCCTTGAAGTCCGGCCAGCGGGTCGAGGGATCCTCGTAATAGGACTGACGCCCAAAGCCCTCCCAGTCCTCGCCGCCATCCGCCGGATGCTGGACCGCGACAAAGGCGGTCTGCATGTCGGGCAACAGCAGCGGCCCGCACATTTCCGCGCCGATCGGCACCCGGAAGAACAGCTTCGACGTACCGCGCGCCTCGCCCTCGGTATCGACGGCGAACAAGCCGTCGGTGCGCCCGGTCTTCTTCGGCGACATGCCGTCGGTCGCGACCCACAACCGGCCATCGCTGTCGATCGCGCAATTGTCCGGCATACCGAACCAGCCGTTCTTGGTCGTCTCGGTAGAGAACGTCGCGCCAACCTCGGCAACGGAAGGATCGCCGCATTTGAGAAGGATTTCCCATTTGCCCGTCGTCGCGGCGAAATCTCCGCCGTCCTCGGCGATCTCGATGATGTGGCCGAAAGCGTTATCGACGCGCGGGTTGGCCGGGTTCGGCTCCTCGCGCTTGGTGTTGTTGGTCAGCATGACGTAGACGCGACCATTGGAGCCGTTCGGCTGGATGTCCTCCGGGCGATCCATCTTGGTCGCCTCGAGTAGATCGGCGGCCAAGCGGGTTTCGACGAGCACGTCCGCCTGGCTTTCGAAGCCGTTCTCGGCCGTGAGCGGTCCCTCGCCAAAGGTCAGCGGCAGCCAGGTCACCGTTCCGTCCTCGGCAAACTTTGCGACATAGAGCGTGCCCTCCGCCAGCAGATCCATGTTGGCAGCGCGATCGTCGGTGTTGTAGGTGCCCGCGGTCACGAATTTGTAGACATAGTCGAAGCGCTCGTCGTCGCCGAGATAGAAGACGACGCGGCCGTCCCCATTGACGATCGACTCCGCGCCCTCGTGCTTGAAGCGCCCCATCGCGGTGCGCTTCTTCGGCACGGAATTGGGATCCTCGACGTCGACCTCGACGATCCAGCCGAAGCGGTTCGGTTCGTTCGGCTCCTTCGAGACGTCGAAGCGGTCGTGGAACTTGCCCCAGGCATATGTTCCGTCCGGCACGCCGTAGCGCTCGTAGTTCTTGGCCTCGCGGTGGTCGGCGGCCAGTTCGCCCATGAAATAGCCGTGAAAGTTCTCCTCGGCCATCACATAGGTTCCCCACGGAGTGACGCCGCCGGCACAATTGTTGAAGGTGCCGAAGACGTTGCGGCCGCTCGGGTCGGCGTTGGTCTGCATGCGCGGATCGCCGGCCGCGGGGCCGGTGAGTTCCATCTCGGTTTCGGCGGTGACCCGGCGGTTCTTCGCGCCGTCCTTCACCACCTGCCACTTGCCGCCCTCCTTGCGGATTTCGACGACCGAGCCGCCATGCGCGGCCATTTCGACATTGACCTGGTTCTCGTCGGCTTCGGCGACGACGAGCTTGTCGTCTTCCACCTTGACAATTCCCGGGAACATCAGGTGATCGTTGGTATATTCGTGATTGACGACCAACAGGCCGTGCTCTGACGAGCCGTCGATCGGGACGTAGCCGACATAGTCGTTGTTGTAGCCAAATTGCCGATTCTGAGCGTCCGGCGTCTGGGCCGTCGGATCGAACTCGGGCGAGTCAGGAAAGATCCCGTCGCCCCAGCGCAGCAGTACGTCGGCATCGTAGCCCTCGGCGACATGGTGGGTTTCGTCGACGCCAGCTTCGACTTCGGTGAAGTCGAAGCGCGATCCCGACGCGCCCTGCGCCTTCGCTTCGTCGGCGGCGACGAGCGCCAACGGGCTTACCGTCGCGGCGATCGCGGTCGCGGCCAGCGAACCGCGCAGGAAGTCACGGCGTGAGAAGCGCGCGGCGATAATCTCGCCCATGGTGCGATTGTCGGTCGGATTATGACCCTCGCCCGCCGCGTCCTCAAGCTGCGTGGTCCGGAAGACCGTGCCGTTTCCAACATGTTCGTTCATCGAATGACCCCTTTGTTGAAAGGTTAAGAACAATCCATCTTGCAATGGTTCTGATCTTACCTAAAGGGCCAATGTCACGGTCAGATGACGGTCCGCCGCGGGCGGGCCCTCAACCGCTGGGCGGCGTCACCCGCCGGGCCTTCGAGCGCTCGATACCCAGTTGATGCTCCCGCCAGATGATGAAGATGCCGGCGGAAATGACGATGGCAGCGCCGGCGAGCGTCGTCGAACTCGCGGCCTCATCGAAGGCGAAATAGCCGATAGCGATGGCCAGCAGCATCGAAGTGTATTCGAACGGCGCGATGGTCGAGGTATCGGCGAAGCGGTAGGCCGAGGTCAGCAGCAACTGCCCGACGCCGCCGCACAGCCCCGCCAGGACCAACAGCACCGCCTGTTCCCATGTCGGCAGCACCCACCCGAAGAAGATCGAGAAAAGCGCGATGCCGGACGACGTCAGCGAGAAATAGACCACGATCGTCGCGGTCTTCTCCGTGCGGACGAGTCGGCGGATCTGGATCATCGCGACGGCCGCCACCGCAGCCGAAATCACGGCCGCGATAATGCCGATCGCCTCCGCACCGTCGACGGCGTCGCCGCCAAGGGTCAGCTTCGGCAACGTCACCACCACGATGCCGACCAGACCGATCAGTGCCGCGGTCCAGCGATAGAGGCGCACGACCTCCTTGAGGAAGACGGCAGCGAAGACGACCGTGAGCAGCGGCGCGCCATAGGTGATGGTGATCCACTCGGGATAGGGCAATCGGGTCAGCGCGTAAAAGCCGAGGCCCATGGAGGTGACGCCGATCAGCCCCCGGCCGATATGCGCGGGCAGATTGTCGGTCTTCAAAGCCGTCCTCAGATCGCCGAGCCAAGCGAGATAGAGCACCACCGGAACCAAGGCGAAGAACGAGCGGAAGAATACGATCTCGCCCGCCGGGATGCCCTCGCCGCCCGCCTTGATCAAAGTCTGCATGGCGACGAACACCACGACCGACAGGCATTTCAGAAGAATGCCGCGCATCGGCGACTCGGCGAATGCCGGCCGACTGTCCATCCTCTCCCCTCTCCTGCCTCAATTTCGCTGTCGGCGCGGACGCACCCGGGCGGTTGTCGTGTCGCTTCCGTCTGCGGAGTCCTTAGCGAGCCGCCTGCAACGCCTCCCAAACCCGCAGCGGCGTTGCCGGCATGTCGATATGATCGACGCCGGCGGGCCGCAACGCATCGGCGACCGCGTTCATCACCGCGGGGGCGGCGCCGATGGTACCAGCCTCGCCGGCGCCCTTGATGCCGAGCGCGTTGGTCGTCGACGGGACGTTCCGGGTCTTGAAGGCGAAGAACGGCAGGTCCCAGGCGCGCGGCATGGCATAGTCCATGAAGCTCGCGGTGACGAGCTGACCGTCCTCGTCATAGACCGCGTTTTCGAGCAGGGCCTGGCCGATGCCTTGGGCGACACCGCCGTGGATCTGGCCGGCGAGCAGCATCGGATTCACCGTCACCCCGAAATCGTCGACGATCGTGTAGGCGAGGATTTCGGTCGTCCCGGTCTCCGGATCGATTTCGACCTCGCAAATATGGGTGCCGTTCGGATAGGTCGCCTCGTCCTGCTTGAACTCGCCGACGGCCTTGCGGTCCTCGGCCGACGGGGCAGCCGCCGCGATCGCGGCGAAATCGATCGAACGGTCGGTGCCGACGATCCGGGCGGTTCCGCCGTCGAGCTCGATATCGCCGATCGATGCCTCCAATTCGTTCGCCGCCAGCTTCTTGATCTTGTCCGCCAGGGTCTGGCTCGCCCGCCGCACCGACACCGCGCCGAGCGGGATCGACCGCGAGCCGCCGGTTCCGCCGCCGGTCGGGGTGTCGTCGGTATCGCCCTGTTTCACGTCGATCAGATCGTAGTCGAGATTCAGCGCCTCGGCGACGAACTGGGCGTAAGCCGTGGCATGGCCCTGCCCGTTGGACTGCGTGCCGATCTTCAGTTCGATGCGCCCCGCCGGGGTCAATTCGGCATAGGCGGGCTCGGAGCCGGCGAAGGCGCAGGCTTCGACATAGGTGGCCATGCCGATGCCGCGAAGCTTGCCTTGTTCCTTGGCGCTCTCCCGGCGCGTTTCGAACTCTTGCCAGCCCGACTGCCGCATCGCCTCGGCGAGATGGCCTTGGAAATCGCCGGTGTCGTACATGCGGCCGACCGCCGTCGTATAAGGAAGCTGATCGGGGCGGATGAAGTTCTTGCGCCGGATTTCCTCACGGGCCAGCCCCATGTCGCGCGCGCATTGATCTACCAACCGTTCGATCAGATAGGACGCCTCCGGACGCCCGGCGCCCCGATAGGCATCGATGGGAACGGTGTTGGTGTAGACTAGGTGGCAATCGACATTGACCGCCTCGATGTCGTAGAGGCCCGGCGCCATCGACATGCCGAGATAGGGAATGAACGGCCCGTTCTGCGACAGATACGCCCCCATATTGGCGTAGAGGTCGATGTCGAGAGCGAGAAAGCGCCCGTCCTCGTCCATCGCCATGCGTGCCGTAACGACATTGTCGCGGCCATGCGCGTCGGAGACGAAATGCTCGCCGCGGTCACCGGTCCATTTGACCGGGCGGCCGAGGCGCTTGGCCGCCACCAGCACCAGAACGTGTTCGCGGTACAGGAACGCTTTGGTCCCGAAACCGCCGCCGACATCCTTGGTCAAGACCCGCACCTTCGACGGATCGACCTTGAGCACTTTCTTGGCGAGCACCGACTGGATACCGTGGACGCCCTGGCTTCCGGTCGTTAAAATCCAGCGGTCCTCCTCCTGCGACCACTCTCCAAGGGCCGAGCGAAGCTCCATGTAATTGCAGACGAGACGGTTTTGACGGAGCGTGATCTCAGTCACCCGGGGCGCGTTCGCGAAAGCCTCGGTCTGCTGCTTGTTCCCCATGTTGAGATGGCCGCCGATGTTCCCGTCACTGTCCGGCCACACCGGCGCCGCGCCGTCCGCCGTGGCCGTTTCGATATCGGCAACGACCGGCAGGGGCTCATAGTCGACGACGAGGAGTTCGGCGGCGTCCGCCGCCTGGGTCGCCGATTCGGCGACTACGAAGGCCACCGCATCGCCGACATGCCGAACGACATCGCGGCAGAGCACCGGAATGTCGCGGGCCGAGACCTTGCTGCCGTCCGGCTGTTCCAGCAATGCCTGACAGGGCACATCGCCGAGTTCAGCGACATCCGCATGGGTCAGCACCAGATGCACGCCTGGCGCCGAACGGACCGCTTCGACATCAGTGATCGTGAAATTTGCGTGAGCATGCGGCGAGCGAACCACCACGGCGTGGAGGATGCCAGGGCGGGTTTCGTCGTCCGTGTAACATCCCTCGCCCCGGATGAAGGCGTCGTCCTCCTTCCGCAGAGCCGAAGCGCCAAGGCCGAATTTCGGGGTCATCACGTTCATGGGAACAAGCTCCTGGACGGGGATGCGCTGCCGTTGCGGTTCGGCGCGCGAGTGGGGACGAGGCCACAACCGGCGTTTCGAACGCCTCACTTATTGCGTCGAACCACTTCCGTCGAGGGTCGACACGATCCCGAATGCCGGCGCTCGGCCGACCGACGACGCCATCGGTCGGTTGGCAATTCGTCCGCTTGGGGTTACCTCCCGCTGCAATACGAAAGGAACCGCCCTATGCTTCGCACCGACGACGGTCAGACCATCAAGCTCGAAGACTACCGTGCAACGGACTTCGTCCTGCATTCGGTGGCGATGACGATACGGCTGTTCGAGGGTCGCGCCGATATCGACACGACGCTCGAGCTTGAACGGCGCGAGGGAGCCGACGCCGCCGCCCCGCTGGTCCTCGACGGCGACGAATTGACGCTGACGGGACTGGCACTGGATGGCACGCCGCTGGATGGCGACCGGTACGAGGCGTCTCCCGGGCGGCTGGAAATCACCGGTCTGCCGTCTGGCGGACGCTTCACGCTCGACGTCGCGACGTCGCTTGTGCCGGAAAACAATACGAAACTGATGGGGCTTTACCGGTCCAACGGCATCTGGTGCACCCAATGCGAGGCCGAGGGCTTCCGCCGCATCACCTACTTCCTCGATCGCCCGGACGTGCTGGCGCCTTACACGGTCAGAATCGAGGCGGACCGGGTGGCCGCGCCCATTTTGCTGTCGAACGGCAACCCGGCTAAGACGGGCACCCTTCCCGACAATCGGCATTTCGCCGTCTGGGACGATCCTTTCAACAAGCCGTCCTATCTCTTCGCCATGGTCGCCGGTGATCTCGACTCGATCCACGAGCGATTTACCACCGCGAGCGGCAAACCCGTCAGCCTCGGCATCTACACGGAAAAGGGCCGCGCCGCGCAGGCCGGCTACGCCATGGATGCGCTACGGCGGTCCATGATCTGGGACGAGCGGCGCTTCGGCCGCGAATACGATCTCGACGTCTTCAACATCGTGGCGATCGCCGATTTCAACATGGGCGCGATGGAGAACAAGGGTCTCAACGTCTTCAATCACAAATATGTCCTGCTCGACCCCGAAACGGCGACGGACACCGACTATGCCGGCGTGGAAACGGTCATCGCCCACGAATATTTCCACAACTGGACCGGCAACCGGATCACTTGCCGCGACTGGTTCCAGCTTTGCCTGAAGGAAGGGCTGACGGTCTATCGCGACCAGGAATTCAGTGCCGACGAACGATCGGCCACGGTTCAGCGCATCAGCTCCGTGCGGCGGCTGAAGGCGCATCAGTTTCCCGAGGACCAGGGACCGCTGCAACATCCCGTCCGGCCGACGGAATATCGCGAGATCAACAACTTCTACACGGCGACGGTCTACGACAAGGGCGCCGAGCTCGTCCGGATGATCGCGACGATCCTTGGCCGCGACGGCTTTCGAGAGGGCATGGACCTTTACTTCGACCGCCACGACGGCGACGCTGCGACGATCGAGGACTTCATCGCCTGTTTCGAGGTCGCGACCGGCGAGGACCTGTCCCACCTTGCGCTATGGTACGGACAGGCGGGAACGCCCACCCTCACCGTCACGGAGGATTACGACGCGGCGACCGCGCGTCTGACGGTCGGTTTCAAGCAGACGCTCCAGCAAGGCACCGCAGCCACCGGAACCGCGCCGGTGCATATTCCGATTCGCTTCGGCCTCGTCGGCTCCAACGGACAGGACAAGGATGCCACACCGGTGTCCGGCGCGGCTGTGCGAGGCGATGTCATTCATCTGACCGAGGCTGAAGACAGCGTCGTCTTCGAAGATCTGAGCGAGCGCCCCTATCTGTCCGTGCTCCGGGACTTTTCGGCACCGGTGACGCTCGATCACGCCCAGAGCGAAGCCGACCGCCTTGCCCTCGCCCGTCTCGACCCGAACCTGTTCAACCGCTGGCGCATCCTCAACGATCTCGTCGGCGCGGCGCTGACCAAGGCGAGCCGGGGTCCATCCCAGGCGGCCCAGGCCCCGCTGGCACCCGAGATCATCGATGCCATCCTCGGCTCGGCCGGTGACGAAAGCCTGGAAGCGGCATTCCGCGCCCAGGCGCTTGCCCTGCCCGGCGAGGCCGAAATCGCCCGCATGCTTGCGGAGAATGTCGATCCCGACGCCGTTCACGCCGTCGTCGAGGTGGCCCGGCGCGACTTGGGCAAGCGCGGCGCTTCGCTGTTCGCCCGTCTCCATGGCGACCGGCAAACCGGCACGGCTTTCTCCCCTGATGCCGTGAGCGTGGGAAGGCGGGCTCTCGCCAATGCCGCGCTCGGCTATCTCGCCACCGCGACCGGGGATTGCGGCCCGGCGGAAGACCAGTATGCGGCGGCCGGAAACATGACCGACCGCCTCGCCGCCCTGACAGTCCTGGTACATCGCTTTCCCGACACGCTGGCCTCCACGTCTGCGCTGAGCGATTTCTACGCCCGCTTCGAGCAGGATGGTCTCGTCATCGACAAATGGTTTGCGATCCAGGCGACGATCCCGAGCCCGAGGGCGGTCGAGATTGTCGCCGACCTCGCCTCGCATCCAGTGTTTTCCCTGAAGAACCCGAACCGCGTCCGGGCGCTTGTCGGTACGTTCGCGGCAGCGAACCAGCTGGCGTTCCACCGTCCCGATGGCGCCGGATACCGCTGGGTTGCCGGGCAACTGGTGGAGATCGACCGCCTGAACCCGCAGGTCGCGGCCCGGATAGCGACCACTTTCCGCTCCTGGCGAAGCCTGGAGCCCGCTCGCCGCGACAAGGCGAGTGCGACATTACGGCAACTGCTTGAACTTAAAGACATCTCGACCGACCTGCGAGATATCTTGGGACGATCTTTGCGATAGGCGATCTGTTCATTGACTCCTTAATCTTGTCGCAATTCATCTCTGGACAAGGTGATTCGCCTCTGATCAATTGGCGGTGATTCGGGTGTGCGGCACGTCGAATCATTGAGATGCGGTTACGAGGGGTTATGCATGGGAGCGGACGCGTCAAACGCGCCGGCCGGGGGACTATTGTCCCGATTCGAGGCTTTGCTGACCGCTAAAACGGAGATCGCCGGGCACGCCAAGATGCTGGCGGGTCCGACCTACGAGAAGCTCCTGCGCTCCGAAAAGGCGCTCCGCCGCACGATCCCTATCCTGATCATTCTGTTTCTGGCGATCGCCGCGATTGCGCGCCTTGCGGCGCTCGTCGAAGAGCGCTTCGCATTGGAGGAAGCCGCACTACGCGATCTCCAGATCGCGACGACGCTGATGCGGGCGGAAAGCCAGGTCGCCTATGCGTCGGATCCGAAGATGGCGGACGCGAACGCGCTGTTGACCAGTGCGATTCCGGCCGCGCTGATCCAGCAGGGACGCTTTGCCGTCGTCAGTAATACTAGCGGACTGATCACCGCGGTCATGCCGGGCTACGAACACCTCCTCGGTGACGATCTGATGCTCTTGCTGGACGAGTCGCAGGCGCTGCTGATGTTCGGGCAGCGGGCGGGCGTGCAGCACACGCGGTTCCAAGGCGAGGCCGCCTTTGTCGCCAGCGCAACTCTGGCCGGCGGTCAGGGCACCGTCACCTTCATCCAGCCCGACGTCGACCTGCTTGCCGCTTGGCGCAGCGCGGTCTCGTTGAACGTCACGCTGTTCGCCTTCACCAGCATCATCATGCTGGTCATTCTCTACGCTTATTTCCGCCAGGCGACGCGCGCCCAGGACGCCGACGCTCTGTATCTGGAGACCCATCAGAAGGTCGACACCGCCTTGTCGCGCGGCCAGTGCGGCCTTTGGGACTGGGACATCGCCCGTGGGCGAATGTACTGGTCACGCTCGATGTACGAAATGCTCGGCCTGCAACCGACGGACAGTGTCCTTGCCTTCGGTGATGTCGCGCCACTGCTCCATCCCGACGACGGCAACCTGCTCGATGTCGCCCGGTATGTCGCCGCCGGAAAGATCACCAGCCTCGATCACAACTTCCGCATGCGGCGCAGCGATGGCGCCTATGTCTGGCTCCGTGCGCGGGCCCAGGTGACGCGCACCGGCGAGAACGAGGTCCATCTGATCGGGATCGCGCTCGACGTCAGCGAGCAACAGGAACTCGCCCGCCTCACCGACGAAGCCAACAAGCAGCTCAACAGCGCGATCGAGAACATCTCGGAAACCTTTGTCCTGTGCGACAACCGCAACCGTCTTGTCCTCTGCAACTCCAAATACCGCCAGACCTTCGGCCTCACCGAGGCGGACGTCGCGCGCGGGACGCCGCTCGACGCGGTCATTGCCAAGGCCCGCAAGCCGATCAATAGCCACACCGTCACCAGCCCGGCATTCGCCGAGGGCGAGCGAGCCTCGGAGGCGCTGCTTGCCGACGGCCGCTGGCTGCTTCTGTCGGAGCGACACACCGCCGATGGCGGGTTCGTCTCTATCGGAACCGACGTCACGCAGCTCAAACTGCACCAGGCACGGCTGTCGGATTCCGAGCGGCGCCTGATGGCGGTCATCGATGATTTGTCGATTGCGCGGCGGGACGCGGAGAAGAAGGCCGTCCAGCTGACCCAGCTGAACCGAAATTACGCCGTCGAGAAAGAGCGCGCGGAGGGCGCCTCGCGCGCCAAGACGACCTTCCTCGCCAATATGTCGCATGAGCTGCGAACGCCGCTCAACGCCATTCTCGGATTCTCCGAGATCATGCGCCAGGGGACCTTCGGCCCGATCGGCTGCGAAAAATACGGCGAATACACCGAAGACATCCATCAGAGCGGCCACTATTTGTTGCGGCTCATCGACGACATCCTCGACATGGCCAAGATCGAGGCCGGGCGCCTCGTCCTTTCTCCCGAGGAAATCGATATCACCGAGATCGTCGCAGAGGCCACCAAGATCATCGAGGTCCAGGCCGAACAGAAGGCGATCCGCTTCGAGGGCAGCGCCCCGGACCAGCTGTCGTTCCAGTCCGACCGCCGGGCGACCAAGCAGATCCTTCTCAATCTCCTGTCCAACGCGGTCAAATTCACCGATCCTGGCGGTACGGTCCGGCTCAGAGTGCGGGCAGTGAACGACGCAGCGCTGATCACCATCTCCGACACCGGTATGGGCATACCCCAAGCCGCGCTAGCCAGCCTCTGTCGACCGTTCGAGCAGATCGAGAACGAATTGACCCGCAGCAACAAGGGGACCGGGCTCGGCCTCGCCATCGCCCGGTCTCTGGTCGAGCTTCAAGGTGGCCGTATGCGGATCAGTTCATGCGTCGACGTCGGAACGGTCGTGGCGATCCGCCTTCCAGTCGCCCCGGCAAATGTAGCCCATGCAGCGGCAACGCAAATCGAGGCGACCGAAACATTGGACGCCTGACCGCCAAGTCGCCCCGCTTCCACGCTCAAGCCCGGCGAAGCCCCGGGTCCGCAGCCTCTGCCGGCGCCTCTTTCGAAGCCGCAACGGGCAACAGCGCATCGAAAACCGCCCGGACGGCGGTCGCCGTCTCCGCCAGAAGCGGCTCCAGCCCATCCGTCCCGTCAGTCTCGAGCGCCCGAACCAGGCGGTCGGCAAGCCCCGGCGGCAGATCCTCCACACCCTGAACGCCGCCTGGCCCGAGCCGCAGGATCTGGATGACGCAGGTGTAGCGGCGCATGGCGGCCGACAGATCGCACCTTGCCTCGACACCGGCGGCCAGATCGGCCGCATCGAGGACGTCCGCCGTCGGCGCACCGACAAGGTCGAGATCGGCGCGACCGGTCAGCAGCGCCCACTGCGCCAGGAACTCCAGATCGATGAGACCGCCCGGTCGCAGCTTGAGGTCAAGCGCCCCCTTCGCCGGCTTGTCGCGTTCGATGCGCCGGCGCATGTCGCCGACGTCATGGGTCGTCGTCGCTTCATCACGCGGTTGGCAAAGGATATCGCGAATGGTTCGGGTCACCTCCGCGCAAAGCTCCGGATCACCGGCGATCGGCCGCGAGCGCGTCAGCGCCATCCGTTCCCAGGTCCAGGCCTCGTCCAACTGGTAGCGGCGAAACGAGTCGATGCGGGTTGCCAGCGGCCCCATATTGCCCGAAGGGCGCAGCCGGAAATCGACCTCGTAAAGCACACCCTCACGCATTGGGATCGTCAGTGCCGCAATCAAGCGTTGTGTGAGACGGGCAAAATAGAGACCTGACGACAAAGGCTTTTCGCCGTCGGATTCTTCGGCCGCTTCATCGTGATCATAAAGCAGGATCAGGTCGACATCCGAGCCTGCCGTCAACTCGCGGCTGCCGAGCCGGCCCATGCCGAGCAGGGCGATTTTCGCACCAGCGACATGACCATGACGCACGGCAAAGGCTTCCGTGACCGCGTCCAACGTCGCCTCGAGCACGACGTCGGCGATGTTCGAGAAGGCTAGTCCTGCCTCGCCGACATCGACCACACCGCTGAGCAACCGCGCCCCGACCAAGAACCGCTGTTCCGAAGCGAAGATGCGCAGTCGGGCAAGCACGTCCTCGTAGCCGTCGGCCTCGGTCAGGAACATCGCCAGACGTTCGGACATCAGGTCGCGGTCCGGCACTTCGTCGAAAAAGGCCGGATCGAGAAGCGCGTCGAAGACGTGCGGGCGCGCGGCGATCGTGTCGCGCAGCGCCGGCGCCGACGTGATGATCAGGGCGAGAAGGTCGAGGACGCGCGGATTGGAGGCGATCAATGAAAAGAACTGAATCCCTGACGGCAGCCCGGCCAGGAATGTGTCGAAGGCGGCGATGGCGCCATCGGGGTCCTTCGCACCCGAAAACGCCTTCAGCAGCATCGGCAGAACCTTGGTCAGGCGTTCGCGCGCGGTTTCCGAACGGGTGGCGCGATAGCGCCCGTAACCCCAGGAACGCACGATTCTGGCGACGTCCTCCGGACGGGAAAAACCGAGTTCTCGCAATCGGGCGAGTGCTTCCGGGTCGTCCTCGCTGGCCAGCAGTGCCTTGAATCCGGCTTCTTCGATCGCACTCGTCTCGCGGTCGCGTCCGTCGCTGAACAGCCGCGTGTAACGCCGGTCGACCCGGCTGAGCCGTTCCAGCAGCGCCTTTGAGAACGCCGCGCGATCCTCAAATCCGGCGAGACGGGCGATGCGTTCGACCCCCTCCTCGTCCTCCGGCAAGGTATGGCTCTGCTCGTCGGCCACCATCTGGATGCAGTGCTCTATGCGGCGAAGAAACCAATAGTCCGAGACCAGTTCGGCCTCCGTCTCCTCCACGATCCAGCTCCCGGCGGCGAGCTCGGCGAGCGCCTTGTCGGTGCGGCGCTGGCGCAGCCTGGGTGCGCGGCCACCGGCGATCAGTTGCTGGGCCTGCACGAAGAATTCGACCTCCCGAATGCCGCCGCGCCCAAGCTTCACATTGTGCCCGGCTACGCCGATGTCGTCGAAGCCGCGATGCCGATCGATGCGCGTCTTCATCGCCTGGATGTCGGCGATCGCCGCGAAGTCGAGATATTTCCGCCAGACAAAGGGCGTCAATTCCTGAAGGAACGCCTCTCCCGCCGCGCGGTCGCCCGCCACCGGCCGCGCCTTGATCATCGCGGCGCGCTCCCAGTTGCGCCCGCTGCCCTCGTAATAGGTGAGCGCCGTGTCGACCGAGATCGCCAGCGGCATCGCCCCCGGATCGGGCCGCAGCCGCAGGTCGGTGCGAAAAACGTAGCCGTCGGCCGTGCTCTCGCCGACGATCCGCACCAGTCGGCGCACCAATTTGGACAGCGTGTCGACCGCTTCCGTGGGGTCGGCGCAGATGCCGGCCGATTCCTCGAAGAAGACGATGAGGTCCACGTCGCTCGAATAATTGAGCTCGCCCCCGCCGAGTTTGCCCATGCCGAGCACGAACAACCCGCACCCCGTCTCCGGGTCCTCCGGATGCGGCAGCACGAGCTTGCCGGCGCGGTGCGCGTCGGCAAGACAGAAGCGCAAGGCCGCGCCGATCGCGACCTCGGCGAGATCGGACAGATCGGCGGTGGTCTCGGCGGGCGTCGCGGCACCGAACAGATCCCGCAAGGCGATCAGCAGCGAGACCTCGCGCTTGATCAGCCGAAGCTCCCTCATTAGCGCGCTTTCGCCCTGATCCGTCGCGGGCAGTTTTCGCAACAGGGCGATCCGCTCGGCGATGCGCTGCTTCGCGTCCTGGTCGAACAACGCCTCCAGCCACTCGGGATGCTGCTGCATCTGGGTGTTCAGATAGGATGAGAGGTCGAGCACGGCCCCGAGCCGCTCGGCCTCCGGGCCACCTTCTGTCAGGAACGCCACGAGCCTTGGGCACTTCCCTGCCTCGGCCGCCGCTTTCAGATCGGCGAGCCATGCCGCCGCCTTGTCCGGGTCTAGCGGCGCCAATCGGTGGCCGCCGCCAATCCCGAGACCTCTTGCCTCATCCTTCGCCATCCAGAAGCGTCTTTCCGTCGAGAGGGAACTCCAGGATCACTGTAAGGCCCGGAGCGGCATCCTCAAGCGTCAACGTTCCGCCATGCACACGGGCGATGGCCTGAACCAGCGACAGACCGAGCCCGGAGCCCGGCAGCGAGCGGCTCTGGTCGAGACGATAGAAGCGCTCCAGCACCCGTTGGCGCTGCTCGGCGGGGATGCCGGGACCATTGTCCGAAACCACCAACCGGCACAGCCCCCCGTTCTCCGCGAGCCGGATCGCGATCACCGTGCCGCCGTCGCCGGTTGCGTATTTCAGTGCGTTGTCGAGAAGATTGGACAGCGCCTGGGCGATCAGCTCCCTGCTGACCGAGGCGATCACTGGTGCGGCCGCGTCAATGACGAGGCGGGCGCCGGCCTCTTCGGCCAGTGGCTCGTAGAGTTCACCGACATCGGCGACGATCGTGGCGATATCGACCCGATCCTTGAGAACCGGATGCGAGCCGGCCTCGACCCGCGAGATCATCAAGAGCGCGTCGAAAGTGCGGATCATCTGGTCCGCCTCGGCGATCGTGCCTTCCAGCGCCTCGCGCGGATCGCCCTCACCGGAGGCCGTCGCCAGCGCGGCCTCGACGCGGTTGCGCAACCGCGTCAGCGGCGTCTTGAGATCATGCGCGATATTGTCGGAGACCTGCCGGAGCCCTTCCTGCAACAGGGCAACCCGCGCCAGCAGCGTATTGAGGTTTTCCGACAGCCGGTCGAATTCATCGCCCGCGCCGGTCACCGGCAGCCGCTCGGTCAGGTCACCGGCCAGAATGCGGGCACTCGACGCCGACATGCGGTCCAGCCGCTGCAAGGCGCGGCGACCGACCAGCAGCCAGGCGAACAGCGCGCCGGCACCCATCAGCGCCAGCGCCAGGATCAGCGCGCTGCGGACGATCTGGCGAAAGCGTTCCTGCTCGGTCTGGTCGCGCCCGACAAGCACGCGCATGCCATTCGGCAGGCTGACGACCTCGGCGAGCGCGAGATGATAGCGATCGTCTGCATTCTCGGCGAAACGCTCATAGGCGAAGACCTTTTCGGTAAAGCCTGCTTCGTCGAGGACGCCGGCCTGCAGGTTCTCGACATTGCCGGCGATGATCCGGCCGGTTGCGTCGGTGACCAGATAGAGCGAAGCCCCGGGTTGGCGGGCGCGACGATCGACGGTCCGCACGAGGCCGATGATCCCGGTGGTACGGTAGACCTGCGCGAGGTCGCTGAGTTCCTCGGAAATCGCCGCGCGGCTCTGGCTTTCCAGAATTCCCGACGCCGTGGCTGTAACATAGAAGACCAAAACGACGGCGAAGACGGCGAAAAGCAGCAGGTAGACGGCCGACATTCGAACGGCCGTCATGCGCATCAGCGCCTTCAGTCGCTCCATGCCCCGAAACCTCTTACCTGTCCTGTTCGCCCGCACGCATGATGTAGCCGGAACCGCGCACGGTATGCAGCAGCGGGGAATCGAAGTCCCGCTCGATCTTCGAGCGCAGCCGCGAGATATGAACGTCGATGACGTTGGTCTGCGGGTCGAAATGATAGTCCCAGACGTTTTCCAGAAGCATGGTGCGGGTAACGACCTGGTTGGCATGTTTCATCAGATATTCGAGCAGACGAAACTCGCGCGGCTGGAGCACCACCACCTTGCCGGCGCGTCGCACTTCATGGGACAGGCGGTCGAGTTCGAGATCGCCGACCCGGTAGCTGGTCTCGACGTCCTTGCCGCCGCGACGCCGGCCGAGCACCTCGACCCGGGCCAACAGTTCGGAAAAGGCGAAGGGCTTGGCCAGATAATCGTCGCCCCCGGCCCTCAGCCCGGTAACCCGGTCATCGACCTGGCCCAGCGCCGAGAGGATCAGCGCCGGCGTCCCGTCGCCCTTTTCGCGCAGCCCGGATATCACCGCGAGGCCATCACGCTCCGGCAACATGCGATCGACGATCAACACGTCGTAGGTGCGGCTGTCCGCCATATGGAAGCCGGCCTCGCCATCGCCGGCGTGATCGGCCACATGACCGGCCTCCCGCAGCGCCTTGACCAGATACGCTGCCGCCTCGCGGTCGTCTTCGATGATCAGGATGCGCATGGATTCGGTCGATGTTCCAAGGGCCGTGGAAGAGGACATGATCGGCTCCCTTATCTGATCCATTTTGCGCAAAAGAAAAGCGGCGAAGGCGCGATGGCAGCTCTTTGCGAGCTGCCCGCCCCTTCGCCACCCATCGGGAACGGGTCGGCGACCGGGGAAGGTCACCGACCCGGAGCAGGGATCAGCCCTTGTCGATCGGCAAGGCCACGAAGCGGTTCTGGTCGCCGTTCTTCAGCTGGAAGAGCGCAGCCTTGCGGCCGTTCTTCGAGGCATCCGCAAGCGCGGCCTGCACCTCCTTCTGGCTCGCAACGCTCTTGCCGTTCACCGCGATGATGACATCGCCCGCTTCGACGCCCTTGTCGGCCGCCGATGAGTCCGGATCGACATCGGTCACGACCACGCCCTTGCCGTCCTCGGACGGCGTCAGCGTCAACCCGTAACCGGACAAGGAGGACGGATCGACCGGAGCCTTGCGACTGCTGGATTCTTCAGCCGACGACGCCTCGTCGAGGCTTGCGAGATTACCGAGCGTGACCGAAATGTCCTGCGCCTTGCCGGCACGCCAGACGGTGATGTCGACCTTGGTGTCCGGCTTGTAGTTGCCGATCTTGCGAGCCAGCTCGCGCGGGCCGTCCACCGTCTCGCCATCGACCGCGGTGATCACGTCGCCGGTCGCGACACCGGCCTTCGACGCCGGCGTTTCCGTCTCCGGCAAGGTAACGATCGCGCCCTTTTCGTCGGCCAGCCCGACCGCTTCAGCGATATCGTCCGTCACCGAGGCGATCTGGACGCCCAGCCAACCGCGTTCGACATTGCCGCCGTCGCGCAGGGAAGCAACGACGTCCTTGGCGACCGAGGCTGGAATCGCGAAGGCGATGCCGACATTGCCGCCGGACGGCGAGAAGATCGCCGTGTTGACACCGATGACCTTGCCGTCGAGACCGAAGGCCGGACCGCCGGAATTACCCCGGTTTACCGCCGCGTCGATCTGCAGGAAGTCGTCATAGGGGCCGGCGCCGATGTCGCGGCCGCGCGCCGAGACGATGCCGGCCGTAACCGAGCCGCCGAGGCCGAACGGATTGCCGACGGCCACGACCCAGTCGCCGATGCGAACCGCCTCGTCATCGCCGAACTCGACATAGGTGAACTTCTTGTCGTCCCGGTCCACCTTGAGCAGCGCGAGATCGGTGCGCTTGTCGGTGCCGATCAGCCGGGCGTCGTATTCGGTGCCGTTGTCCATGACGATCGTGTATTTGCTACCGTCGCCGACAACATGGTTGTTGGTGACGAGATAGCCGTCATCGGAGATGAAGAAGCCGGACCCCTGGCCCATCGACTGGCGCGGCTGGCGGCGTGGGCGCATGCCCTCCGGCATGCCGTTCTGGCCGGGGATGTCGAAGAAGCGGCGAAGCGGGTGATCCTCCGGCAGATTGTCGAAGGGACTGGCCATATCCTGACCGTCGGCAACCGCAGGCGAGATGTTCTGCGTGACCCGCACCGAAACCACCGCCGGGGAAACCTTCTCGACCACATCGGCGAAGCCGAAGTTCTTTGCTGGCGCCTCGACCTGAACCGGCTGGGCGAAAACCGGCATGGTGTTGGTCACAACACCTCCGGAAAAGGCCAGTCCGGCCACGCCGGCGGCCAGCGCACCGGCGATCAGACCGCCGCGCTTCGTCTTGCTTTTCGTCTCGTTCCGCATCGAAAACCCTTTCGCTAGGTCGTCCAAATCCCAGGCGAGCCGGCGTACACGCCAAACTCGCCATCGATGCGACCAGAGATAGGGGGTCCGAGGTTACAGGAGCTTTTCGGCTGCGTGAAATCTTCGTAAGGTTGCGAAGAGACGAGGAACGCAGGTGAGCACGGTCGCCCTGTTCGCCGTCCTGAGCCTACCGCCGCGCCTTGACGACGTCGGCGATGGCGGCTTCCTCTTCGGCCGAAAGCCGCGGCGGCGTGCCGCTCTCGCGCCTGCGGCTGCGCAGGGCCATCAGAGCGAATCCGATACCGCCGAGAAGCAGGATGATCGGCGCGCCCCATAGCGCCAGCGTCGCCCAGTCGAAGCGCGGCTTGAGCAGCACGAATTCACCGTAACGAGACACCAGATAATCGAGGACTTCGTCGTTGGTATCGCCGGCGACAAGGCGCTCGCGAACCAGAAGACGCAGGTCTTTGGCAAGATCGGCATCGGAATCGTCGATCGACTGGTTCTGACAGACCAGGCAGCGCAAACCCGCCGAAAGATCCCGCGCCCGCGCCTCGAGTACCGGATCGCTCAAGACCTCGTCGGGATTGACGGCGAAAGCCGGCCCGACCGTCAGCCCGCCGGGCAGCAGAACGGCGAGCAGGGCGAAGACGGAAAGCAGATATCGAAACCGCCGAATCATGGCTCAGACCTTCGCCATCGCGGCCATCCGCTTCCGGCTGCGCGCCGGCGCGCCGACCCGCAGCCGCCGATCGGCCAGCGAGATCACCCCGCCCAGAGCCATCAGGATCGAGCCGATCCAGATCAGCGTGATGAACGGCTTGTACCAGATGCGCACGACGGTCGAACTGCCGTCGTCGGCCGGGTCGCCCAGCGCGATGTAGAGCTGAGAAAACCAGCGTGTGCGGATGCCGGCTTCGGTCGTCGGCGCCTGCCGTGCCGGATAGAAGCGCTTGCCGCTTTCCAGCGTGCCGGCGTCGCGGCCGTCGCGACTCAGCGCGAACGTGCCGACCTGTTCCTCGAAATTCGGCCCCTGACGCGGCGCGATGCCCTCGTATCGCAGCGAGTAGCCACCGACGTCCACGCTGTCGCCGGGAGCCATCGAAAGCACGTCTTCGGTCTCGAAGGACGACACGGTGACGACGCCGAGTACCAGAACGCCGACGCCGAAATGAGCGAGAACCGTGCCAAAGGCCGAGCGCGGCAGGCCCCTCAGGCGTGACAGCCCCTTGCGCCATCCCACCTTGGCGAAGTTGGCCCGGCCGTAGAGATCCGTCAGGCTGCCAACCAGGAGCCAGACCGCGAGGCCGAATCCGAGCGCCGCCAGAATCTTCGTGCCGGAGGTCACCGCGACAGCCACGATCACCGTGAACATGACCGCGCCGATGGCAAAATAAAGCCGCTGCGCGGCGGCGAGAAGATCGCCCCGCTTCCATGCCAGTAGTGGCCCGAACGGAAGCGCGAACAAAAGCGGCACCATCAGCGGCCCGAAGGTCAGATCGAAGAACGGCGCCCCGACCGAGATTTTTTCGCCGGTGATGACCTCGAGCACCAGCGGATAGAGCGTGCCGATCAGTACAGTCGCCGCCGCCGTGGTGAGAAACAAATTGTTGAAGACCAGCGCGCCCTCGCGGCTGATCGGCGCGAACAACCCACCCGACTCCAGTGTCGAGGCCCGCATCGCGAACAGCGCCAGCGAGCCGCCGATGAACAGACACAGGATCATCAGGATGAAGATGCCGCGCTCCGGGTCCGTCGCGAAGGCGTGCACCGAGGTCAGCACGCCCGAACGCACCAGGAAGGTGCCCAGCAGCGACAGCGAGAAGGTCAGGATCGCCAGGAGGATGGTCCAGATCTTCAACGCCGAGCGCTTCTCCATAACCACCGCCGAATGCAGCAGCGCCGTCCCCGACAGCCACGGCATGAAGGAAGCGTTTTCGACCGGGTCCCAGAACCACCAGCCGCCCCAGCCGAGTTCGTAATAGGCCCAGTAGGAGCCCATCGCGATGCCGGCGGTCAGAAATATCCAGGCGACCAGCGTCCAGGGCCGCACCCAGCGTGCCCAGGCAGCGTCGATCCGCCCGTCGATCAGCGCAGCGACGGCGAAGGAGAAGGCGATCGAGAAACCGACATAACCGAGATACAAAAGCGGCGGATGGATCGCGAGGCCGATATCCTGAAGGATCGGGTTGAGATCCCGTCCCTCCATCGGAGCCGGCGCGAGGCGAGCGAAGGGGTTGGAGGTAAACAGGATGAACAGGAGGAAGGCGCTGGTGATCCACGCCTGCACGGAGAGGACGTTTGCCTTGAGGGTAGCCGGCAGATCCCGTCCGAACAGGGCGACGAGCGCTCCAAAGAACGCCAGGATCATCACCCAGAGCAGCATCGAGCCCTCGTGATTGCCCCACACCCCGGTGACCTTGTAGAGCATCGGCTTCAGCGAATGGGAATTCTCGAAGACGTTGGCGACCGAGAAGTCCGAGGTCACATAGGCGGTCGTCAGGGCTGAAAATGATATGGCGAGGAGCACGAACCCGCCGGTCGCGGTAACGGTCCCCGCCTCCATCAGCCGGGCATCACCCTTGCGCGCGCCAATGACCGGCAAGAGCGACTGGACGAGCGACAAGGACAGCGCCAGGATCAGGGCGTAGAGGCCGATTTCGACGATCATGAGCTCGCTCCGGTTGCCGTCTGCGCCGACGCAGGCTGCGGATCTGACTTGACCATGCCCTTGCCTTCTTCCCACAAGCCACGCGCCTTCAGGTCGTCGACGACTTCCTTCGGCATGTAGTTCTCGTCGTGCTTGGCCAGGACCGTATCCGCAACGAAGACGTTGTCCGGTCCGAGCGTGCCTTCGGTGACGACGCCCTGCCCCTCACGGAAGAGATCCGGCAGAAGCCCGGTATAGGTCACCGGCACGCTCTCGATCGTGTCGGTGACCCGGAAGGTCACTTTCTGCGAACCGCCGCGCACGACCGACCCCTCTTCGACGAGGCCACCCAGCCGGATACGCTGTGAAGGCGCCGGTGCACTGGCGACGATGTCGGTGGGTGAATTGAAGAACGCCACCGAATCCGACAGCGCGGTCAGGACGAGGCCGGCCGCCGCGCCGATAACGAGGAGGATGGCCGCTATGGAAGTGAGCCGTTTCGCTTTCCGTGTCATTGGGTCTGTGTCGCCTCCGCGTCCGCCAGGCCGAGTTCCTGTCCGAGAGCGGCGATTTCCCGGCCCGCGGCAGTGTCCGCCTCAAAATGTTGAAACGCCGTCCGCAGCGCATCGCTCGCCTTGTCCGTCTCGCCCAAGACCTTATAGGAGCGAATCAACCGCTTCCACCCTTCCACGTCCCGCGGGTTGGATTCCAGCCGGCTTGCCAGTTGCGAGACCATTCCCTGGATCATCGCCTGCCGGTCGCCTGCAGACATTTCGGAGGCGGCGGCCACATCCGCCTCGCTCGGCCGAGGTGGTGCGGATCGCGCCGTTTCCGCCGGCGCCAGCCCCAATTCCTCGCCAAGCGCCGCGATCTCCTGGCCAACTGCGGAATCGGGGGGAAAGGCATCGGAGGCGGTCGTCAAAGCCTGAGCCGCTTTCTCGTTGTCTCCCAGAACCGTGTAGGACCGGATCAAGCGTTTCCATCCTTCGAGATCGTCCGGGTTGGATTCCAGCCGGGCAGCCAGTTGCGAGACCATACCCTTGATCATCGCCTGACGGTCATCGACCGACATTTCGGAGGCGGCGGCCATGTCGGCTTCGCTCGGTCCCGGCGCTTTCGGACCGGAGTTCTCCGCAACGGCGGTTGACGGCGCATTGGTGCCGGTCTTCTGGCGCGCGTCGGCCAGCGCCGCATCGGCGATCTGCATCCAGGGCGCGTCTTTGGGGCTGATGTCGAGGAGCTTTGCCCAAGCGATCTCGGCCTTGGCGTAATCTCCCTCCTGGGAGAGGTCGAGCGCCAGGAAGAAATGCGCCGGCAAATAATCGCCATTGATGGTGAGCGCCTGCGCGAACGCCGCCTTCGCATCGTCCGTCACTTCGCCGTCGGCGGCCCGCGTCAACGCCTCGCCGAGACCGCTCAGGCGGGACGCCGTCGGCTCAAGCAGACGAATGGCGTTCCGGAACGCGATGGCGGCGGCGTCCGGGCGGTCCAGCCGCAGATAGATCGGCGCAAGCACATCCCAGCCGCGACCATCGTCCGGATTGGAACGAAGCTGCGCCTCGGCAGTGGCGACGAGGCCCTCGATATCCGTGCCGGGCACCGGTGACGGTGCTTGCCGCGTGGCGAGCGGCATATCCCGCAGGCCAGGCACCCCAAATGTC
The DNA here is from genome assembly GCA_011050685.1 of Aurantimonas coralicida. Taxonomy (GTDB): domain Bacteria; phylum Pseudomonadota; class Alphaproteobacteria; order Rhizobiales; family Rhizobiaceae; genus Aurantimonas; species Aurantimonas coralicida_A. Next base: position 118,134 of record DRFF01000057.1, read on the forward strand.
ATGTAAAGAGCCGTCGAGCCAAGCGGCACGGCAATCGCGACGACGCCGATCGCGGCAACGACGCCTGGTCGCATCCAGCCTGCCGCACCGCCGTCGCCACTGCCCTCCGCGCGGCCAGCCGCCTTCAGCAATCGCCGTCCGATCTCGGCTCGCGCGGTTTCCGCCTCACCGGCAGCGATTACGCCCCGCTCGACATCGGCGTCCAGTTCGCGAAGCTGCGCCGCATAGACTTCGACGTCGTGGTCGCCGCGCGTGGCGACCTCATCAGGGGAGGCACGAAACAAGGGCCAGAGAGCCACCAACGTCGCGGCAACGGTCATGCCAGTTGCGATAATCCAGAACGCCATGACACCCTTACACCGAACGCCGGGGGATCGAAGCAGTTCGCTCCGAATGGCCGGCCGTCTCAAAACCAGTTTCCGTCCGACGAGCCCTCTAGCAGACATGGGCCGATTTGCCCATTCACTTCGTCAGGAATGGGGCGAGCGGATCAGGTGACCGGCTTCCAGAGCCCATTAGTGGTCTTGCAGGCGGTTCCGACGGCTTTGACCGGCTGTGCCTGGCCTTTGAACGTATGGGAGTAGCCCCGGCAATCCTGCGATCCGACGCGGTAGAGCTGAGTCGGCACGACCTCGCCGCTGTACCCATCGACCGACCACTGCACCAACTGCCCTGCCGCGCCGTATTGCAAAGCCTGGAATTCCGCGTCGAGCGCCTTGGCGCGAGCCGCACTGGACAAGGATTTCGCCGCGTCGCTCTGACCGAGCAAGCCGCCGTCGAGCGCCTGGACGCCGGCTGAGGCCGGAGTAAGCGAGGCGCCCCCCAGCCCGGCACTGAGACAGCCCGCGAAAGGAAGGATCAGGAGGGGAAAGAGCAGCTTCAACACGATGCGCATGACGATTTCATCCGAGTGCGGCAGTCCGATGGGACTGAAACGACAGGGTGCGGGGTCCGGAGCAATCCGCGTGCCGCAGTTCGTCGGTTCGGTCTATGATGTCAAGCCGCACCGCCGCCCAAAGCGCGTGGCAGCACGATCGTCACCCGCAGGCCGCCGAGATCCGAGCGGCTGAATTCCAGTGCCCCGCGATACTCGGCCACCATGTCGGAAACGATCGACAAGCCGAGTCCGCTGCCGGGCGTTGCTTCGTCGAGGCGGCGGCCGCGCTTTTGCGCCTCGATGATCTGCGCCTCGGTCAGCCCCGGCCCGTCATCTTCGATGACGGTCGCGAAGCGGTCCTCGGAGACGGGCTTGCCGATCACGACGATCCGCCCCGCCGCCCATTTGCCGGCGTTCTCGAGCAGATTGCCGATGATCTCCTCGAAATCCTGACGCTCACCGGCGAAGACCAGCCCCTCGGCCAAGGCCGGATCGAATTTGAGGTTGAGGGCTGGATTGAGCTTGGCGATCACCCGCACCAGCCGTTCGAGGGCCGGTCCGACCGGCGCGCGGAAAACGGTCGTTTCGGTTTGGGCGGCGACCCGCGCGCGATCGAGATAGTGCTGCACCTGTTGGCGCATCCGCTCCGCCTGATCGGCTATCAACTCGCCCTGTGGTCCCCCCAGCGAGGCGGCCTCGTTGACAAGAACCGCTATGGGAGTCTTCAACGAATGCGCCAGGTTGCCGACCTGCGTTCGCGACCGCTCGACGATGCGCCGGTTGTTGTCGATCAGCGCGTTCACCTCAAGAGCCAGCGGTTCGATTTCGGCGGGAAACCGGCCTTCCAGCCGTTCCGCCTTTCCAGCGCGCACATTGGTGAGCGAGCGGCGGACGGCACCGAGGGGACTGAGTCCCGCCAGGATAGCCAGGACATTGACAAGGATCGTACCGACTCCCACGGCACCAAGATAATAGACGAGCGTACGATTGAAGTCGGCGACGTCGGCGACAACAACACCGGCATTGCCCATCACACGAAACCGCGCCGCGTGATTCTGAGCGTCGAGCACGACTTCCGTCTCGACGACTTTCAACAACTCACCATCGAGGCCGCTCGCGTCGTAACTCCGACGATAAAGGGGATCGAAGGGAACTTGCGACGTCGGTTCGGACGCGATGTCGAGAATTCCGAGGGAACTGGAGATCAGCCGTCCCCTGGTGTTGTCACTCGCCGGAATGACCTCCCAATACCACCCGGACAGCGGCTGGGAATAACGCAGATCGCCGAGATCGGGGGAGCCGGACAGATAGCCGGTCTCGCTGACCGTCACGCTGTTGACGAGATTGTAGAGCTGTGCGGCGAGCAGGTCCTCGAAGCCGCGCGTCGCCGTCCGCTCGTAGAGCGTAGAGATCAGCCCCCCGACGACGACGAGGGCCAAAAGGGCCCAGACGCTGGATAGAACGATGACCCGGACGGTGAGGGAGTTAGCGGCCCGAATGGCCATCGCTCATCCTGTAGCCTTGCCCCCTGACGGTCTCGATCACATCGACACCGAGCTTCTTGCGCAGTCGTCCAACGAACACTTCGATCGTATTGGAATCGCGGTCGAAATCCTGATCGTACAGATGCTCGATAAGCTCCGTTCGGGAGACGATCTGATCCTGATGATGCATCAGATAATCGAGTAGTCGATATTCGTGGGAGGTCAGCTTCAGCGGGGTCCCATCGAGTGACACACGCGACGCCCGCGTGTCGAGGCGGACCGGACCGCAATGGATCTCCGACGAGGCATGGCCGGCGGCGCGGCGGATCAGGGCGCGCATGCGGGCCAGCACTTCTTCGACGTGAAAGGGTTTCGTGACGTAATCGTCGGCGCCCGCGTCGATGCCGGCGACCTTGTCACTCCAACGGTCGCGGGCGGTCAGGATCAGCACGGGCATGGTCCGGCCGTCGCGACGCCATCGCTCCAGAACGCTGATGCCGTCCATGACCGGCAGACCGACATCGAGAATGACCGCGTCATAGGGTTCGGTATCGCCGAGAAAATGCCCCTCCTCGCCGTCGAAGGCGCGGTCGACGACATACTCGGCGCCGGTCAGCGCCTCGGTCAGTTGCCGATTGAGGGTTTGATCGTCCTCGACCACTAGGATGCGCATGCCCGGCCTCGTCTTCTCGCTCTCGTCTTATCCTGTCGAATCGCCGCGACCGCGGCTGAAGTCAACGCCTCTAGCCGCTCTGACAATACGGCGATCAGGGCCGTATCGTCACCGTCGTCTTGCGCCTGGGGCCACCGTCCTTGCCTGGCACGAGAAGGGTCACGACACAAACCGTCTCACCGCCCTGCTCGCGACTGGAGACCGAGAGAACCTGGCCGCCGGTCTGGGCGGCCGCTTGCTCTGCGGCTCCCGAGCAGCTTGCGGCGGCGGTTTCGAAAGCGCCCTCGCCATTTCGACGTGGGCCCCGCTCTAACCTCAATCCCGGTCCCGGAGAGACATCCAGACCGAATCCCGAACCAATGCCGCGACCCGAAAAAGGGCTATCCAGGAGTTGAGCGGCAGCTGGCGCGGCCGCCGCGAGGGGAGCGGACCCGACGATCAGGATCGTGACTAGGCTGGCGAGGAGAGTGCGAAATCTTGTCATTTCGGATCCGGCTGGAGGATGGCAGCGCCGCCAAGAAGGATCGGCGAGCGCTCCCGTCCTAGTGCATTGTCGCTGAACGACGAATGAACGGCGAGCGACCGAAGGTCGCCCACCAATCCACGCGGAGCAACTAGCGCAGGGTCTTCTGCGCGGCCAGCCGCCCCAGGATCGCGACAACCGCGCCGACTGCCGCCGCGCCATTGGTCAGCGACACGGCCAGCATATCGTGCGTCGCGGAATCGACTTCCAGGCCGAACAGTCCAGCCATCGCCGCCCCGAAAGCGACAAGCCCGCCCCATACGGTTCGCGATTGAAACCACGGCTTTGCCTCGTTCATTTTCCGTTCCTTTCCTTGCTGTTGCGCCGGCGGTCACGCCGGTCGGGAAAAAATCGTCTGCCTGGCGGTCCCCGCGCCCCAGACGGGGCTCACCTGGGCGACGGAGATCATGAGCTGGGAAGGCAGCACACCGAACACGGCGGTCTGCTCTTCAGCCGTGAGCACCAATCCTGGCGTCGCGGCCTCGCGCACCAGAACCGCCCCAGATCCGTCGCCGACCTCGATGCGGTAGAGTTCCTGTTCTTCACCGAGCGGCACGTCGGGGCCATCCCAATTGTCGCCTCCGACCCGGGTCCGGCGGATCCAGGACAGTGCCACCGTACCCGCGGCGTCGAAGGCGGCTTTCGCATGCACCGGCGACAGCGGTTTGACCGAGCGCCGTCCGAGCGTGGCGGTGATCGTCACCGTGGCGGGATCGTCGAGCGCCCGGCCGAGCGGCGCCACACGGACATCCATCTCGCGGCCGACGTCCGACGTCGTCAGTCCAAGCGGCTCGCAGGCCGCGTCGAGCAAGACGAACGCCGCCCCAGTTAGTGCTCCCACGACCATCGCGTCTTCGGTGCCGCCTTGGGCGCGCAACAGATCCCGCAACTCGAAGACGCCGGGCGCGATCTCCGCCGCCCTCTCGAATTGCAGCACTTCCCAAGCCCCCGTCGAGCTTCGCACCGCGCAGAGATTGCCACCATCCAGAAGTTCGTCCCTGGAGATTGCGTAGAGCGCCCCCCTGTCGAGCCGCAGCGTGATCGTGTTCCCGCGATCCAGACGTCCTTCCGGCCCCTCACCAAGCGCCGCGAGCAACTGGCCCGTGGTTGCCGGGCGTGTCGCCGTCGCTCGCTCCAGAAAAGCGCCGCCCTGCCGGGATGCGGCGATGGAATAGCCCGGCCAGGGCTTGGCCTGCACCGCGAACCGCGCACCATCAATGCCCTGTCCTCCCTCGGGAAGCGGCAGGTCGAGGAGATGCACCAGTGGCCGCGAGGCGATCGCGGGAGCCGGCGGCCGCAGCGGGGTTGGAGGCTCCCCCTGGTCGGCGAGAGAGCCCCGTCGCGCGGGCAGACGCCGTGCCTCGATCCTTCGCGAGACGCCCGTCTCGATACGGTTCACCAGCCAGGCGCCGGGACGCTCCGCGAGGCTGACAACATCGCCGGACTCCAGTGACAAGAGCGAAGGCGCAACGCCGAACCGAGCGGTCTCGGCAGCGCCGCTCACTTCACGCAACATCGCGGCGGCCAGTTCCTTGGCGCGGGCCTCTTCGAGCACGACTGGAAGCTGGATGATGTCCTTGCGGGGATGAGCAGCGCTGGCGCGCACCGCTTCGGCCGAACCAGGCTGGTAGGCCCGCGCCGGATCGAGGAACCCGAGCGCGATCTCCTCGGGTCGCTCGCTTGCCTCGCCGCGCCGCAGTTCGACATAAGGGCCGTCCTCATCGGCGAATGTCCCGATCTCTCGGCTCGATCGCAGCGAGGCGAGCGAGCGGAAAATCAGCCGCCCGGCCGCAACATGCACGACGGTTCCGGTCAGCCGCAGCAGATCCTCGAGCGTCTCGCGCGCCGTGCCGGGACCGGCGGAGACGGTGCCGGCCACGCAGGAGTCGACGCCCGAGACGTCGTAATCCGCGATGCCGTGGTCCTCCAAAATGGCGGCGATCAAGGCGTCCACTGGCGCGTTGGCCAGACGGCCGCTCAGCCAGTGGCCCCGCCGCCAATTGCCGCCGTCGCTCCACAGGTCGCCGCGCGTCGGAAACGCCGGATAGGGTCGCGCGTCCCAGGTCCACACATGAATCGCGCTGGGATCGACCATCCGGCCGCCATAGACCGGCGAAATCGGATTGGCGGCGGTCGAAAAGTCCGGCGACGCAGGGTCCCAATACGCCAACTGCGCTTCCAGAAATCGCCGCTGGGCGAGGTCGTCGCGGCCACCGGCGGAAAAATGCGGCACGAAGCTTTCCGATGATTTCGGGTCGACGAAGACATTGGGCTGGTTCGCGCCCTTGTCGATCGCCGGACAGCCGAGTTCGGTGAACCACACCGGTTTCGACATCGGCACCCATGCGGAGGTCTCGGCAGTCTCGACCCCAGCGCGGCGCTCGACATGGGGGTTCGACCACCAGCTCGTCACGTCCTTGGCGCGGTAGACCCACGGCTTGCCCGCCGCACCGTCGGTGATCGGCGTGCGGATGCGCGCCGCCCGGTCGGCATCGCTGGCATAGTACCAGTCGTAATATTCGCCACCGCCGATCCCGGCCCGCAGCCCGTCCCGATCGTATTGCGAGGACGGTCCCGCCGGGTTTGCGTCGATGTCCCCGTCCCGCCAGTCGGCCAGCGGCAGGTAATTGTCGATGCCGACGACGTCGATCGACGGCGAGGCCCAAAGCGGATCGAGATTGTAGAAGACGTCGCCGGAGCCGTCCGTCGGCTGGTAGCCGAAATATTCGCTCCAATCAGCCGCGTAGGTGACGACGGTCGTCGGCATCATGGCCTTGACCTCGCCGGCGATGGCGATCAGCCCCTCGACGAAGGGAAAGCGGCCGTCCTGATCGCGGATTCGCGTCAACCCGCGCATCTCCGAACCGATGACGAACGCATCGACCCCGGCCGCCGTCGCGAGGCTCGCCTGATGCAGGATCATGCGCCGGTAGGACCATTCGTCCGGCCCGGTATATTCGACGCCGGTTGCCGTGAGCGTGAAGTGCTGCGGCGCGGCTGTCCCAAGCAAGGCCGCGATATCGGCCCGCGCCGCCGCGGTGCCGTCGGCCGAACCGGCGCGACCGACGGCGATGTCGAGCGTCATCCGCCCGCGCCAGGGAAACGCCGCCTGCTCCGCGCCGCCATAGGGGTCGGCAAGTCCGTTGCCCGGCGGCACGTCCATCAGGATGAAGGGGTAATAGGTCACCGTCAGCCCACGCGCCTTAAGATCGGCGATCGCCCGCAGCACGCCCTGGTCGCTCGGCGTGCCGCCGAAGGCTGGCCCGCCGTCGATGGAACTGACCAGATGCGCGCCGGCCCGGTCGACGGAGCCGGCCCGCCAAGCTTCGGTTTCGTCGCGCTGGACGATTTCCACGCCGGGCCGAAGGTCGCAACGGCCGGCGCGCAGATCGTCGCCGAACCAGGACACCACCAGCGCGGCGCGCTCCAGCGACGGGCTGAGCGCGCCAAGTTCGTCGAGCGAAGCCGTCCAGTCGCTGGCGGCGTAAAGGACGTTGCGGTTGACGACCCGGTCCTCGCCCGCGCCGAGCCGTTCACGTACCGGAAGGGGATCGAGGCCATGTTCGCTGGCGCCGGGAATGATGGTGATCGCCCGCAGGTCGGTTTCCAAGCGCCCGACCGGGCGCAGGATTTCGCAGGAGATCTGCGGCAGGCGGTTGCCCCAGCGTTCCAGCGGCAACCGCTCGAACACGATATAGGCGAGCCCGCGATAGGCGGGCGCGTTGCCGGCCCCTTGCCGGGCCTCGATCAGCGGATCGGCCTCTTGCGTTTCGTCGCCGCGATAGACACGGTGGACCGTCTCGGTAAGATCGAGCTCCTCGCCGTCCGCCCACACCCGCCTGATACCGGCGATCGGCCCCTCGCAAAGCCCGACCGCGACATTGCCGTAATAGCTGTAGGTCGTCGTTTCGATGCGCGGCCCGCCGCCCTTGCCACCCCGCCGTTCGGTGGTCGCGACCTCCTCAAAACGCGTCGTCCAGATCACCTGACCTGCGACCCGCGCCGTGCCGTAGACCTTGGCAATGCCGGTGCCCTCGTCCGCTTCCATGATGCGGCTGTTGCCGAGCCTCGGCCCCTCGCTGCGGCGCGTACCGCCGAACAGCGAGGCGTCGAGCGATGCCCCGGCGAGCGCGCCGGCCGCGCGGCCGATAACGGCGCCGAGCGGACCGCCAAGCACGCCGCCGACAAGGCCGCCGGCCGCCTGCAGAAGAATCGTGGCCATGACCTACTCCGGAAAACGAAAGGCGCCGGCGATCCGGCGGGTCCAGGCCTGCGGCATCGGCGAGGAGACAACCGCTGCGCCCTCATAGGCGTGGATCAGCCGGCCGCTTTCGTCGAGAATCCCGCAATGCGTGGCCGGCGCGCCGATGCGCCATCGAAACAGCACGACGTCGCCCGGCTGGGCATCGGCGATATCGACCGCGATGAGATGCCGCCGCGCTGCCTCCAGCAGCCGGTCCGGGCCGCCCCGGATCGACCAGTCGACGCCGTAGGGACCGGGATCTTCCGGTTCTTGCCCATAGAGCGCGCGCCAGACACCGCGCAACAGGCCGAGACAGTCGCAGCCGACGCCCTGCCGGCTGCCCTGATGACGATAGGGCGTACCAAGAAACGCGCGGGCTGCGGCAAGCGCGCGAGACGGCGCAAGTTCGCTCATGGCACCACCGGCGAGCCGTCATGGACGCCGTCCGCCTTGGCCACCGCCAGCGCCGCGTCGCTGCCCGGCATATGCGGGAAGCCACGAAAATTCGTGGAATTGGCGAAACGGTCGCGGCAGGTGGAAAAGCGCTTGTCGCAGCCCTGGGTCAGCCGTAACCGGTCGCCCGGCGCGAAGCCCGCGTCGATCGACTCGGAAAGGGAAAGGCGCACCGCGCCGAGCCCGGTGGCGCTCGCCGAAACGATATCGGCGGCAAGCCCCACCGCAGCGCCATCGAGAAACTCCAGCCGGCCGTGATCGAAGCCGCCCGGCGCACCGCCCAGATCGCCGTCGATCAGGATCGTTACACCCTCCCCGCCATTGACGACGGCTTCGATGGAATAGGGCGGGTCGGACGCCGGAAACCGGCAGCGAGCATCGCCGAACACCGCATCGCAGCGGCGTCGATAGATGCGTCCGCGCACCCGGTCGAGCTGGGCCGCGACGCCACGCAATTCGGCGGCGAACCCGGTCTCTCCATGCTTGACCTCACCAAGTTCGGCGACATCCATCAGCACGAAGTCGGCGGGATTCTGCCAGTCGACGACGAAGGTCTCGACCCGCGCCGCGTCGAAGCGGCCGGCGCGAATGTCGGCCTCGCCGATCGCCGCCGAGGACAGCGCGCCCTCGACCTCGCGCGTCGGCGCGGCCAGCCCCAGCGCCTCTTCGGCCTCGCCACCGGTCAGTCCCGTCGCCGCCTCGAAACGGGTCCCGTCGAAGGTCAGCGCCTCGTCATGGTCGGTGAAGCCGAGAACCACGCCGTCGCGCCGGGTCAGGCGCCAGCAATGGGCCAGCGTCGTCGCGGGACTCTCCAGACGCTCCGCCAGTCCTGAAGGGATCAGCCTCATGGCCGCACCTCGATCAACGGAATGGATGGGATGTCGCCGGCCTCGAACGCCGCGACATTGACGGCGAGCTGGTCCATGTCGAAGCGCACCGGCACGTCGAATTCGAAGCCGGCGGTGATCGAGAGGCCAACGGCCGGCGCCACCGACAGGATCACTCCGCTGCTGGCCGTATCAACGTTGAAATCCGTGCCGGCGGCGAGTTCGGTCCCGTCGACGGCGATCCGGACGGTCCCCGGCACCGGTTTTTCGATCGGCCGGCTATAGGCCGCGTCCCCGTCACCATAGATTTTCAGCAACGGAAAAGCCGTCATCGCGCCATCGCCAATACCGATCATCTGGTCGAAGGCCGTCACCGCCTGCCCGTAATTCGACGAGCGCCAGTCGAGCGGGTCACGGAAGCGGAACCCGGTGAGCTTGCCGCGCCGCGCCTCGAAGAAGTCGAGCACGGCAGCAAGGTCGGCGAGACTCCTGACGCCCGAGCCGGCATCATAGCGCCGCGCGGAATGGCGATGACGCTGGTTGCGGTGCTCGTAGCCGGTCGACAGGCGCACGATCTCGGTCCGACGCTCCGGCCCGCCGCTGGTGCCGAATGAGACGCGCAGCGGCAACCGTTCTTCGCTGAAGGCTTCGATGGCCATTTCCTACAACCCCCGCCGGCCACGGCTCGCGGCGCGCGCAAGCATCGCCTGGATCTGCGCCTCCGAGCGCTTGAAGCTGGTCGCGTCCGGGGTCGTCACATTGAAGACGATCGACGGTCCTGCGCCCGCCGCCGGTGTTGCGACGCCCAGGGTCCCGTCGGCGCCGCGCTTCAGCGGCAGGATCGCCTCCGCCCCCGCCTCGCCCATCAGGCCGAGCTTGCCACCGGTCGGAAAATAGCTTGGCGCCGCGACGACGCCGCCCTTGGCAAAGGGCAGAATGCCCGTCGGGGTTGAAGCCGTCAGGGCACCGGTCAATCCGCCAACCGCCTTGCCGATGAAGCTCGACGCGATGTTGGTCAGCGGCCGCAGCGCCGCGTCGAGTGCGATGGTGGAAATGCGCTGCCCGAGCTGGCGCAGCACGCTGTCGAAGGATCGGCCGCCGGCAACGGCACCCTTCAGCGCGGAGGTGATCGCCGAGCCGAAGGCGTTCGCCCTTTGAGTCAGATCGCCCATCGCCCGCTCGAAGCCGCTTGTGTCCGCCACGATCGCGACGTTCAACGTCTCGTCCGGTTCCATCCGTTCACCTCTGTGCTTGTGATGTGCCCCGGTCGGGGAAGCGCCGCATCAGCGTGGCCAGATCGGCCCGTTGCGGCGGTATCGCGCCGCCGGTCGGGGTCAGGGGCGCCAGCGCGGCGGCCAGCTCGCGCGGCGTCATCGCCCAGAAGGATTGGGGCGAAAGCCGCAGCAGCCCGAGCCCTGCCTCCATCGCTTCCTGCCAAGGGAAAGCCGTGCCGGAGGCCCCTTGCGCTACCGGCACGGCGCTCAAGGGTTTGCGGGTGCCTCGCTCGCCTCCTCCGGCTGTCCGAAAGCGGCCGAAAGCAGCGCCGCCGCCACGGTCGCCGCCCCGGCGACCCCGCCATCGACTTGCATCGCGGCGACGTCGGCTTCGCTGGCATCCGTCCCGGCCCCGCGCAATCCGGCGGCGAGAATGCGCATCAGGTCGCGCGCCGAGAGCCGCCCGCCGCCGAAGCGTTCGGCCAGCGCCGCCAGATTGTCGGTCGCGAAGGCGTCCTCGAGTTCGGCGAGCGCGCCGAGGGTCAGGCAGAGCGTGTGCTCACGCCCATCGATGATCGCGGAGACTTCGCCCCGCCGCCGGTTGACCGCCATCCTCACAGCACCGCGAAGGTCAGCGCGCCGGCAGACTCCAGCGTCGCCTCGAAGGTGACCTCGCCATTGTGCTCGCCGGCATATTCGAGCGCCGTCACCTGGAACGGCCCGGTGATCGTGCCGAAATCCGGAATGACCGCCTGAAACGGCGCGACGCGGCCGTCGAAGAAGATCTGCCTGAGCGCGGCGTCCGAGGCGGCATCCTTGAAGATGCCCGCCCCGGAGAGCGCGGCGCGCTGCACGCCGGCTCCGCCGAGCAGCTCGCGCCATCGCCCGGCGCTTTCGGTGTCGGTGATGTCGACGCTTTCGGCGTTGAACGCGATCCGCCGCGTTCGAAGTCCCGCCACCGTCGTGAAGCTGCCGTCGCCATTGTCGTCGACCTTGAGCAGCAGGTCCTTGCCTTTCTGGGCGGCCATGTCGCGTTGTCCTTTCCCGCGTGGCCGGCGTACCGGCCAACAAAAAGGGCGGCCCCGAAGGACCGCCCAAAATCACATTTCACACATGTCGAACGCCGCGGGCCGCGCTGTCGCGGACGCCCGTTGGTCGGTTTGCCGACGATCAGGCCAGCGGTTCGGTCACCGCCCGGAACCGCAGGATGCCGTGGTAAGTTGGCGCGTCCGGCTCTTGCCGGGCCTCCGCGAACTGCAGCTGGAGGTTGACCAGATGGTGCCCCTCCAGCGGCAGGGTCGCGTCGTTCAGCTTGCTCGCGACCTTGTCCATGATCTCATAGGTCTCGCGCTTGCCGCCGCCCTTCGCCCAGACATGCAGGGTCAGGATATGCTCCGCCCCATCCTCGGTCCCGGTAGACCAATCGACGACCGCCGTTCGGCCGAACGTCAGATAGGGAAAACTCGCTCGTTCCGGACGGCGATCGAACACCTTTGGCCCGCCGAGCAGCGTCGTCAGAGCCGGGTCCGAGGTCAGTGTCTGGAAGATCGTCGTCTGCAATTCCGCGCTGGGATGTGCCATGGTCAGAAATCCTCGCTCACCTTTCCTGACAGAATGATATATGGAGTGTAGCACCGTCCTGTCAGGGGTGTTCGGAGCATTTTGGTTTAAATTTTCGTAACGTCGTCGTGAGCCGTTAACGGAGCTTCTTCGTCGGTATTCCCGTCTTTTGCGTTCTGCCGGACACTTCGGCGTGGAGCATCGACCATGCCTCGGGAACGTTAAGGAACCGCGATGTTGAAGGCAGAGATTGAATCCTCGCTTCTCCACCCGTACGCCGCACCTTGCCCAGCGCCGCGCCAATCACGCGATGGGCGGCCGCGCCGAGACGAAGGCGCTTGAGCCGCGCTTCGATACGCATCAGCGTTCCTCCGCGCAGCGGCACACCAGAAACCGCCCGGTCTCGTCCGGATCATGCACCGAAAGGATAGCGAGGCGGCGCGTGCCCAGGCGAAACGCGCGACCGCGCTCGACGTCGGTCGTCCAGCGGCAGATCACCCGATGGGTCACCACCACCTCATGCTGATCGAAGCGCTCGCGAGCGACCACCGAGACCGGCTCGACATGCACCGAGAGCTCGCGAAGCTCCCGCCATGTGGTCGACGCGCCGCCGGCGCCATCCGGCGTAAGATCGGCGGTTTCCAGAACTGCGCGTTTGCGCAGCAGCGCCGGGTCGAGAAACAGCGGCGCCATCAGATTCGGACCCTGCGATAGGGGGCGAGCAGCGAGCGGGCCAGCGGAGGAAGGACGGCCGGCTGTTGGGAAGGATCGACAGCGGCCCGCAACTCATACGACGCCGCCACGATGGTTCGCAGCGCCAGAAGCAGGTTCTCCGGAACCATGCCGACCGCGAACCCCGCCTCGAACTCGACCTCCACGCCGTTCGCCGCCGCCATCCTCACTGCTAGCGACAGCCGGATCGCCTCGATCCCGAGAACGCGCTCGACGACCGCCTCGGAGGCGCCGAAGACGGTCGGCGTGCCGTCCGCTCCATAGGCAGTGATCGACGTGACGCCGACGATCGGGCTCAGCCGGACTTCGACCCATCCATCGCTCGGAACCGGGTCGAGCGCCAGCCGAAACGTCCGCCGCGCCAGAACGAGGCCGGTGGTCGCCTCGATGGTTTCGCGGGCGGCGCGGATCAGATTCGCGATCAGCCCGTCCTCGTCCGCACGGTCGATCCTGGCCCAGATCTTGATATCGGCGGCCGTCATCGGCTCGACGCCACCGCCAAGGTCGATCATCGTCATCATCGTCTCCGGAAAAGGAAACGGCCGGGCAAGAGCCCTGCCCGGCCGGTGCTGTCAGGGGAAGCTCAGAGCGAGAAGTCGAGGAACTTGGCGGCGTCGAAGTCCTGGACGCCGCCGCCGACGCGCTTGATCGTATAGAAGAGGACGTAGGGCTTGGCCGAGTAAGGATCGCGCAGCACCCGCACACCCTGCCGGTCCACGACGAGGTAGAACCGGCCGAAATCACCGAAAGCGATCGCCTTCGCGCCCGTCGCGATGTCGGGCATGTCCTCGGCCTCGACCATCGGAAAGCCCATCAGCGTTGCCCGCGCGCCGGCCCCGGTCGGCGGTTGCCACAGATAGGTGCCGTCGGCGTCCTTCAACTTGCGCACGGCCGCTTGCGTGCGCCGGTTCATGACGAAGCTGGCGTTCTGCCGATAGCCGGCCTTCAGCGCATAGACGAGATCGAGCATTGCGTCCGCCGCGCCGCTGGCCGCGAAACCGCCGGCAGCGCCGGTGGCGACGGTACCGACCGAGCCCCACGCCCAGGCGCTTTCATCGACCGTCGGATAGGTCATGAAGCCCTTCGGTTTGGCGATGCCGTCGCCATTGACGAAGGCGGAGCCTTCCTGGGCCGCGAAGGCCTGTTCGACCTCCTCGCCGATCCACCGGTCGATATCGACCGCCGCGTCGTCGAGCAACGCGTTCGTCGCCGCCGGCATGGCGTAGAGTTCCATCGTCGGAAAGGTGAGTTCGGCGAGCTGCGGCGCCGTCGTCTGCGGCCGGGCGTCGGCTTCGCCCACCCAGCCGGTCTGCGCGCCGGATATCGCGAAGGGCTTCTTCAGGATCGCGGCGGAGACGGTGCGAACGGTGGCGATGGAGCGGATCGGCGAAATCGCCACGAGGCGCCGGCCGATCTCAGCCTCGGTCTCGTCGGGGACCAAAAAGCCACCGTCCGCCCCGGTCAGGCTCGACATCGCCTTTTCCTCGATCCGGCGCATGTCACGTTCGTCACCGGCGCGGACATAGCGCTCGAAGGCCTGCTTGTGCTCGCTCGGACCGGCGTTCTGCCGACGCTCCGACCCGCCGAGCGCCGGGCGGGTCTCCTTCAGCACCAGCCGCTCGAAGCGCCGCTCCTGCTCTTCGAGCGCCTTGTTGATGCGGGCGACCTTTTCCTCGGTGATGACGTCGGCGCTCATGCGCTTCTCGATATCGCCGAGGCGTTCGTCATTGGCTTCCCGGAAGCTCTCGAAGGCCTCCATGAAGTCGTGGAAAGCCGAACCGGCCTCGGGGCCGTGCGCCTTCGTCTCCGGCGCGGCGTTGGAAATGTCGCTCATGCGGTTCTCCGTTCTGCTTGGGATGGATGGTCAGCGGACTGTCGCGTCGCGGTCGGCGCTCAGGCCGGGACGGCCCGCCGTTTCTGGCGGGGAGAGCTTGACGCCGGCAGCAGCTCGTCTCGGCGGCGGGCGAGACCGACCCGGCCGGCGAGCCGCGCCCGTTCCTGCATCGGAAAGGTCACCAAGGAGATCCCCCACAGATCGATGGTGACGAGGCGTCGCCGGACCGGTCCGACCGCCCGCCGCGCGAGCTTGGTCTTGAAGCCGATCGACAGCCCGTCCAGCGCCCCGGCCGCGATCAGCTCGGCCGCCTCGTGGCCGGCTTGCGTGCGAAGCGCGAGCCGGCCTTCGACATAGAGCCCCGTCCGGTCTTCCCGGATCAGCGTCCAGGTTCCGACGGGGCGGCCGGGATCGTGCTGCCAGAGCATGCGAATGCCCGACACGCCCCGCGTCACGACGGATGCGGTAAAGGCGCCGGGCTCGATGACGTCCCCCGCAAGGTCCGCGTCGCCGAAGATCGCGGCGTAACCCCGCAAACGACCGGAAGCGTCGGGGCCGACGAGTTCGATCGACGCCTGTTCGTAGGTCATCGGTCCCTCCAGGGCGCCTTGTCCCGGACGCTGAACAGCCCTTCCGCGAAGCGCGCGAGAATGCCGAGCGCCCACCAGGCGCAAAGGCTGGCCGAGGCCGACCCCATCAGCACCAGCTCCATCGAGCTCAAGGTCTCGTCGAGCCCCAGATGCTCGGCCAGCATCAGCCCGGCTGGCGGGCCGAAGACGACGCCGGTGACGATACCGATGAGAAACCGGGACGCTGCCTCCCGCCGGCCGTGCGGCAATAGATAGGCGACCGAAATGGCCGACCCCGCGATGGCGCCGGCGATCTTGGCGACCCACAGCGCAAGGGCCGACAGCGGCTCGGCGCTCATCGTGGCCACCTTGCGCCGGCAGCGCCGCCACGAGGCTTCACGTTAACAATCGCATGGGTCGTTTGCATCGTTCTGTCGTCCTGAAATCTTGTTGGCGAAACAGGCCTTGAGCGGAACCGATCGGTTGCCCCTCTTTTTGGCGGCGATTCCGGCGTTACTCCTCTGCCCCGTATCCAACGGCCACGCGCTTTTCCGAACGCGTCAGGAAGTCCGCCGCGCCGACCCGCGCCCAGAGCGCCTCTCGTTCGGCGCTCAGGCCGTCCACTTGGTCGAGATCGACGCCGAGTCGAAGCTCGGGCGCCGCGAAATGGCCGCCGAGCCAGTCGCCGATCGCTCCGCTCAACCGGGTTATCAAGGGCAGCACGGTCAGCCGGAAGAAGGCGCGGTTCGCCTCGGCATAGTTCGCGTAGGTCAGGTCGCCCGGTATGCCGAGCAGCATCGGCGGCACGCCGAAGGCCAGCGCGATGTCGCGCGCCGCGCCGTTGCGGGCTTCGATGAAGTCCATGTCCTTCGGCGACAGCGCCATCGCCTTCCAGTCCAGCCCGCCTTCGAGCAGCATCGGCCGACCGGCGCGCGCCGATCCGGCATAGCCGCTTTCGAGCTCAGCCTTGAGGCGGTCGAATTGCTCCGGCGCGAGATTGCCGCCGTCGGCCGGCTGGTAGACCAGTGCCCCGGACGGGCGCGCGGAATTATCCAGCAGCGCCTTGTTCCAGCGCGAGGCGGCGTTGTGCAGGTCGAGCGCCGTTTGCGCTGCGGCGAGCGGCGAATAGCCGGCCATCTCCGCCAGGGGATGGAACAGGCGCACATGCAGGAGCGCGCTTGGCCGTCCGTTGCTGCCTTCGGCGGCGATGCGGCGGACCGAATGGCCTGCCCTGTACTCGTAGCCGTCCGGCCATCCATCGCGCCCTTCAATGATCCGAATCCGATCCGGACGCAGCGAATACAGCGCTTTGATCTCGCTTTCGAAGTTTGCCACCTCGAGATAGGCGTTACCCGACAGGAGCAGGTGCCCGCACAACGTCTCGATGAGGCTCGGCCCATCCGTCGCGGTGTTCGGCCTGCGCAGCAGATCGAGGATCGGATGCCGGACGACCTCATTGGGGCCGTCATAAAGAACAAAGGGAATGGCCGCCGCGGTCTCCGCGATCAGTCGCACCGAACGGTAGACGATCGGGTTTTGCATGAAACCGAGCCGCGCCAGCGCCTCATAGGACCGTTCGCTCCAGACGCCGGGATCGGCCGCGCCCGAGAACACCAGCGTGCCGCCGGCATAGCCCGCAGCCTTGCTTTCTCGTCCCGCGGCATTCGCACCAACGGGCGCGCGCGTCTCAGCGCCGCCGAGCAAACCGGCGATCGTCGTCATCAGTCCCATCAATGTCTCCAGATTGTCGTCTTCGACGCCCGTCCGGCTTAAAAGCCACGAACCCGCGGTTCCCGCGCCGGTCCCATCAAAGCCGTTACGGCCCAAACCAGCGCGTCGAGCCGGTCGGGCGAACGCCCACCCGTCAGCCCATCCGGACCGAAATCCGCCATTTCATCCTCGATCTCGGGAAACCGTCCCGCATGGCGCACGCGACCCTGTTCGTAAAGCGCCGCCACTGGTTCGGCCCGCACCCATTTGCCGCGGCTTGCCCGCACCGCGCGAAACGGCACATGCGGTGCGCAGGTCCTGATCACCGCCTCGACCATGTCCCCGCCCTGGTTGACTTCCGCGATGATGCGGTCGGCCGCCAGCCGCTCGTAAAGCGCCACGGCAGTTCCTGCCCACTCGTGCGGCTTGGCCCCTTTGCGCGAGGCATCCGCGAGGACGTAGACGATGCCGTCGGCGGCACAGCCGGCCGCCACGATGCCGCAGGCATCGGAGCGGGCCGTCGCCGTCGCCGGCGGGTCGATCGCCACCACGATGCGTCGTAATCAGGTGCGGCCCTGACACGCGCGCGCTCGATCGCCGCCAGATCGAACAGCGCGTCCTCCCGCGCTTCGATCATCAGACCTTCCAGTTCCTGTCGCCCAAGCCGGGAGCCGCCGTAGCGGGTCTCCATCGCGGCCAAAAAGCCAGGCGCGAGATTGCGGGCGTTCTCCGCCGTTCGCATGTGGCTCGTCACCGTCGCCGGATCGGCGATCAGCCGCTTCAAAAGCGGGATCGGCCGCGGTGTCGTCGTGAACAGCGCCCGGGGCCGGTCGCCAAGTCGCAGTCCGAACTGCAAATTGTCGAAACAGGCCTCGCCATGGCCCCATTTGGCGAACTCGTCGCCCCAGGCCGCATCGAATTGGTAGCCACGCAGCGCGTCCGGATCCTCGGACGAAAAGATCTGCGCGATCGCGCCGTTCGCAAACACCACCCGGCGGCGGCTCACCTCGAAAACCGGCCGCGGTCCTGTAGAGACGGCCATTAGTCCGCTTTCGCCGTCGATCATCACCTCGCGCGCATCGCCGAGCGTTTCGGCGATCAGTGCGATCCGGCCGTGCGGCCGTGCGGCGAATGGCGCATTGCCCGCCGCCATCGCCCGCACCCATTCCGCGCCAGCCCGGGTCTTGCCGGATCCCCGGCCGCCGATCAGCAACCATTGCCGCCACGCGCCTGGCGGCGGCAATTGGGCGGGCCTTGCATAGGACGGCCACACCGGCATCGCGGCCCGAAGCGCGGATGCCGAAGTTCGCTCAAGGGTATCGCTTGTCCGATGCCAGAATTCGGAATCCGATAGGTAATGGCCATCTTCTTGTCGGCCCTCCGCCCCCGTCTCCCCTTCACGCTCCGCAGCATCCGTCATCCGGTCCCTGCCGCTGCGCCGGCCTGTTCGCCAGCATCCCGCGTCGGGGCCGCCCCGTCGCTCGGCGGCGTCGCGGCGTCGCCGACGAACGCTCCCGTCTCGGTTTCAAACAGCGCCGGTCCAGCCTGCCGCCGCGCATCGAGGCTGCGCAGCCGGTTCAACAAC
The DNA here is from genome assembly GCA_011050685.1 of Aurantimonas coralicida. Classification (GTDB taxonomy): domain Bacteria; phylum Pseudomonadota; class Alphaproteobacteria; order Rhizobiales; family Rhizobiaceae; genus Aurantimonas; species Aurantimonas coralicida_A. The sequence goes on from DRFF01000057.1 coordinate 136,418, forward strand.
TCCTCGCGAAGCCGCGCCGTCTCTGCCTCGTCCTCGTCACCGCCTTGGGCGGCGAGCATTTCGAGCCGTCGCAGTTCCAGAAGCTTTTCCAATGTGCGGGTCATCAGGACGAGGAGGTCGATGCGTTCCTTGGCCGCCACGAATTCTCGCGTCCTGTCTGTCCCTGCGCCGGCTGCCACCCTCGGCCGCCCTACTGCGGACCGGCCAGGCGTCGCTTTGACCGGTTTATATTCCTTTATCGCGATTTCGAAGACGTCGATCTCACGCGTCAGGAGAGCCGGGAGCCGATCCGATGGCAGCTTCACCATGTTCCGCTGACGGTTTCCGCATAAGTCGGTCGTGAATTGCTGCGAAACCCCAGAATTCCGCGCCGACAAACTCCATAATGATGTCGCGTCGACCCCATAAAGACGTCGCAACTGGATGTTTTTATCCCATAAGATGGTCGCGCTTTTGCGTCGCCCGTTCCAGCGACGCAAAAGCCGTTCGCGAGGCAGATTTTCATCTGCTACCATAGGCTTCATCCAGGGGACCGGATGGAGGGACTGGCGGGTGAAGGCTGAAATCCGCAAGCGCGGAGAACTTGAGCATGAGGGCGTCGCGCTTGCGAATATCCATCGCAAGGCGAATCAGCGCAAGGCAGCGGCTTACTGGCTCGGGTTTCTGCGAGGTGTCCTGGCGAGCAGCAGGGTGGAGACCCGCGAGATGGGGCCGTTGCGGATTGAGGCCGAGCAGTTCCTCACCCTTCTGCATGACGAAGATGCGGCCGAGCTTATCCGCGACCTCGACACCGCTTGGGACGACACGTCCGCCGAAATCTACTCGGTCATCGAATGCATTGTCGGGGTGCGCTCGCGGGAATTCGTCATTGAGACCGACAAGGACGAGGTCAACGAGTTCTACGGTTTCTGTGCCGGCATCGCCTGCGACAACGTCATTACCCCGCACGAAGTGGAGAAGCTGATCGACCGCGTCTGGAGATCGGACATCCTGCTCGACGACCGACGCGTCGCCTCTATGGCAAAAACCGTGTCTTTTGCGATTGCCGACGGTCGCATCACGCCCGACGAGTCCGAGGATATTTGCGACTGGATCACCCGGCTGGTCGGCGACAGCGCCGCAGACACCGGCGTCGCCACCTTCGGCAATGTCGGCGTCATCGATGGCGCGCTCGACGACCCGGCGGAAGTGGTGTTCGAGGGGCGGATGTTCGTGCTGACCGGGAAGTTCGCCATCGGGCCGCGCAAGGCTGTCGCGAGAATGATCGCCGAGCGCGGCGGTGGATGGAAAAACGCCGTCTGTCGCAAGACCGACTATCTTGCGGTCGCGGCGTCCGCCTCCCGAGACTGGAGGCACACCCACGAAGGACTTAAGATCATGCGGGCCATGAAGTTACGGGGCAAGGGTGGGCGCCCACACATGGTGCAGGAGCCGACATTGGCGGTGGCGCTTGGTTAGAAGCAGAGGGTGATGAAGACCTGAATCATTTCTGCCATCCCGTCTTCGGCGGCTCGTTGCGGAATATTGTTTCGGATGTTCTAATTCACATCAGCCTTCGGCACGCCGATGCTTGGGGCAGCCATGGGGGACCATTGCTCGGGCGGGAAAGACGTTTCCTGACTTCGTCGGCTCGGAAGGGTAGAGCTTGTGGAACTGCTCCTGGTCGTAGCGCTTCTCGCAACTGTCGCATGGTTCTTTGGAAAATATCAGAAGACCAAGGACCAGAAACGAGGATGGCTGAGCCCATCCAGGTCGAAGGCAACCAACCGTCCCTCGCTTAGCTTCGACGTGCAAGTGAATGATAGCGTCCCCGGGAGGTCCTTCGATCATGACCGGGCGGTTTCGCCCGGTCGCTCCCGAAAGTCCCTGACCCCGGCTCGCTGGATGGGGCCTGGGGTGCCCGTTTCCGTAAAGGGTCGACTAATCTCTGGCGGGATGGTCTACGTCGGCGAACACCTTCCGTCTCGCCACTATGATCGGTCGGATAATTGCCTGATCGACCCAGGTCTTCAGGTTTCCCACAACGCCGCCGACAAGATAGGCGCAACATTACCCTACTGGCCCTCATACGCCAATCTCCGCCCGGATCAGCGCCGTGCGTATCTGGACTGGCTATCGTCGGGTCGATCAGATCCATCGATCGGTATCGGCTACGTATTCATCTTCTTCTATGGGCTGGAACGGCGGATTTTTCATGATCTGGCCAAGCAGGACGCGCCGGCACTCACCGCTGAAGTGCGACGGCTTCTGAACATTTATGGCGAGAACAACTCGTTCAAGAACTACGCCACCAGGTTTCTGGATGCGGTCGCGGTGATCCAGAGTGACGCGGAATTGTTTCGCATCGAGCCGCGCCTGGACATGTCCGGATACGAGATGCCGTGGGTGGCGCGCCTTTATCTCGGTCGCTGCCTGCAACGTGGGAGCCCACTGACCGAGGACGAGGCGTTGGTCTGGGTCCTTTCTCATCCTGAGACCGGTATTCGCACGCCAGCAGAGCGGTGTTTTGAAGAATTGCGCGCCCTGTGGCGGCATCGGTTCGCGGCGCGTTATCCGAATGGATTTTCCGTGACGGCACCGAAGACCATCCTGCGGCTGGTTTACCGGCCGGCGAGTAACGCCTTCGAATGTGATGTGCCGGTGGGAGACGCCGACGTTCCGGATGTGCTTGCCCTGAAAGCACGGACGACGCGGCTCCAAGAGCTATTCGACCTCTGCACCTCCCATCTCGACGGCTACAGTCGCCTTTTGGGGCGAAACCCGGATGCCCGAGGTAGCGTCGAGGCGGCCGCACTGCTACCGCGAGAAATCCTGCACGAATCTGGTGGTGACCGACTGACGTGGATCTCGTCGCAACTGGAAAGACGGTTCAGCGAGAGAAGATTTGCGCTCATGCCCATTCCCCGGCTTTTGGAAGCTCTTCAGATTACCGTCCCGTCAAAAACAAAGCTCCCGGCATCGACAGCAGCCCAGATCGCTATAATCCTCGACAGGCTCGATGTCGGACATGAGCCGGACCGTCGGCACGGCGGCTCGACGCCGGCGATCGACGGGAGAATTATCCTGTTCCGCGCACCCGGTGGTGGCCCGGTCGATGCCGAATCACTCGCATACCGGTCGACACGGACAATGGTGGAGATCGGTGCGATCGCCGCGACGGCGGACGGCAAGGTGGCGGCAGAGGAACTCGCGAGCGTTAAGGCGGATCTAGCCGCTGTCCCTGACCTGTCCTCCGCCGAGCAGGATCGCCTTATGGCACTGGCGGTTCTTCTACTTCGAGACGCGCCGGGACAGGCGGCAGTTCTGAAGCGCCTGTCGATGCTGCCTGACGCTGAGAAGAAACGCGTTACCCAATCCGCGATTTCAGCGGTGCTCGCGGACGGTCACGTATCGCCTGCCGAAGTCAAGTTCATCGAGAAATTGCACAAGTCGCTCGGCTATCCGGTCGACCAGGTTTATGCGGCGCTTCACCGGGGTTCTGTGGTCATAGACGAGCCGGTGACCGTTTTTCGATCGGAACCAACCCGCGGTGTCGCAATACCGTCACCACCCGCCAGCCCATCGGCATCGGTCGTCATCGATCATGCCAAGCTGGAACGCATCCGGAACGAGACAGCCGCCGTGTCGTCGCTCTTGTCGAACATCTTCAACGAAGACACTCCGGTGGAACCGGTCGCCCCCGACGCCAGCGACCAACCGGGGGCACGTTCCCCTTATGCTGGTCTTGACGAGGAGCACGCGCGGTTACTCGCGTCGGTTGCGGAAGCCGGGCGCATGGATCGCATGGAGTTCGACAGACATGCCCGCGCAAGCAGGCTTCTGCCTGATGGGGCCATCGAAACGATCAATGAGTGGGCTTTCGAACGATTCGACGAACCGGTCCTGGAAGACGGTGATATTGTCGTGGTGGTCGAACATCTTCTTCCCGAACTGCAAAGCAGAGACGAGGCAGCATGACCCGCCAGCCAGCTATTCGCCCGCGAGATCGCGACACCATTCTGCAAGCGCTCTCGGCGGGCGTGGTCCCCCGCACGGGTCTGCGTCATGTCCAGGTGGGTCGGGCAGCCGAAGTCGGCGCATTGGTCAAGGACATTGACCGGATCACTGACGAGGGTTCCGCCATTCGGTTCGTCATCGGCGAGTATGGCGCCGGCAAGACGTTCTTCCTGAACCTCGTCCGGCTGATCGCTCTCGAACGTAAATTGGTAACCCTCCACGCCGATCTCGCCCCCGACCGGCGTGTTCATGCCTCGAATGGACAGGCACGTTCGCTCTACGCCGAAGCGGTGAGGAACATGGCGACGCGGACGAAGCCGGACGGCGGCGCGTTGGCCAGTATCGTGGAGCGGTTCGTTACGGACTGCGTCAAGGAGGGGGAGGCGATGTCCCGCTCTGTCGAGCAGGTGATCGATTCCAAGCTCGCCCATATCCAGGAGCATGTCGGTGGTTACGACTATGCAGCCGTCATCAAAGCATATTGGCGCGGCAGCGAAGAGGGGGACGACGAACTGAAGGCATCGGCCCTGCGCTGGTTGCGGGGCGAATATTCCACCAAGACCGAAGCCAGACAGAAGATCGGCGTTCGCAATATCATCGATGACGGCGATATCTACGACGCGCTCAAGTTGCTCGCCGCCTTCGTTCGCCTCGCCGGATATGACGGTATCCTCGTCGTGTTCGATGAGATGGTGAACCTCTATAAGCTACAGAGTCCCCAGGCCCGCAACCAGAATTACGAGCAGATTCTACGGATGCTGAACGACGTCTTGCAGGGCAACGTCGCCAGCCTCGGCTTCGTTTTCGGCGGCACACCAGAGTTCTTGATGGATCCTCGGCGCGGCCTTCACAGCTACCAGGCGCTTCAGTCACGGCTCGCCGAAAACACCTTCGCGGCTAACGGGCTTGTTGATCATTCAGGCCCGGTCATTCGGCTTCAGAACTTGACGCCCGAAGACCTCTTGATCCTTCTGGCAAACATTCGAAACGTCTTCGCCAGCGGCGATTCTTCTATCCATCTCGTTCCGGATGAGGCGCTGCAGGCGTTTATGATCCACTGCAGCCAGAAGGTCGGCGACGCTTACTTCCGGACCCCGCGGAACACGATCAAATCCTTCGTCCATCTTCTCGCGGTCCTCGATCAGAACCCGGGCACCGATTGGCGCACTCTCATCGGCGGCGTCGAAATCGCGCAGGAGTTCGACCCTGACGCGACCGATGACGGATCTGGGGCTACTGGAGGCGGTGTGGACGAGCTTGCCACACTTCGGCTCTGATCAGGTGTCGAGTTTCGATCTCCTGCATCCCGCGGTCCAACGCTGGATATGGGAACAGAACTGGCAAGAACTTCGTGATGTCCAGGATCGAGCCATAACGACCGTCCTGAAGACAGAAAGCGACGTCCTGATCGCCGCCGCCACGGCCGCCGGAAAAACGGAGGCGGCTTTCTTGCCCATCCTGACAGCCGTGGCCGAGCGGGACGAGCCCGGCTTTTCAGTCGTCTACATCAGCCCCCTGAAGGCACTGATCAACGACCAGTTCAGGCGTCTCGATTTTCTGTGCGAGCGAATGGAGATCGACGTCGTCCGCTGGCATGGCGACGCCCCGCAGGCAGCCAAGCAGCGGGCGCGGCGCAACCCGAAAGGTATCGCGCTCATCACCCCGGAATCCATCGAGGCCATGCTGGTGCGGCGTCCAGCCGACGCCCGCCGTCTCCTTGGCAACATCGCATTCATCGTGATCGATGAGCTTCACGCATTTCTGAGGGGTCCGCGTGGGCTGCATCTCATGAGCCTTCTCCGTCGTATCGACCAGATGAATACTCGACACCCGCGGCGCATCGGCCTATCGGCGACTATCGGCGATCTCCGCCAGGCCGCTGAGTGGCTCGCACCGGGCGCCGGCGACCAAGTATCGATCATCGAGTCACATGGCGGGTCACCCGAGTTCCGTCTCCAGGTCCGTGGCTACGTCGATCCACCGAAGGTCGACGGGCGACCGGATGACGGGCCGACGGCGATCGACGATATCGTGAGCCACCTGTTCACGACCCTTCGGGGCTCCAGCAATCTCGTCTTCGCCGGCTCCCGGAAAAGGGTCGAAACCCTTGCGGACCGCCTGCGGGAACGGAGCGAGCGTATCGGCGTTCCCAACGAGTTCTTTCCTCACCATGGCAGTCTGGCGAAGGGGCTCCGCGAAGAATTGGAGACAAGGCTTCGCGACAGTGCCCTCCCAACGACTGCGGTCGCTACGACGACACTCGAACTCGGGGTGGACATCGGATCCGTCAAATCCGTCGCGCAGATCGGCCCGCCCAGATCCCTTGCATCCTTGCGCCAGCGTCTGGGTCGCAGCGGACGGCGGAAGGACACGCCAGCAATTCTTCGCATATATCTGGACGTTCCGTATGTCTCGCCGGACTCGTCGCCGGTCGATCGCCTTCGCCCGGAAGTCGTCATGTCGGTCGCGGCAATCAATCTCCTCCTGAGAAAATTCGTGGAGCCTGCGGAAGAAGACTCTTCGGTTGCAACCGTGATCCTTCACCAGACGATGTCGATCATTGCCGAACGAGCCGGCGAAAGGCCAGACCGGATCTACGACGCGATCTGCGGAGCCGGCCCGCTGTCGTCGATGACGAAGGCCGAATTCGCTACGATGCTCCGGTACGCCGCATCTGCGGATGTGAATCTAATCGAACAGGCCCGCGACGGAGCACTGATGCTGGGGCAGCAGGGTGAGCGGATCGTCGACTCTCGTGAATTCTATCCGATCTTCGAGACCGACGAAGAATGGCGCCTGGTCGCCGCCGGGAGGACGCTTGGAACGATCCCAATCTCGAATGCCGTCGGCATCGGCAACATCATTGCATTCGCTGGACGCCGCTGGATAATCGATACGGTCGACGACAGGGCCAAGGTCATCGAGGTGTCGCCCAGCCCGGCGGGGAAGGTTCCAAGGTTCGAATCGCAGTCGAGCGAACGCATGCATAGAGAACTCGCGCGGGAAATGCGTGCCGTATATCGAGCGCAGGATGTGCCCGCCTACCTGGACGATGTCGCAAAGGACCTGCTGCGGGAATCGCGGCAGCAATATCAAATGCTCGGGCTGGAAAGAACGCCATTCGTTCCGGCGGGATCGGATACTTTTGTCTCCCTTTGGGAAGGAACTGATATGGTTTCGCTCGTCGCCATTGCATTTGCGATGGCGGGGTTCGAATGCGGAGCCGAAGATTTGGGAATTACTGTTTACGGCTGTTCACCCGCGGACATCACATCCGCCGCGGAGAGGCTATCAGAATTGCCAATTTCTGCTGTGGATCTCGCCGATTTCGTAGAAAATCTTCGCAAGGCGAAATACGACGAATACGTGCCAGATGCGCTGATGAAGGGGCTGTGGGCGAAGCGTTCTGGCTCATCCATCGAGGCGCTGACAACGCAGCTTCAAATATTGGGAAATGCGAATAATTCTGTGCCCGGAGATGAGGCCATGCAGGAGCAGAAATCTTAAATAGTGCGCCCCGGTGGAGCCATCAATCGTAATTTCGGAGCAAATGAAAATCGATACGCGAGATATTCTCTCACTATTCAGATAGGAACTTTTCGTTTCCCGATCCGTGGCTTTTCCACCTCTGAAGACGCATTACAGACGCTAAATGGACGGGTGGTTCCGCGAGGGGAGATATGTTTCCACCTTCCTCCTGTCGTAAATGTTCGTTCCCGGACGCGCCGGCGATCCCTTGAGCCGATGCGCTGGCTCGATACCAGCCGCCTCCAGCGCGCTGGTCACGGTGAAATGCGTGAACCCGCCGCGGCGTACGATTTCGTCCACCATGATGAAGCGGTCCCGAAACTGGTCCACGTCGTCGGCCTTAAGGCCGAGGTGTCCGTTCGCGGTTCCAAGGATGCCGATTTTTCGGCAGGCCGACACGATCGGCGGCCTCGTTCCCAAACGCCTGGCGGCTTCATGCACGGATATAGCGATATCGCTGGACATGCCTGTCGACGACCCGCCGTCCCGTAGCGCACGCCGGACCGTGTCGACGTCGTCGACGAACAGTGACGCGGCCAAGGATACGCTGGCGGACCGGTCGAGGAACACCCCCAACGCGCCGTCGACAATGCAGGTGAACACATTCGCCCATGGCTCTGGGACATCGCGAAGTCGCTTCACCGCTTTCGTCAGCCGGATCTTCGTTCGCTTGCGGTGGTCGGCGCCGGCCTCCCACGGACTTGCGGCCTTTTCGATGGATTGAACCAAGAGTTCGACCGACGCCTGCTCCAGCCACGTCCCTTTTCGCCCTTTCGCAGCTAATGGATGATCGAACCGTTGGAGGAGACCGGCATCGGCGAGACGCGTTACCTGATCGGTTCGAATTCCGAGTCGATCGGCCACGGCGCGTGACCCGACGGCTTCCTTTCGATCCGGTGCCGCAAGCGACAGATCGGTGACCACGACGGTGGCGAAATTTGCTTCGATGCCAGCCGGGATACGGATGTCCAGTTGCCTCTTTTCGAGCATTGAGACAACGTCGAGGATCGATATACCCTTCACCGCGGCGTAGTCCGCAATGGGAACCGCGTCGGCCTGGCTATCAACTGCGTCCGGCGGATTGCCGATGATCGCATTCATCCAAGCGGCGACGTCGTCACGGCGATAGAGGTAGCGGTGGGCATCGATGCCTCCGCCCCGCAGCCAGCACGGGATCGCGTTGGCCTTGCAGAGTTGCTCGACGGAGGCGATCCGAAGGCCTGTAAATTCGGCGAGATCCACTTGGGTCAAAGCGTCTGTGAGGTCTGCCGCGAACCGATCTGCGAGGTCGCGTTCAATCCGGATCGGACTGCCCTTTTTAAGGTCAGATGAGAGATATCCCTCCATCTCCAGGAGCCGCCGAAGCGTCTTGACGGAGGTTCCGCAGCCCCGCGCCGCCTGGCTCATGTTCATTGTGTCCCCGACACGGGCCGTGGATGGGAAGTTTGTCGCGACAAGCATAAATTTCGTCGAAGCATGTCGGACGATCGCGGCGGCTACGCCGGGCGAGAACAACTCACCTCCCATCCAGCGAAACCAGGGAACGAACCATCCGTAGGCCTGGTCGATACCGGGACTTCGCTGGATGGCGGGACGATTCTCGCCACTTTGCTCGACGGACTGATGCCAGATGCGGTCCAGAAGGTTCTCCAGCGATCCCTGGCTGACTATCGCGTAACCTCGAGCAAGAACCCTGGCTTGCGGCAGGTCACCATCGCCTGGTTCTGTCCATCGTCGACGGAAACCGAGGACATCGAGCGCTCCGATACGACCGACGAGGTCGCAGACGCCCCGGATCTCCAGGGGATCGAGGATAGGATCCGGGCTCACAGGGAACGCACCAAGCCGGCCAAGGAGATAGGCGTCAAAAGCCATGACTTCGGGGTCGGGTTGCACGGCAGGCACGAGGCTGATGGATCCATTTTCGCAGACGCGACATTTCGCCAGCGAACCGTCCCACCACGACAGTGCCTGGCCACAAGAGCAGGTTCCGATGAGGAGCCGTTCATGCCGCACACATGATGAGATCGCCGCCACGTCCCAATGAAAGCGATGATAGGGCTTTTCGGAGAGACACTCCGGGCAGGCGCGTCGATGAACGAAGTCGGCTTCCTTGACTGCGCTGACCGATACACCCCGCCAGACCCGGAAATTCTTCGACGGCCGCTGCCAAACGTGGTCCTCCAGCGTCGCTGGGTCACAGCGCAGGATGCGCGCAAGACGATCGATTTGCTCCCCCGCCCGAAGGCTGTCGAGATCGAGTCCAGCCCGCCGCTCAAGATGGCTCATCCGCGGCAGACCGTTGACATCGCAGAGACGGATCATCATGCCATGAACCGGCTCGTCCGGTTCTGGCTGGATCCAGATATGGGGCACCCATGAGGAGTTCGCGACGGTCACCCTCCCCTCGTCCCGAAGCTGCGACGGCGATCACGCAAGCCGGCCGACTGTGTCTGCCGCTTCTCCGCAGCCTGTTTCGCTCTGACGGTCAGAAGGCGTTCCTGTTCTTTGGCTTCACCAAGCTCCTCGTCGTCGAGCAGGAAGGGATTGTGGCTGTCGGGAATGCCGCGAAAGTCCCGCAGAAGGCCTGCCAGGACAGATCGGTCGACCATGCCGACGTTCTCGTCGATCGCAAACTCGACTGCGTCGATGATGAGGTGCGCGATCCGGCCGATGTAGCCATCCGTATGGGCGTGAATGCGCATGGCGACGGCGTAGCTAGAAATGTCGGATGATGCATCGAAAGGGAGTTCCGCCTGCAGATGGACGAGAAGTTTGATCATCTCGTTGTCGTCGTCCCGGTCGGACGGCATATCGTAGGGCCTGACCGTGTGCGCCTGGACAGTCATTTCGGAAAGCTGGCGGTTTGCCTGGCGGATCTCGAGGGCGTGCGGCAACCCAACGAGAACGATCTGGACACCGGCGGTCTTCATCAGGGCTTTGAACACATCGGCCGCCTTGTAAACGCCCTCGGCGCCTCGGTGTTCGGCGATGTGCTGGACGTCGTCGAATACAAGAAGTCGCGTCTTCTGCGTCTTCATCTGAAGGGACAGGGTCGCCTTCAACTGGGCTGCCGTCATCGAACGCGGTGGCTTCATCCCGAGGACGGCGGTAACGACGTCGTCGAAAAGCGCCTTGTAGGTCGGCATGGCATCGACCTGAACCTTGATCACGGGTCGCTCGAGGAAGGTATCGCGAGCAACAACGACCGAAGTGACGGCACCACCATTTTCCCCGTCGTCGTCATCGCGTCCGTCGGCAACGATTTTCCCGCCGATCTCATGTGCAACGCCATACATGAACTCGTCGCACGCGGTGGTCTTGCCTGAGCGCGTTTCGCCGAGGAGGAACGAGCATGTCCCTTCCGGGCGGGTACCATATCGCAGATAGGCACCCTTAAGGACGTTGACGGCCTTTTCATGGGTCGGCGTCGCGACGATGGTCTTGCCAATGTGAGCGATGCGGTCCTGCCGGGGGGCGTCATTCCAGGTCATTGATTGTCTCACTTACGTCTGCGAACAGTGAAGGGCTTTTTCGAATCCGCTTCGGACGCCGCACATGGTTCAGGGAGGGTGGCGTTTTCTTCCGGGGGTGAAACCGGGACGGCGGCGTGCCCTTCCGGTCTAGGCGGAGGAATGACTTGCGCGGACGCCATCGGGAGCGCCTGTTCTCGCCAGGGTCCACGGGCGTCTTGAGCCGGGATCGCAGGCGGCTGGTCCAGGTCGTGAGGCACAAGTCCCGTCATCGACGCCTGGGAATCGTCACGATCTGGGCGAACATGCTCAGCGGCCTTGCGCCCGTCCTCCCGGAGCTTTGCCTTCCTCTTCGACGAAGGCTTGCGCCTCAGGTCGACGTGATCGCGAATTGCCTGGTCGGCCTTCGCCCGAGAGAGCGCAGCATCGACGTCGTAGATCTGGTTCTCCGTGACAGTCTCGCTGACGCGTTTCCACTCGGCGAGCGTCATGTCCTCGGCCCCGTCGCCGGAGACGAGGTCGCCTTCGACCCAGGTGCCGTCCTTCTCATCGAGAACCCAGCACCTGCTAATGTCGAGTGGATTGATCCGGACCAGGACATCAGCGTTGCCGGTCCTGCGCTCGCGAACCGGCAAGGATGCGGCGTAGCGAGAGCGAAGAGCCTGAAACGCATTGCTGTTCCACCGAAGCTTGCTGTAGCGGACGCCGTCAGACCGCAGCTTCGACCGTATGGTATTCCCGGTGACAGCTTCGAGAATCTCGGGCGGCGGTGGCATCTTGGCGCCCACCTCGGCGATCCCCCGCGCCCACCGAGCGGACGGCGTCTGGCCGGTCGTCGCGTGCACTTCCTGATGATAGATGTCGACGATCCAGGTCAGAATAATCCAACGAAGATCGCCGAGGGTCAGGCAGGCCTGCTTTTCCGCATCATGATGATTGAGCCGCCGCTGCGCCACGCTGGAAAACGTTGTGCCGGGCAAGCGATGAAACACGCGCGTGTTGAGCGTGCCATAGTAGCGTTCGATTTTGCCCTTCAGCCACGGCTGGCCGGGAGGAAGGTCGACGATCCTCATATTCAGCGCGGCTTCAGTTCCGCGCATTGAGATGGATCGGAATTCTGCCCCACGGTCGACGAACAGGTTGTCAGGTGCCCCGAAAACATCCCAACGGTTTGTCACCATCCTTCTGCCTTTGCAGATATTTGCGATCACATCTTCTTTGGGCATGATCGCCATCTGGAGGGCATCCATCACAGTAAGCCAGCTTGGTGGATTAAAAGAGAGGGAAAAGCCGACGATCATGCGGCTATGGCGGTCGATAAGGATCGTCAGCCATGCCCTCCCCATGTAGGCGCCATGCTTGTCGATGAGACTGAGGTCGACGAGGGTGTGGTCGACTTCCACCTCATGGAGGGGATAATCCCCACAAGGCCCGGCGCCGACCATCTTAAAGAGGCGTTCGGCCTCTTTTCTGCCGAGGCGAATCGTCGCGAGTTCGTAACCGTCCCGCCGAGCGATGGCACGACGGGCAACATGCTGACCGATGACTTTCTTGGCGCCTGGCGGGAGTGGCAGCCGGTCGCGGTCGGCGCGCATGAGAATCCTGTTGGTGGCCCGTTCCTGAGCCGCCGCTTCGGTACCCGGCGGATCGCAGGCGTAGGCCTCGTCGATCGCCGCAGAGATTTCCTCATAGACCCATTCCGGCAGACGTTTGGTGCGGTTGCCCTTTTTGTTGTGCCAGTCGACGAGAACCCGGATGTCGCGACCGCCGGCCAGCCACTTGCGATACCATTTCCGGACAAGGCGGAACGAAGGTCCCCCCTCGAACGGAAGCTCCACCTCGGCATTCACAGGCTCGATAGCGGCCAGGACGAACTTACTTTTGTCGCGACGACAGATCGGAAGGTCGTCGACCGCCTTAACGAAAGGATACTTCCGCTTCGCCGAGATTTGTTCGGCGGGGTCGAATGCGTCCCAAGCCACGCTGAGCGCCATCTGCGCGTTCCGATCGAGCGCCCCGAAGGTCGCTTCCGCGGTCAGTTGCATGTTCCGCATCATCGTAATCTGCGCCGCCAGAGGGAGCAGCAGTTCGTCGCCAGTCTCCCTGTGCGTGAAGATGCGGGCAGTGTCAGTCAAGCGGCCCACGATATAGGGCTGGCCGTTGACCCTGACGTGGGCACCGGTCGTAACACGGACCGAAGGAACGTGGACGGTCATGCGTCCACCGAAGGCTTGGTGAAGCTCGACGCGCCGCGGATCAGCAGGCTTCTATCGAAGAAAAGATGGCCCAACCGCTCCAGGCATAACGCCAGCGGCAGCGCATAGATTGCGAGTCGGCAAGGCAGCGTCGTCGCTAGCGTTGGAACGTCGCTCCGCTCTGGCAGTCGCCCGAGCGCCGCGATCACGGTGAGGATGTCGGCTTTCGTGAAGAAAGGGCTCATCGACCGGTGCACAAGCCGTGCATTGTCGAGGCGCGGCTGGACCCGGATCTCCCGTTCGGTCGCGAGGCGGAACCCGAAGCCGGCCGCGGCGGCGGCCTTCCTCATGGCCTCAATTCGCAATGTCACAAGGCGACGCTCGTCCGGATCCTCCGGGTGAAGGGCCTCCTCCGTCTTCACCTCGACAAGTTCGTGATGGAGGTCCGTGCGGGACAGAAGGAAATCGGGGTTCCAGGTCGTCGACCTCCCGGCAACGACGATCGGCAACTTCATCGGTTGCGCAAAGATTCCGACGAGGTCAGACATAACGTCGTCGATCAGCACAAGAAAATCGAGTTCGAGCAGCGATTCGCCGGAAATGACCTTGTAGCCAATCCGGGTCATAGGGACGTCACCGGTGTATCCAGGATGACTGCGGGTCCGGATCCTTCGGACTTCCGACCCACGGATCAGCGGCGTGAGTTCGCGCCCCTTCCTCGGACCCTGCGTCGATTCCTTCGTAGACCGGCGGGCCTTTTCGATCGCCTGACGATCCACGGTCTTGCCGGGTCGGTGGTGGACCGCGAAGCGGGCAGATTTTTCGGTGGGGTTCTCGTCCAAGGGCGGTGCTCTGAACAAGGCTTTCCCGCGGCGTCGCAAACGGCTTGACCGACTCAGTCGGGTACGCCATCCTCGCGATCGCTAGGAAGCTCTAGTGGACTTATCCAGACGTCGGGTTGTCGCCATATGTCTGGTTCGAAATGACGCGCCGGCCGCTCTTACGGCTGGCGCGTTTTCGTTTCAGGAACCTATTTCATTCTATCCTCCGTCGCCTCGGCTGCCGCCGCAGTGCGAATCATCATGTCAAGAAGCATGACTCGCGAATCGCAGGTTTCCAAATCTGTTGGTGAAAATTTCACGCTTGAGAATTTCGGAAAAATCGAGTCCGTCGAGTCACTTACAGCAAGTCTTTGACTCTACGTACTAATCTCAAAATGTGATTCGCCCATCTTCCAAATGGGATTGTTCGTCGTCGCTCATGGTGGCGATGACGAACTCGCACCGGTCCTCGAATAACGGGTCATCCGAAGCAATCCACTTCTCGATCGTTATCCAGTCGCGGCGTGACACGGCGGTCACCGGCACTGGTTTTGAATCGCGACTCGCCGACATGGCGGTCATGGACGAAAATTCAGAAAAAAGTTCGGACGCGTCGTGGATGACGACGCAGAATCCGTCGATGTGTCCTTCCAGAGCCGAGTCCGTGGGTCGGAGACGGCTCCCCTCGCCCAAACTAGCTTTGAGAATTTCCTTCAGATGGTCAAAACGCAGGAGCGATGTCAGTTCGACGTCGGGGCGTCCTGTGCTTCTATAGAAGAAGTGAGGTGCCAGTTGTCCGGCGTCCATCTCATAGGCGTAGAGCGCGACGGGACCGCAAACGGCGAGACCGTCGTCAAGAACGCCAAGCAGATCGAGCTTCCGCAGGAAATCTCCGGTCTTCGCAGGCACCCTGGCAAGACGGTGGGCCTTCGCAAGGCGACCGGTGAGGTCAAGTCGCGCCGATGCCTCGGCTATAGCCTCCTTATAAGACTCACGATCCTGGACCCAGCGGTGAAGTTTCTGCTCGGCCAGTGGCGTCTGGCGCCCCATTGAGCGGAATTTCTTCCTACCCGTCACAGGGTCCGGGAAGTAGCGAACGAGGTAGGCGGCGCCACTAACCGTCTTGAATCCCATGCCTCCGACGAACTCATCGGCCTTTCTGGCGAGCGGCACGTAAGCGCGCCAGGCGGATGCCAGATCCGCAATGAGGCGCCGCTGATCTTGATCGAGATGAGGGGTGTCGGGCATGTTTTCTACCGAAAAACAGAGTCGCTATTTGGGTAGAAAAGAGTTGCCGGCAAGAGGGGAGCAAGAAAAATTTCGCCCGTGGGGCATCAGTGAGCGCCAGGCGCGACCGCTTTATGGGGTCGAGGCGACCGCATTATGGGATAAACGACCGTCTTATGGGGAAATGGACAGAAATGGACAGAAATGGACAGAAAGCTAACAAACCACCGTGACGGTGTCAAGGAATATTTTCATATTTCCGATCGAACCTGTTCAAGCCGCATCGTCCATCGGGTTCGTCCCAGGCCATTCCGCCACGTACTCTTCGTAGTCCTCCAGTTCGATCCCCACTTCGCTGACCGTGCGGTCGCGCACCGATATGCCGGCTTCATGCACGGTCTCTCGATCGCCGGATACCAGATGGTGCCACCAGTAGAGGTCGCGCCCCTCGCCCACCAGGCGATAGGCGCAGGTTGGAGGCAGCCAGGTCAGCTCACGCACCTTTTCCACATCGAGCGCGACGCAATCGGGCACGGTGGCTTGCCGGTTCTCATAATCGCGGCACCGGCATGCGTGTCCGTCGAGCAGCTGACAACTCACATTCGTCCACGCAATCTCACCGGTATCCCAGTCTTCCAGCTTGTTCAGGCAGCAGCGTCCGCAGCCGTCGCACAGCGATTCCCACTCCTGCGAGCTCATCGCCTCAAGCGGTTTCTCACGCCAAAAAGGCTTGTTGCCGAAATCACGCATGGGCGAAATGTCTGACCTTTCTCGCGACTTTTTCACGTGGCCTAGGTATATGGGAATGACAGGGTTTTCTAAAGGGACGTTGGTAACCGGGGTTCGCGGGCGGCACGCTTTGTCGTCGCTGCGACGGGCCGCTGGCCCCCGCCAACAGTGACAGGTTGAAGTTGCAGAACTCCTCGAACAGAACTCCCCGGCGTCGGCAGCCGTCGCGATTGATCGAGATCGATGCCTGGATCGACTCCAGCCTGTGGCGATTTTTCCGCGCCTTCGCCGCGTGGTGGGAAAACGTCACAATCGTCTCACGCAAGTTCCGGGCGCGCGGCTTCAACCGGTTCGTTTTCGAGGTCGCCGGAGAAGGAATGACCCTCGGCCTGGCGGGTTTCGTCCTGCTTTTGGCGCTCGCGCAACCGGCGATGAAGGTCACCGCCAAGGGACTGCCGCAAGAAACCGACTTCTCGGTGCTGTTCCTGGATCGTCACGGGGATGAGATCGGGCGACGCGGCGTGCTTAGGTCAGCGGAGGTGCCGATCGATGAATTGCCCGATTCGTTCGTCAAGGCGGTGCTAGCGACCGAAGATCGGCGATTCTTTGAGCATTGGGGAATCGACCTGTTCGGTCTCGGTCGGGCTCTGTCGGAAAACGCACGCGCCGGCGGCGTTGTGCAGGGCGGCTCCACCCTCACCCAGCAATTGGCCAAGAACCTGTTCCTGTCGAATGAGCGGACCCTGGATCGCAAGATCAAGGAGGCGTTCATCTCCCTCTGGCTGGAATCCCACCTGACCAAACGCGAAATTCTCGCGATGTATCTCGACCGCGCCTATATGGGCGGCGGCAGCTTCGGCGCGGCCGCGGCAGCCGAATTCTATTTCGACAAGAACATCCGCGACGTCTCGATGGCCGAGGCCGCGATGCTTGCGGGTCTCTTCAAGGCCCCCGCCAAATATGCTCCTCACATCAATCTGCCGGCGGCCCGCGCTCGTGCGAACGAGGTCCTGACCAATATGGTCCAGGCCAACTTCGTCACCGAGGGTCAGGTCGTGGCCGCTCGTCGGCAACCAGCCATCTCCGTTGACCGTTCGGTGACACAGTCGCCCGACTACTTTCTCGATTATGCCTTCGAGGAGGTCCAGCAGATCGCCCGCGACAGCGGCCTGAAGCAGCGCAACTTCGTCGCCCGCGCCACGATCGACCTGCGGCTTCAGCAACTCGCGGACGAGGCGGTCGAATACCATCTGCGACAATTCGGCACGAAATACGCCGTCGAGGAAGCCGCGATGGTGGTGCTTGGTGACGATGGCGGCGTGCGCGCCGTGGTCGGCGGAAGAGACTATGGAATCTCGCAGTTCAACCGCGCGACGAGGGCGCTGCGGCAGCCGGGTTCCTCGTTCAAGGCCTTCATCTATGCTGCGGCGATGCAGGCCGGAATGAAGCCAGAAGATACTATCGTCGACAGCCCCGTCACCATCGGCAATTGGTCACCGCAGAATTACGGCCGGTCGTTTGCCGGCCGGGTGACGCTGGCCAATGCGCTCGCCCGCTCACTGAACGTGCCGGCCGTCAAGCTCAGCCAGAAAGTCGGCATGGACGCCGTGACCGCGATAGCGAAGGCGATGGGTGTGGAATCCCCTCTGCGTGGCGATAAGACGATGGCGCTCGGGACGAGCGAAGTGACGGTCCTGGACCAGGCCACAGCCTACGGCGTCTTCGTCAATGGCGGCATGGAGACCCGACGTCACGCGATCACGCAGCTTTCGGATGCGTCGGGGAAGACGCTCTGGGACGTGCGGAATGATATGCCGCCGCGTCGCCGTGTGCTCAGCGAGGAAGCAACCAAGTCGATGAACGAAATGCTGGTCGGCGTCACCGAGCGCGGCACCGCGAGGCGGGCACAGCTTTCGATGACCCGTGTGGGCGGCAAGACCGGTACGACGCAGAGTTATCGGGACGGCTGGTTCGTCGGCTACACCGGTAATTTCAGTGCTGCCGTCTGGTTCGGCAACGACAGCTTCAAGCCGACCAACAATTTGACGGGCGGCTCGCTACCCGCAATGACTTGGCAACGCTTCATGGAGGCGGCCCACCAGAATATCGAATTGAAGCCAATCCCGTTCATCGACAACCCCTTCCCGGACGAAAAGCGCGAGGTGGCCGCGGCCGATGGCGACGCGCCCGCTGCCCGCGGCCCACAGACGCTCAGGAAAGCCGCGGAGGATGTCCTGGCCGACATTGCCGAGCGACTCGAAACCTTGCCGCCGCTTGAGCCCGATCAACTGGCAGCGGCGCGATCGGCGGCCGATGCGGCCCCGGCGCGGCAATAAGCTTCCAGGAGCTTCAGACCTCGCGCCGAATGAGGAAAAGTGGGAACCGGTTTTCCGCCCGCATTCTGCGCTCACTGACTGGAATTGATCGCCTTCATGAAATCGGATCGACTCGGTCCTGTTTCATCGTGATCTATCGGACCGGAAAATTGGCTTATGCGTTACACCCTCCTCGTCCTGATTGCCCTGGCCATCGCGCTCGGCCTCGGTGGCTGGTCGGCGAACTGGGCGTTGGATGAATCGGCGGAGATTGGCACCGTCACGGTAGGCCCTTGGGCGGCCAATCCATTTGCCGGCTCTCCCGACGCCGACCCCTATTCCAAGGCGCGTTTGGCGCGGGTAGGCAATCTGACGCTTGGCATTGGCGAAGGCATCTTGTTCACCGCTGAAAGGGACAGTGCGGATCGACCGCTGCGCCGCCAATGCCAATATAGGATTGCCGGACAAACTCCGCCCACCCGGATCTGGACACTCTCCCCGTATACGCCGGAAGGCCGGCTGATCCAGCCCGGCGCAGGCAGGGCCGGCTGGCTGACCTCGCACAATCTCATGCGGGCCGAGGACAATTCCTTCATGGTCGCGATCGGACCTATGGCCAGAGCCGGCAACTGGCTCGCCACGTCCGGCCAAGGACCGCTCGTCCTTGCACTGGCGCTGTATGACACTCCCGCCAGCGCATCCAGCGGCGTCGACAGTCTTTCCTTGCCCGATATCGAATTGGAGACCTGCTTCGATGGGTAAGCTGCTTCTTGCTGTCGCGATCGGCCTGGTGGGCGCGGTCATCGTCCACATTGCCGTGATTTTCGCCATGCCGCAGGTAGCGGGAAACAATGCATGGGCACGTTTCTCCAACCTTGGGCAAATTTACGATATCGTCAGCGTCGAGCCCTTACGCAGCGCCGGATCGGACGTGATCGCGCCCATGCTGGGGTCCGACCGGCAGGATTTCGCCTTTGTCGACCCCGCATTCGTCACTGCGAGTTGCCGCTTCTCGATCGCGAAAGGGCCGGTTCGCATCCTTGCCAACTATGACGAGAGCCCCTTCTGGTCGGCCTCGATCTACGACAGGCGCGGCGACAATCTCTACAGCATCAACGACCGGTCGGCCGTTGACGGCATGTTCAATCTTCTCGTCGGAAGCAAGGAACAGATCGTCGAATTCAATGCCGATCTTGGCCCGGACACCGAGGAGACCACGATCCCGGTGGAACTCGACCTGAGCGAAGGCTACATGACCATTCGCGTCCTGGTCGATGAGGAAAGCAAACGCCCCTCTGCCAGAGCCTTCGTCAATTCACTGCGATGTGAGCCAATCGAACCGGCGGCGGCGAGCCGCCCGGACAATCGCGACAGCTGACCCCGACCGCCCTCCTGAAGCGATCGTCATGCCGATCGCTTCTTATCACGGTCTCGTGACGTGCCGGTCCAAGCGATGTCTTGCCGCGTCGAGCGATTCACGACGAATACAGGGCAAAAGGATGATCTCGCCCTTTGATTCACGCGAGCGGATTTCGTTTCGCCGGCGTGCCGGGGCCGGGCCACGGGGCACAAATTTCAGAACGACTGTCACGGTCCGCTTCCCTTCTGGCTGGCCGACTTGATCGGCACCGGCGCGTTGCTCGCCGGCCTCCTTGCGAGAGCAGACCCCAGGAGGGTTAACAGCTTGCTAAGAAATCTTGCGTAATTCTTCGCGGCGAGGAAACCATTGATCAACCATCCAGGAGTCCCATGAAGGACGTCGTGCCGAGCATTTTTCGATCGCTCGAAAAGGAGGCCGGCCAAGGCGGTTTCGACACGATCGTGGCTGCCGCTGTCGCAAGCTTTGCCGCCCATCGCAATCCGAGCGAGCGGCAGGCGCACGAGTTCGGTCGGCTTGTCGCCCCGGCCTGGGACAAGATCGGCACCAAGACGAAACGCGCCCTCGCAGCGGCACTCTCTCAGTCACCGCGGGTTCCGCGAAGCATCGTCGAAAAACTCATCGCAGCCCCCATCGTCACTGCGGCGCCATTCCTCTTGGCGAGCCCCTGCCTGACAGCTGACGATATCGAGACGCTCACCAAAAGGTCGAGCCCGAAGCTGAAACGTATCCTGGACCGTCGGCAAGCGGCCGAACAAGCGACGCTCTCACAGCTTGCCGGGGCAGGCGGACCGGCCGCTGTGCCTGCTCCCACGAGCGCCCCCCTGGGCGCAGCGAAAAAGGAAGCGGCAAACGTCGCCGACGCCGACGAGGACGTCGCGCCCAAATCGCACACGGGCGAGCCCGCGAATGTCAGCGCGGCGCGCGCCACCCTGCTTCGCTTGGCTGAACCCGGAAAGCATCTCGCCCAGCCCGAGGCCAGCGCCCCGACAACGGTCGGCGGCGTCGTCGAAAAGGCACGGTCCGAATGCAAGCAATTGGCCTATGACGGTCTCGCGCACATGCTGACACTCACGGCTCCTCGCATGCGGGAGATCATCGACGATCCGACCGGCGAAATCCTCGCTGCGGCTTTGAAGGCGATCAGCGTGGGTCCCGCCGACGCCTTGACGATCATCATGCTGCTGAAGCCGCGGGTCGGCCTGGACATCGCCGCCTTCACCGCGATGAAGTCCGCCTATCGCGATCTCGACATCGATGCGTGTCGCGGCCGCTTCGGACTTTCCTCCGCGCTCCCCGCACGCAATCGGGCCACCCACCAGCGCCAATACACGGACCTTGAACCGAGAATTGAGGCCTCGGCCCCTCGCCCCGCCTTCGGACGCCGTCGCGTGCTACCGTCCAGAACCGAGCAACTCGGCATCAAACGCTGACGCCTGAAGACTGACGATCTTCCCGCCGTGATTCCGCGCTGGCCATTTGCCGTCAGCGACAGGCACGCCCGTCGATACGGGTCAGCCTTCGACGATCTGGAGAAAGGTCGGCGCGTCGTCCGTTTCGATTTCGACCACCCAGAAATCCGGGTCGAATCTGGCCTCACGCGCAAAACGCGCTTCAAGCGCCGCCTCGCCATCCACCGGCTCCGGCATGAATTGCCGCAGGCCGCTGTCGTCGCTGAGGCTTTGAACAGCCGGCCCGAAGAGCTGGATTTCTCCGGCGCGATTCCGCGTCACCACGAAAATCGCGCCAGCCGCAGCAGCTCCCTTGCGGGCCACGACGGCAAATTCCCCGGCGGCGAACAGGCGGCGGACGAGTTGCGCCACAAAGAGTTCGCTGGTTATGCGCATCGCTACGGCACTGACCTCAATCGACTGCGCCAATCTCGATCAGACGCTCGAGAATCCGGGGATCCGGCGAACCGGTGACGTCCAGCCCCTCCAATGCTTCGAAGGTCCGGATGGCGGCCCGTGTCCGCTCACCGGGGATCCCGTCGGACGAGAGCTCGGCGACCTGCGCCGCCGTCAGGCCGGCCTGGATCCGGCGCACGAGTTCGTCCTGGTCGAGCGCCGCAAGGCCGGATTCAGCCAGCCCCTCGGGAATTTCCGCTGCAACGCCCGCCATGCCGGAACTGCCGCCCATCCGCTCGTCGAGGCTGGCGAATTCCTCCGGCCGCCGCGAAGGGTTGGGCGCATCTGCCGAAGCCTGTCTGATCTGCGCGAGCAGTAGCGGCGTTGCCGCGCCGTCGCTTGTCAGGCCATGCGCCTTCTGAAAGTCGCGGATCGCGGCTTCCGTGGCGGGACCCGGCTTCCCGTCGACCGCCGCGTGGTAATGGCCGATTGCGGCAAGTCCGGCCTGAACTTCCCGAACGAGCGGGACCGGCATGAGTCCTTGCGAATTTGCCAGTCGCGGGCGCTCTATACCGGCGCCTTCCCCCCGCGTGGCCAAAAGCGGGCTGGGGTGCTGCCCGGGCTGGCCATAAATCGCATTGCCGGCCATTCCGGCGAACAACACGCTGAAGGCCGTCAGCCCGGCAGACAGCGCCGGACGCCGCCAGACGCCGGCAGCCGCCGCCATCACGCCGCTTTTTCCGAACGCGAGAAGTCGACCGCCGAAGCTAGGCCGTGCGCCGCGTCGCGAGGGTTTTCGGTTGGTTTGTCGTTTTTGTACGGGCATCACTGAGTGCTACAATATTTTCCTTGAGAGACTGTGACTTGTCCGTTTGACGGGTGCAGTCGGTCGGCAGCCGCACGGTCACCATGGTGCCGATTCCTGGTTGGCTGCGAATGGTCATGGCACCACCATGCAATTCGGCCAGCCCTTTCACCAGGGAAAGTCCGAGCCCCGTGCCTTGATAGCGACGTGCCGGCCCGGAAGACAGCTGGGTAAAGGGTCGGCCAAGCCGCTCGATATCCGCTTCGGCGATCCCGATGCCGGTGTCGCTCACCGAAAGCTCGATCGCTTCGGCATCGATCTGGCTCTCGAGCGTGATGACGCCCGAATCCGTGAACTTCACCGCGTTCGACAAGAGGTTCAGAAGTATTTGGTGACAGGCACGCTGGTCGGCGATGATCGTCTCGCCCTGGCAACTGGAACGCACGTCCAGTCGCAGGCCCTTGCGTCGTACTTCCTCGCGCACGACGCCCGCCGCGGTGATGACCGCTTCGTCCATTGAAAACGGCTCGGGCGTCAGCTCGTATCGACCGGCCTCGATCTTGGAGACGTCGAGCAGTGAGTTCACGACCGACAGCAGATGCTGGCCCGATTGGCGGATGAGGCCGACATATTCCTTCTGCCGTTCGCTCTCGAACCCGCCGAAGAATTCTTGATCCAGAATATCGGAGAAACCGATTATGGCGTTGAGGGGGGTGCGGAGCTCGTGGCTGACGGCTGCCAGGAACTGGCTCTTGGCGGCAGATGATTGGTGCGCGGCATCGAGCGCCACCTGCAGCCCCTGTGCCACCTTGCCTTCTTCGACGGCGAGCGTCATGGCGATGTGGACCAGAGCCGCCCGATCATCGGCCGCCGTGGCGACTAGGAACCGCATGACGGCCGGGACATATTGTCCGTCCGGGCGGCGAAGCCGCCCTTCGACGCGAGAGCCGCGGCCGTCCGTCTTGGCGTCGGCCATCGCCTTCAAAAAGGCGATACGATCGGCCACCAGCACGCTGTCGAGGAGCCGCAGCCCCTCGATACTCCCGCCATTTTCCGAAAACAGCGTACGCGCACCCTTCGAGGCAAAGACGATCCTTCCCTCGACGTCAAGGCTCACCATCGCCGCGCCGAATAGCTCGGCGGCATCGGCCATCGGATGAACCGATGTCCCGGCCGGATGTCCCTCCTGTGCAGGGCGCTTCGCGCTCCTGCGGGCCACTGTCGCGACATAGGCGAGTAACAGCACGGCCGACGCGAGGTCCGCGGGCTGGATCGTCGATGCGCTCTCCGCAAGCATCACCGCCGAGCCGGCAACGGTCGCCGCCGAGCCGGCGAGACCAAGAGCCAGCTTGCGCCGTCCCGCGATAGCCGCCTCCCCCGGCGCGATCGCCAGCACCAGAAGCCAGGCCGCAAGCGGGGCTTCGACCGCGCAGGCGATCAGCCCGAGTGTTATGGAAAGAAGTGTGCCGACGAGCCAGGCCACATGATCCAGCGCGCCGGTTGCCGAGAGATAGGCCGCGGCAGCCAGAGTCAGGCTCGCGATGATCATCGGAGTCGCGGCGGCGAGAGCACCGGCCTGAAGCACGGCGAGCACTGGCGAAGCCATCGCCATGAGGAGACCGGCGACAATGAGCGCACCGATCGCTCGTCCCTGGAGGCGGCGCTCGCTTGGAACAAGGACCTTGGCCGCAACGAGCTCGTCCAACCGTTCGCGAAGCTGCGACACGGCGCCGGCCGGCGCCGCCACTGCCCGACCGTTGTTCGACGCCTCTGTCATACACGCACTCGCATTCGCCTTGCCTCGTGGGTCCACCATTGTGAAAATGCCGGACCCAGTGGCTTGATCGCGATAATGCGGACCACCGTTTAAGGAAGCCATAAACCATGCCGCCGCCGACGCCGCCTGCGGCCAGGATTACCGGCCCGCAGGCAGATTCGGACCTTGATGATTGCCGTTATGGTTAATGCTTCGCGACAGAACCGTCGCCCTCAGGCGAAACAGCCGCGATCGTAGGGCGAGCATCCCTCGAAGGAAGCTGTGGACAAGCCGCGGGAGCGACAACCCGTAAAGTTTGAATCAAACATGTCTCGCAGTTTCAACGCAGCCTTTGTCCCCCGCCGGCATTATGCCTTCACGAAACGCAATTGACCGGGCCGAGAGATCCGGCCTTCACCGGAAAGCGTCCAGAGGCAAATCGATGATCCGGTTCATTCTGAAATCAGCGTTCCTTCTCGGCATCGTGGCGATGCTTCTTCCGGGCGACGGCCAGGGCGACGATGCCGGCCGAAACCAGGTCGACGTGTTTTCCACTTTTGTCGGCGCCCAGGCGGCGATCGCCGACTTGTCCAACTTTTGCGACCGGGCACCGGCGGCATGCGATGCGGGCGGCAATCTGGCCCGTTTTGCCGGCGAGCGGATCGGAGACGGAATTGCCCTCGCCTATAATTTCGTCGAGGCAGAGCGAGATGGCAGTCCCGCCTCCGGGAATTCGGCAGCTTCCTCGCTCTCACGATATCCGGACGCAATCGTCACTGGCGCGGTCGACCGCGCCCTGTCGCTCGCATCGTCCCGCGCAACGGAAGCGAGCCAGCCTGTCGGCATGCCCCGCCTCGATGACCCGGCGAATGCGCGCCATGTCTTGCTTCCATCCGCCGAGATTCCCGGACATGGCGCCCTGGCGCGTCTGCCGATCCCACGTTCGGCGCCCCGCACCTGACATCGACCTCCCATAGCCTTATATCCAGCGTGCCGTCCGACACGAACGGTACCTCGCGCGGAATGAGGAAATGTGGGAACCGGTTTCCCGCTTGCATTTCGCGCTGACTGACTGGAATCGATCATCGTCATGACATCGGATCGAATCGATCCTATTTCATCATGATCGAGGGCCGCTCGGGAGAAAGAATGCCGACGATCGAAGACATCACCGCTGATTTCGAGTTCCTCGACGATTGGGAAGACCGGTACCGCTATCTGATCGAGCTCGGGCGTTCGCTGCCGGCGATGCCGGAGGCTGAACTCAACGAGGCCAACAAGGTTCGCGGCTGCGTCAGTCAGGTCTGGCTGACCACTAAAACCGACGATGCCAGCCCGCCCCGTCTGTCGTTCCTCGGTGAATCCGACGCCCACATCGTTCGCGGTCTTGTCGCCATCGCCCTCGCGCTTTTCTCCGGTCGTACCGCGCCCGAGATTCTGGAGGCCGACGCCGAGGCGACCTTTGCGCGACTGGGATTGCAGGACCATCTGACACCGCAGCGCTCCAACGGCCTCCGTTCGATGGTTGCGCGGATCAAGGACGATGCGCGGCAGGCTCTCGCCGCCTGAGCCTCGCCGCCATTCGTTGCGCCCGGCGCCGGATATTCACCGGCCGATGATCGTCGGCCGGTAATCCTCCGTTCCCCACTGCCGGATGCGCGAAGAACGGGACGTGGCGCTCCCGGCCAAGCCGTAATGGCGAGCCAGAACGCCAAGGCCGGCTTTCAGCAACAGTTTGGCGGAGCGCGCTGGCCAGCGCCGTTCCCGCTCGACGGTTTCCAGTCCCTTCAGGAAGCAGCAGATGTCGACGAGAACGCCCGCGAGTTCCGGCCCGACGGCCTTGATCGCGGCATTGACCCGTTGCCGCGCGTCGATCGCCGAATCCGACAAATCGCCCGCACCGCGCCGGCTCCCCTTCTCGCGGGGCTGGGCATCCCAACGTTGCGTGATCCCGGGCATCAACTGACCGCGCGTGAAATCGACCCGCAGCCGCTCCCCGGCCAGCGCTTCCGCTTCGGCCAGGAACGGCTCGCCGCCCTTGCCGCGTCGCTGGGCCAGCCGCACCAAAGGGGACTCGTTTGGATTGTAGCCCGCAAAGGCTGCCATCAGGCGTCTCCCCGCACACATCCCTGATCGCATGTTTCGAGCGCCGCGCGGACCGCGTGTGCCAGGCCTTCCAAGCGCTCGACAGCGGAATCGAACGCCTGATCGTCGCGTCGATCCTCGATGCGACGAATGGCATAGGCGATCGTCGTGCGGTCGCGCCCGAACCCATTGGCCATTGCGGACAAGGGAACCTGGAAGGCGACATGGGCCAGATACATGGCGACGTGCCGGGCCTCGCAGACGCTGGCGATCGCTCGGCCGGGCCGTTCGATCTCCCGGACGGGGATGGCGAAGAAGGCGCCGGCGATTTCCCTTGCCAGCCGGCAGGTGCGCCAAACCGCCTGGTGATCGATCCCGGTAACGCGGCCTGCCTCGGCTTCCCTCGGCCCCGCATCGCCGCGGGCGACAGGAGGTAGGTGCAACGGTCGGGTGGAAACCCGGTCTGCGGAAAAGGACTGCATCGCGTTTGACCTCCTGTTGGCGGCGACCACCCGTCTATAGGCCACCGCCGGCGAAAGGGGAAATAATTCCTATTTCACTCAGCAATACTGATCGAAACTCACAGAGTTTTCGGATATTCCGACTTTCCGCCGCCTTAGAAGAGAGGATTTTATCCCCCTTTCTGCCAATTGCCGGACTCTTTGCGGACACCTCACCGGAGCGTCCGCATGACCAGGCATCTCGACCTTTCCCCTCTCACGGCCGCGCTCGAAGGAGCTGCCCGCAACCACGCCGAGGCACGGCGGCGCGAGGCACAGCGCGATCTCTCCCGCCTCGAACTCGCGATGCTGCTGCGCCGGTTCGGCCTGGAGGAGCGGGCGCGGTCGGATGCCGTGGCCAAGGATGACGCCGCCAACATTCCGGCGGCGGAAGCGGAGACCTTGCGCGCCAAGGTTCGCGCAGAACTCGGTCTGCTGGCGCGTCTCGCCCGACGCCGCGATCCCCGCTACGACATCAACCGGCACATTGCGGTCATGCGCCTTGCCCGGTGGCTGGAGGGCGGTCGATCCTGGCAAACGCGCGAGACCGAACCCGGCTCCGGCCGCTCGAAAAACCAGCGCTTTCGCCGCGCCGTCGCCCGTCGGCCAACGCGGCAGTTCCAACGCCCAACCCTGTTTTGATCTACGACGAACGGCTTAGATGATGGCCGCCTGCATTTCTTGACAGGGCTCCCGTCGCTGCTTCACAACCACATCCAACCGCAAGGTCAGGTTATTGCTTCCGGCTCCGATGCCGGCTGGCTTGGTCGTTTGCGTTTGTATGGGAGGATTATCGCAATGCGTATGATGAAATTGCTGCTTGCCGGCTCCGTCGCGGCCGCCGCGCTTTTGCCGGCCGCCGTTGGCGCGCAGGAAATCTCGAACGATGTCGTCAAGATCGGCATCTTGAACGACCAGTCCGGCGTTTATGCCGATTTCGGCGGTCAGTCGTCGGTCGAAGCGGCGAAGATGGCGATCGAGGATTTCGGTGGCGAGGTTCTCGGCAAGCCGGTCGAACTCATCTCGGCCGACCATCAGAATAAGGCCGATATCGCCTCCAACATCGCCCGTGAGTGGTACGACGTCCAGAATGTCGACGCCATCATGGAGCTGACGACATCGTCCGTCGCCCTCGCCGTCCAGGGCCTGTCGCGCGAAAAGCAGAAGATCACCATCGTCACCGGCGCCGCGACCACGGAACTGACCGGCAAGCAATGCAGCCCCTATGGCTTCCATTGGGTCTACGACACCCATGCTCTGGCCGTCGGCACCGGGGGCGCGCTGGTGAAGGCCGGCGGCGACAGCTGGTTCTTCCTTACCGCCGACTATGCCTTCGGCTATTCGCTGGAAGAGCAGACCGGCAATTTCGTCAAGGAAAACGGCGGTGAAGTCCTCGGCGCGGTTCGCCATCCGCTCGGCACGACCGACTTCTCCTCCTTCCTTCTGCAGGCGCAGAGTTCGGGCGCCAAGGTGATCGGCCTCGCCAATGCCGGCCTCGATACGGCCAGCGCGATCAAGGGCGCGGCTGAATTCGGCATCGTTCAGGCTGGCCAGAAGCTCGCCGGCCTGCTTTTCACGCTTGCTGAGGTCAACGGCCTCGGGCTCGAGGCGGCGCAAGGGCTGAACCTCACCGAGGGTTGGTATTGGGATCAGAGCGACGAGAACCGCGAATTTGCCGATCGCCTGATGAAGCGGACGGGTAGCCGGCCGAACATGATTCATGCCGGCACTTATTCGGCCGTCACCCAGTACCTCAAGGCCGTCGAAGCCGCCGGTACCGATGCCACCGACGCGGTGTCCGCCAAGCTGCACGAGATGCCGGTCGAAGACGTCTTCGCCAAGTCCGGCAAGGTGCAGGAGAACGGCCGGATGGTCTATGACATGTTCCTCTTCGAGGTGAAGGCACCGGCCGATTCCAAGGGAGAGTGGGACTACTACAAGGAAATCTCCACGGTCCCCGGTAGCGATGCCTTCTTGTCGGTCGAAGACTCCGGCTGCGACGTCGCCAGCTTCAAAAACTGACGCATTCGGCGCGGCCGGCGAGGCAAGGCTTCGGCGCTTTGCTTCCCGACCGCGCCGGCTTGGGCGCCGCGACTGCCCAGATCTATGTGAAATAGGCAAAGTTTGGGCTTGAAGTCCGGCGCATCGACCGGTCCAATGGCACATGCGCATCGGCCGTGCCGGGGAGGCGGCGGCCGGGCTTTTGCTCACTGGGAGGACCGATCCATGACGACCAAGCGCCCCGTCGCGACAGCATTCGCCGCCAGCCTCGCTGCGGCTGTCGCCTGGCCGGCAACAGCCCAAGACGTATCGGATGACGTCGTCAAGATCGGCATCCTCAATGATATGTCGGGCGTTTATGCCGACACGGCGGGCCAGGGCTCCGTGGCCGCGGCTGAGCTCGCCATCGAAGATTTCGGCGACACCGTCCTCGGCAAGCCGATCGAGATCATTTCGGCCGATCACCAGAACAAGGCGGATGTCGGATCGAACATCGCCCGCGAATGGTATGACGTGCAGAACGTCGATGCCATCATGGACCTGACGACATCCTCGGTGGCGCTCGCCGTCCAGGGTCTGTCGCGCGAGAAGAAGAAGATCACCATCACCACCGGTGGCGGCTCCACCGAGATCACCGGCGGACAGTGTAGTCCCTACGGTTTTCACTGGGCATACAACACCCGCGCCCTGTCGCAAGGCACGGCCGGCTCCCTGGTCAGGGGCGGCGACGACACCTGGTTCTTCATCACCGCCGATTACACCTTCGGCGATTCACTGCAGGGTGAGGCCACCAAGGTCATCGAGGCGAATGGCGGCAAGGTCCTCGGCGATATCCGCCATCCCTTGTCGACCACTGACTTCTCCTCCTTCATGCTGCAAGCGCAGAGTTCCGGTGCCAAGGTTATCGGACTCGCCAATGCCGGACTCGACACGGCGAACGCGGTCAAGGCGGCGACGGAGTTCGGTCTCGTCCAGGCCGGGCAGAAGCTCGCCGCGCTTCTGATCACCCTGTCCGAGGTCCATGGACTGGGCGGCGAGGCGGCCCAGGGCCTCAACCTCACCGAAGGATGGTATTGGGACCAGAGTGAAGAGAACCGCGCCTTTGCCAAGCGCTACATGGACAAATTCGGCAAGATGCCAAACATGATCCATGTCGGCACCTACTCGGCCGTTCTGCAATATCTGAAGGCCGTCAAGGAAGCCGGCACCGACGAGACCGAGGCAGTGGCCAAGAAACTTCACGAGATGCCGGTCGAGGATCTGTTCGCCAAAAAGGGCAAGGTGCTCGCCAACGGCCGCATGGTCTACGACATGTATCTCTTCCAGGTGAAGACGCCGGATGAATCAACCGGCCCTTGGGATCTGTACAAGGAAATTGCGACCGTGCCGGGAGACGTCGCCTTTGGAACGGTCGAGGATAGCGGCTGCGACCTTGCGACCTTCGCCGCAAAATAGTTCGTCGACGGGGAGTCCGGCAACGCCGGCTCCCTCTCACCAGGGCCCCGACCCCCGACAGGAGATGAATGCGCCGATGAGCGTTTCCCCGCAGGAGGCGATTCTTTCCGCCCGCGGCCTCACCAAGGAGTTCTTCGGCTTCAAGGCCGTGAACGGCGTCGATCTCGACGTCCGCGAAAATACGATCCACGCCCTGATCGGCCCCAATGGCGCCGGCAAAACCACCGTCTTCAACCTGCTGACCAAGTTCCTGACCCCGACCGAAGGAAAAATCACCTTTCGCGGAAAGGATATCACGAGCCTCAAGCCCGCCGATGTCGCGCGGCTGGGGTTGGTGCGCTCGTTCCAGATCTCGGCAGTGTTCCCGCATCTGACCGTGCTCGACAACGTCCGCGTCGCTTTGCAGCGCAAGGCACATCTCGGCACCCAGTTCTGGCGCTCCAACAGCGCACTCGACCAGCTCAACGACCGCGCCTACGAGTTGATCGCGGCCGTCGGCCTGGACGAATATGCCGAGCTCGACGCGGCGGAACTCCCCTATGGCCGCAAGCGCGCGCTCGAACTCGCGACCACGCTTGCCCTCGACCCGCCGGTGCTTCTGTTCGACGAGCCGATGGCCGGCATGGGCGTCGAGGACATCGGCCGCATCTCCGACCTGATCCGGCGGATCGCCAAGGACCGCACGGTCTTGATGGTCGAGCACAATCTCAACGTCGTGGCCGACCTGTGCGATTACGTCACGGTGCTGGCGCGCGGCGAAATCCTCGCCGAGGGCGACTACGAGACGGTCAGTTCCGACCCGCGCGTGCGCGAAGCCTATATGGGAACCGAAGATGAGTAAGCCGTCCGGCGCTTCCCCCCTGCTCGAGGTCGAGAACCTCCACGGCTGGTACGGTGAAAGCCATGTCCTGCATGGCGTCTCTCTCGATCTCCACGAAGGCGAGACGATCACGCTGCTCGGCCGCAACGGCGCCGGCAAGACCACCACCCTGCGCGCCATCATGAATCTCCTGCCGAAGCGGGAAGGCGCGATCCGCATCGCCGGCCAGGACATGATGAAGGTCCCGGTTCACAAGACCGCCTATGCCGGCATCGGCTACGTCCCCGAGGAGCGCGGCATTTTCGCGACCTTGTCGGTCTCGGAGAATCTGATGCTTCCGCCGCGCGTCGCGGACGGCGGCATGAGTGTCGAAGAGATCTACGAGCTCTTTCCCAATCTCGCAGAGCGGCGCAATTCCCCCGGCACCAAGCTGTCCGGCGGCGAGCAGCAGATGCTGGCCATCGCCCGCATTCTTCGCACCGGGGTGAGGATCATTCTTCTCGACGAACCGACCGAGGGTCTGGCGCCGGTCATCATCCAGCGCATCGGCGACGTCTTGATGGAGCTGAAGAAGCAGGGCATGACGCTGCTTCTGGTCGAGCAGAATTTCCGCTTCGCCAGGAAGGTCGCCGACCGCTTCTTCCTGATGGAGGACGGGCATATCCTCGAGAGTTTCCCGACGTCGGAACTCGATTCAAAAATGGACCGGCTGCATGAAGTGGTGGGGGTATAACGCCAAATGACCATGATCTTCGGCATTCCCCTCCCGGCGCTGCTCGGCCAGCTCCTGATCGGCTTCATCAACGGCTCGTTCTACGCCCTCTTGAGCCTTGGGCTCGCGGTCATTTTCGGACTGCTGCGGGTGATCAACTTCGCCCATGGCGCCCAGTACATGCTCGGCGCCTTCACCGCCTATCTGATCCTGTTCTACACCGGCCTCGGCTTCTGGCCGGCGTTGATCCTGGCGCCGCTGATCGTCGCGATGCTCTCGGCCATCATCGAGCGCACCATGCTGTCGCGCCTTTATGATCTCGACCATCTCTACGGCCTGCTCTTCACCTTCGGCCTCGCGCTGATCATCGAAGGCACCTTCCGCTATTATTTCGGCGCGGCGGGCCAGCCCTATGCGACGCCGGCGCTCCTGTCCGGCGGCACCAATCTCGGCTTCATGTTCCTGCCGAACTATCGCGGCTTCGTCGTCGTCGCCTCGCTGGTCATCTGCATCTCCACTTGGCTGTTGATCGAAAAGACCAAGCTTGGCGCCTATCTGAGGGCCGCCACGGAGAACCCCCAACTCGTCCAGGCATTCGGCGTCAACGTGCCGCTGCTCTTGACGCTGACCTACGCCCTCGGGGCAGGCCTCGCCGGTCTGGCCGGTGTCCTCGCAGCGCCGGTCTATCAGGTCAGCCCGCTGATGGGCTCGAACCTGATCATCATCGTCTTCGCCGTCGTCGTCATCGGTGGCATGGGGTCGATCCTCGGAGCGATCGTTTCGGGTTATCTCCTCGGCATTCTCGAGGGCCTGACCAAGGTCTTTTATCCCGAGGCCTCGAACATCGTCGTCTTCGTCATCATGGCGATCGTACTGATGGTCCGCCCCGCCGGGCTGTTCGGGAAG
This sequence comes from Aurantimonas coralicida, assembly GCA_011050685.1. GTDB lineage: Bacteria > Pseudomonadota > Alphaproteobacteria > Rhizobiales > Rhizobiaceae > Aurantimonas > Aurantimonas coralicida_A. The sequence continues at coordinate 168,967 of DRFF01000057.1, forward strand.
GAAGCCTGATATGACCACTCCGCAAGTCACCAGCGTCGAATCCGGCACGATCCGCGACGGCGAAGGCTCGGCCGAGGGGTCTCCCGCACGCCAGGCCGGACAGCGCGACCTGTCGACCGTCGGCCTGATCGTCGCGCTCATCGCGCTCGCCGGGCTGATTGCCGCGCCGTTCTTCGTCTATCCCGTCTTCCTCATGAGCGTCTTGTGCTTCGCGCTCTTCGCCACCGCCTTCAACCTGCTGCTTGGCTATGTCGGGCTTTTGTCCTTCGGCCACGCCGCCTTCTTCGGCGGCGCCGCTTATTTCACCGCCCACGCCGCCAAAGTCTGGGGCTGGGAGCCCCTGTCGGCGATCCTGCTCGGCGCCGTCGGTGCCGGCCTGATCGGGCTTGTGGTCGGCTTCCTCGCCATCCGCAGGCAGGGCATCTATTTCGCCATGGTGACGCTCGCGCTGTCGCAGATGATCTTCTTCATCTTCCTGCAAGCGCCCTTCACCCACGGCGAGGACGGCATCCAGGGCGTGCCGCGTGGCTATCTCCTCGGCCTGATCGACCTCAATGACCCGCTGAACATCTATTATTTCGTGCTGGCGATTTTCCTTCTCGGCTTCTTTGCCGTCTGGCGCATCGTCCACTCGCCCTTCGGCCACATCCTCAAGGCGATCCGCGAAAACGAGAACCGGGCGATCTCCCTCGGCTATCGGGTGGATCGCTACAAGCTCGGCGCCTTCGTCATGTCGGCGGCGATCGCCGGGTTGGCCGGTTCGACCAAGGCGATTGTCTTCCAGATCGCGACGCTCACCGACGTCGCCTGGCAGATGTCCGGCGAGGTGGTGCTGATGACGCTGCTCGGCGGCATGGGAACGATCTTCGGCCCGACCATCGGCGCGGCGCTCGTCGTCACCATGCAGAACTACTTCGCCACGTCAGACTTCCCGGTCACCGTCCTGATCGGCATCATCTTCGTCCTCTGCGTCCTCTTGTTCCGGCGCGGCATCATCGGCGAGGCGATCCGGCTGCTGCGGCGGTAAGTGACAGCCAGAGCTGCGCGCCCGCCCGCTCGCCTGCGTCAGCAAGCGTAAGCGGCCGTCCGGCAGCGCATCGTCGGGCTTGGCCTGCCTGTCGAGGCCGAACGACAATAGATAGGATCGGCGTGATCACGGTTTCGTCGATCAAAAAGTCGCCGTCATCGCCCAGCGCCAGATCGCAACGGCGGGCCTCCCGGCCGTAGACGAGGGCGAGATCGAAGAACGTGCGCGCGAAGCTATCGCGTCCGCGATCTCGTTCAGTCTGCTAAGGCGGGCGAAACGCCGCCTCAAAACAGAAGAGGCTCGTCGCAGGCTAGCATAAATGGAAAATGAACAGGCTTTAATCACGTGGATCGGCTTCGCCACGGCATTCTTCACTGCAACTGCTGCTGGCGCAGCTGCTCTGGCGGCAGTTGCGGCATGGAAGGCCAATAAGATCGCGGCAGAAAGCGCGAAGGAACAGAACCTCAATGCGAAGCGACTGCTCCTCGCGCAGAAGGAAGACCGATACGAAGACCTGGCCGCAAGACTGCCAAGGGGTCAGAGCGGCATGTATGAGATCCTAGCCTATCCGATGAATCCGAAGAGTCGGCTCGATTGGGAAATCATGACAAAGGCGTATCTCGATACTTGGGAGCTGAGATGTGAGATTAAAGAGACAGACACAGAGCCTCTTGTTTCCGAGCTTGCCGTCCTCGATCTGATTCTGGTCGATCGAGAACTCGAGCACCTGTTTCATTCGAACCAGCCAGAGATTGCTGCGGCTATCGAAAAGGCGAAGAGTATCGTGAGGGACCGCCCTCACAGCCCGGGCCTTTAAAACCTCTCAACCGCAATCCCACTTCGACGATCGGATTCACGCCGTGGATCGGACAGTCGAACAGATCGCCCTTGCGGGCGATCAAAGCCCCTCACAGCGCCATTTTGCGGAGGCCGTCGCAACCGCGCCGCCGTGATCGGACGTGCCACCGAGACGAACGATCAGCTGCATCAGGCGAGGAGAGCGGATGCGGCAACGGCCCGCGCCGGAGCGTTCGGCGAGGCGGGCCTATTCCACGAACACCTGGCTGCGCGCCGCGGCACCCGCCGCGTCGACCACCGCGATATCGACGAAGCCGGGCTCGCTCGCCCGCCAGTTCGACTGGCGCTCTAGCGCATCGCGGACGACCGGGCGCCCGTCCACATACCAGGTGAATGGCGGCCGGCCGTTGCGCACCTTCAGGAACAGGTCGGCGCCCTCGCCTCGACCGAGTCCGATTTCGACCTTCGCCGCGTTGGGCGGAAACACGATCTCCGGCAGCAGACCGGCTTGCGTCAGTTCGGCCGCCCGCCCGACCCGTCGCATCGGCGGCGGCAGCCCGCCGCCCGCCGAGGCGAGGATGCCCGGCGGCGGACCCGGCAGCCGGGTCACCGGTCCGAGCCGGGCGAAGACATCGCGCATCACCGGCGCGGCGCTGTCCTGGCCGACCAGTCCCGCCACCGGCGCCCCGTCCGCTCGCCCGAGCCACACCCCGACCACATGCTTCCCGTCATAGCCGACCGTCCAGGCGTCGCGGTAGCCGTAGGACGTACCGGTCTTGTAGGCGACATCGCCTGGCGAGCCCTTGGTCGTCGTCGTAGCACCGGCAAGGATCGAGGTCACATACCAAGCCGCCTGCGGCGACAGGATGCGCCTGCCCTGCCCGACCGCCACGTCCTGATCGATATGCAGGGGCATCGCCACACCGCCATTGGCGATGCCGCCATAGATCCGCACCAGATCCTCCAGCGTCAGCCCCAGCCCGCCGAGCCCGATGGCCAAGCCCGGCAGCGAGCGGTCGCCGAGTTCCGGCCGCGCGCCGGCCCGTTTCATGCGATGCAGCAGCCGGGCCGGGCCGACAGCGCTGAGCAGTTCGAC
>DRFF01000058.1 GCA_011050685.1 Aurantimonas coralicida
CCCCGCCATTCTGGTGGCGGGCGCGCTCGTGGCCGACGCGACTTCTCGCACCGGCGGCGATGATCTACGGGCGCGTCGCCCGGCGCAATCTGGAGCGCGGCGAGCGTGCCGACATCGATGTGCCGGTTTTGTGCGTTGGCAATTTCACCGTCGGCGGCGGCGGCAAGACGCCGACGGCGATGGCGCTTGGCCGGGCGGCGAAGGCGGCGGGCCTTCGGCCCGGTTTCGTCTCCCGCGGTCATGGCCGATCGGGCCGTGGCGCCGTCGCGGTCGACCCGGAGCACCACTCGGCGGGCGAGGTCGGTGATGAGCCGCTGCTGCTCGCAACCGTCGCGCCCACTGCTGTGGCGGTTGATCGTAAACAGGCGGCGGCGCTTTTGAAGCGCGAGCATGGCGTCAACTTCATCATCATGGACGACGGGTTCCAAAGTTCGCGCCTGTGGATCGATTACGCGCTCATCGTGATCGACGCACGGCGCGGACTCGGCAACGGTGCCGTCATCCCGGCGGGACCGGTGCGGGCGCCGGTCATCGACCAGATCCGATTGGCGGATGCTCTACTCGTGGTCGGTCAGGGCGACGGCGGCGACACGGTGATCCGGCGGACGGCCCGAGCCAACAAGCCGGTCTTCGAGGCCGCGTTGAAGCCGCGCGACGGCGATCGGTTCCGCGCCATGCGGGTGCTCGCCTTCGCCGGCATCGCCGATCCGACGAAGTTTTATGCAAGCCTTGGGGCGCTCGGCGCGGACATCGTCGAGACCCGCGACTTTCCCGATCACCATGCTTTTTCAAAAGGCGACATGGACGAGTTGTCCGCCGCCGCCTGGCGTTCAGGACTGCAATTGGCCACCACCCGCAAGGACGCGGTGCGGCTGGCGACGGGAACGGCCGCTCACCAGCTATTCTTCAAGGAATGCGAGGTGCTCGACGTCGATCTGCGCTTCGAGCCGGACAGTCTCGGCGCACGAATCGTGCGGGATACGCGGCTGGCGTTTCGCCGCCGCAAGTTCCGGTAGGATTTCGCCCCGAAAGCGGTTTCAGCGCTTTCCGCCGGCCTCCATTTCGCGCCGGAACGAAGCCTCTCCATCCACATAGGCTTCCTGGCGTTCCACGCTCCAATAACGCAGGAGGTCGAGCGGAATCGCCTCGCCGGTGACGGCGCAGCGCACATAGGCGCCCGGCGTGATCACCTGAAAATCCGGCGTGCCGTATTTGAGCTTGGCTTCGCCGCCGCTCTCCATGCGGTTCATCGCTATCTCCGAAATGCTGCGGTCCGCCCGCCGGGTTCCAGGACCTTTGGACACTTCCCTAATCCGCCGCCAAGGGCGCGTCAAACTTTGCGATGGACCCTATCGCCGGCCGAACATCTTTTCGATGTCGGCGAGCTTCAGCTCGATGAAGGTCGGGCGGCCGTGATTGCATTGGCCGGACCCCGGCGTCGTCTCCATGTCGCGCAACAGGGCATTCATCTCGTCCGGCTTCAGGTTCCGCCCGGACCGCACCGAGCCGTGGCAGGCGATCGTCGCCGCGACATGGTCGATCCGGCCGCGCACCGTGTCCGACGTGCCGAACTCGGCCAGTTCGTCCGCCAGATCGCGGACCAGCCGCTGGCAATCGACGCGGCCGAGGATCGCCGGTGTCTCGCGCACCGCAACGGCGCCCGGTCCGAAGCGCTCGATGCCGAGGCCGAGCTGCGCGAAGGTCGCCGCGTTGTCGGCGAGACGATCGGCGTCGTCCTCGGGCAGATCGACGATTTCCGGGATCAGCAGCAGCTGGGCGGGGAGGGGGCGGCCGTGCAGCGCCGTCTTCAGCGCCTCGTAGACCAGCCGCTCGTGCGCCGCGTGCTGGTCGACGATGACGATCCCGTCCTCGGTCTCGGCGACGATGAAGTTGCTGTGGAATTGGGCCTTGGCCGCGCCGAGCGGGTGATCGCGCGCCTCGCTCGCGGCATCGTTGCCGACGGGGGCGCGCTGCGGCGATTCCTCTCCACCAGCCGGCTCGACTCCCGCTTCGGCCTCGGAACGCTCCAGCGTCGCCGCGCCGTCGGCGCCATTGAGCGGGCGGAAGGGCGATGCGCCGCCATCGTAGGCCGCCTGTCGCGGCGCCGCGAAGCCACCGGGGGCGAACCCGTCGAAGCGGCGAGCAGCGGGCGCTGCCGCGGGGGCGCCGTCCGGCCGGAAGCGCGCCATCAGGCCGGAAGCGTTGGCGGTCGAGGACCGCAAGCCCGCCTCGGTAAAGGCCTGGCGGATTGAACCGACGATAAGGCCGCGCACCAGGCCGGGATCGCGGAAGCGCACGTCGGCCTTCGCCGGATGCACATTGACGTCGACAAAAGCCGGATCGAGCGTCAGGAACAGTACCGCGATCGGGTGGCGGTCCTTCGCCAAAACGTCGGCATAGGCGCCCCTGAGCGCCGACAGGAGCATCTTGTCGCGTACCGGCCGGCCATTGACGTAGAAGAACTGCGCCAGCCCGTTGCCGCGATTGAAGGTCGGAAGCCCGGCGAAGCCCTCCAACCGGACCGCCTCGCGCACAGCGTCGATGGCGATGGCATTGTCGCCGAATTCGGCCCCAACGACGCCGCCGATGCGATGAATCCGGTCGGCGTACGACACCGCCTCGAAGATCGTGCGGCCGCGGTCGGGACCGGCCAGCTCGAACCGCACTTCGGGGAAGGCGATGGCGATACGGCGGACGATCTCGGTGATCGCGGCGCCTTCCGCCCGGTCGCTCTTGAGGAATTTCAACCGCGCCGGCACGGCGTGGAAAAGATCGCGGACCTCGATCACGGTTCCCTTGGACAGGGCTGTCGGTCGCGGGCCGTCCAGACGGCCGCCATCGACGGAGATCTCATGCGCCTCGGCGGCGCCGTTGGCGCGGGATTTCAACGAGAGCCGCGCGACCGAGCCGATCGAAGGCAGCGCCTCGCCGCGAAAGCCGAGCGTGTCGATGGCCTCGAGACCCCCGGCAAGCTTGGAGGTGCAGTGCCGGCGCACCGCGAGCGGCAGTTCGTCCGCCGGAATGCCGCAGCCGTCGTCGCACACCCGGATCAGATTCTTGCCACCGCCGGCGGTCGCAATCTCGATGCGCCTCGCTCCGGCATCCAGCGCGTTCTCGACCAGTTCCTTAACGACGCTCGCCGGCCGTTCGACCACCTCGCCGGCGGCGATCTGGTCGATCAGGGCATCGGATAGCTGGCGGATGGGCATGGTCTGCAATCGGCCGGGTTCGGACAGGAAAAAGGGAGCGCGGCCCATGCCGACGCTCCCTTCCTTAGTACCGTCTCGTTGCTGTCGCGGCAAACCGGTACGCCCGCCGGCCTGTGGACGAAGGATCAGGCCTCGCCGTCGTCCTGTTCCTCCAGCATGATGAAGACCGAGCGCGACTGCACCACGACGCCGTCGGCGTGATCGATCCGGCGCGGCTCGAGCTGCGGCCAGTCCGACTGGATATGCAGGCAGTAGACATGTCCCTCGCGCGGTTCGGGCAGTGTCACCGCGACGTCTTCATGCGAGCCGTTGACGTAGATCACCGCGCGTTCGCTTTCGCTGTCGGCTTCGGTCTTCGGCGAATAGACCGACATGCCGACGAAGCGACGTTCCGGATCGTTCCAGTCGTCGTCCTCCATAGCGTGGCCGTCTTCCCGCAACCAGATCACGTCCTCAACATCGCCGCCCTCGACCAGTTCGCCGGTGAGAAAGCGGTCGGCATTGAGCGCCGGGTGCTCGCGGCGCAGTTTGGCCAGCTTGCCGGTGAATTCGATCAAGCCCTCGTCGGCGTTGTCCCAGTCGAGCCAGGTAATCTCGTTGTCCTGGGCATAACCGTTGTTGTTGCCGCCCTGGGTGCGGCCGAACTCGTCGCCGGCGACGATCATCGGCGTGCCGCGCGCGACCAGCAGGCTCGCCAGCATCGCCCGGATGTCCTTGCCGCGCGCATCGATGACCGCCGGATCGTCGGTCTCGCCCTCGACGCCGTTGTTCCAGGAGTGATTGTCGTTGTGGCCGTCGCGATTGTCCTCGCCGTTGGCCTCGTTGTGCTTGTCCTCGTACATGGCGATGTCGGCGAGGGTGAAGCCGTCATGGGCGGCGATGAAATTGACGCCCGCGGAGGGTAGCCGGCCGTCGTGATTGTAAAGGTCGGCGGAGCCGGCAAGCCGCGTCGCCAGCGCCCCGATCATACCGGCCTCGCCCTTCCAGAACTTGCGGACGTCGTCGCGGAACTTGTCCTGCCACTCGAACCAGGGCTTGGGAAAATTGCCCACCTGATAACCGCCGGGGCCAACGTCCCACGGCTCGCCGACATGAATACGATCCTTCAGGACGTCATCTTTTTCGACCATCTTGAAGAATGGCGCGTCGTGCGAAAACCCCTCCGGCAGGCGGCCGAGCACCGTGCCAAGATCGTAACGGAAGCCGTCGATCCCGGTCGCCTGGACCCAGGTACGCAGCACATCGATGAACATCTTGGCCACCGGTTCCTTGTGGGTCGCCATGGTGTTGCCGGTGCCGGTGTCGTTCAGCATGAACTCCGGCTCGCCTTCGGGATGGCGGTAGTAGAGCAGATTGTCGAGGCCGCGATAGCAGATCGTCGGCCCTTCCTCGGAGCCCTCGCCGGAGTGGTTGAAGACGACGTCAAGGAGAACCCGGATGCCGCGCGCGTGCATCGCCTCGACGACCTTGCGAATCTCGGCGAAGCCACCAGGGGCGAGGCGTGGGTCCGGCGCCATATGAGTGATCGGGTTATAGCCCCAAGCGTTGGTCAGGTTGAAATTGAGGAGATGGCCTTCGTCGATCCAGGCGGCGAGCGGCATCAGTTCGACCGTGTCGATGCCGACCTTCTGCAAGTGATCGAGGAAGTATGGCTCGGCCAGCGCCGCGACGGTACCGCGAATTTCCGCCGGCACGTCCGGGTGCCGCTGAGAATAGGCGCGGACCAAGAGTTCGTAGGTGAGCCCGGGGTTCGCAAAGGGCAGCGGCTTGGCGTCGCGGTCCGGCGCTGTAACGATGGCGCGCGGCAGGAACGGAGCGCTGTCGATCTGGCGTTCGGGGGGGGCGGTCAGCGCCGGGCGGTAGGTGAACGGCCGGTCGAGCTGCACCGCATAAGGGTCGACCAGGAATTTCGAATAGTCGAAGCGGTGGCCTTCCTCAGGCTTGTAGGGTCCGACGGCGCGCAGGCCATAGCGGGTGCCGGCGGCCAGGCCCGGCACAAAGCCGAAGCGAGTGCCACCATCGCGACCGGGAAGCGGGATGCGGTCGGTTTCCTGGGTGCCGCCCTCATCGAAAAGGCAGACATGAATCTCGTCGGCATTCTCGGAATAGACGGCGAAATGCACGCCGCCGTCGTCGATCGTCGCACCGAGCGATGCGGGAGCGCCGCGCTCGGCTGTGATGGTGTTGCTCATTGAGCCTCTTGGTCAGGTGATGACGTCCGGGTGGGACCGGCCCGTACGGTTCTTGATCTCTCCGATAACATCGGCGGTGTCGATCAGTTCCGCCAGTGCCTCTTTCGGTGCGATAGCATGTTTGGCCGCGTCCGGCTCGTAGCGCTCGATATAGACCCGCAGCGTCGCGCCTTTCGTGCCGGTGCCCGACAGACGGTAGACGATGCGCGAGCCGCCGGAAAAGACGATCCTCACGCCCTGGCCGGTGGCGACGGAGCCGTCGATCGGATCCTTGTAGGAAAAATCGTCGGCTTCAGAGACGACGAGCGTGCCGAAGCGCTGCCCGGCCATCGAGGCGAGCCGGTCATGCAGCGATTCCATCAGACCGCGTGCCGCCCTGGCGTCGATCTCCTCATAGTCATGGCGCTGATAGAAAGTACGGCCGAATTCGGTCCAATGGCCCTCGACGATTGCCGTCACGCTCTCGCGACGCTCGGCGAGAATGTTGAGCCACAAGAGCACGGCCCACAGGCCGTCCTTCTCGCGCACATGGTCGGAGCCGGTGCCGGCGCTCTCCTCGCCGCAGATCGTCACCTTGCCGGCGTCGAGCAGCGTGCCGAAGAACTTCCAGCCGGTCGGCGTCTCGTAAAGATCGACGCCGCGCTTCTGCGCCACCCGGTCGGCGGCCTGGCTGGTCGGCATCGACCGCGCGATTCCGACAATGCCCTTGGCATAACCGGGCGCCAGATGGGCGTTGGCGGCCAGTATCGCCAGCGAATCGGACGGCGTGACGAGAATGCCCTTGCCGACGATCAGGTTGCGGTCGCCGTCGCCGTCCGAGGCGGCACCGAAATCCGGACCGTCCGGTGCCATCATCTCGCTGATCAGAACCGCCGCATGAACGGCGTTAGGGTCCGGATGAGCCCCGCCGAAATCCTCCTTCGGCTCGCCGTTGATGACCGTTCCGGCCGGCGCGCCAAGGCGGTTTTCGATGATCTCCCTGGCATAGGGGCCGGTGACGGCGTGCATGGCGTCGAAGCGCAGGGCGAAACCGGACGCGATCAGGTCGCGAATCTTGCCGAAGTCGAACAGCGTTTCCATCAATTCCGCATAGTCGGCGACCGGGTCGACCACCTCGACCACCATGTCGCCGAGCCGGGTCTCGCCGAGATGGGAGATGTTCGGAGCGGTTTCGGTCCACACGCGATAGCGCGAGATCGTCCTGGTCTTCTCGAAAATCGCCTCGGTCACCGCTTCGGGAGCGGGGCCACCATTGGCGATGTTGTACTTGACGCCGAAATCGCCCTTCGGACCGCCCGGATTGTGACTCGCCGACAGGATGATTCCGCCCGAGGCGCCGCGCTTGCGGATCAGATGCGAGGCCGCCGGCGTCGACAGGATGCCGTCCCGCCCGACGATCACCCGGCCGTAGCCGTTCGCGGCGGCCATCCGGATCGCGGTGAGGATCACCTCCCGGTTGTAGTAGCGTCCGTCGCCGCCGATGACGAGACTTTCGCCGGCGTCGCTTCCGGCGGCGTCGAAGATCGCCTGGATGAAATTGGCGGCGTAATGCGGCTTCTTGAAATGCGCGACCTTCTTGCGCAGACCCGACGTGCCGGGTTTCTGGTCGTCATAGGGCTGGGTCGCGATCGTTTCGATCATGGCGGGCCTATTCCTTGATGAGATCGCGGTAGAGATCGGCGTAAAGCCGGGCGCTGGCGCGCCAGGACACATCAGCGTTCATGGCGCAGATTTGCATGTCCCGCCAGCGCTTGCCATCGTCGTAGAGACGATGCGCCCGCTCGGCCGCTTCGATCAGCGCCGGAGCCGAAGGCGGCGAGAAGATGATTCCGGTCGCCACGCCCGCGCTGGCGGCGGCATAATTAGCGTCGATCACCGTGTCGGCGAGTCCGCCGACCTTGGTGACGATCGGAATGCAGCCATAGCGCAGCCCATAGAGCTGGGTGAGACCGCAGGGCTCGAACCGGGATGGGATGAGGATGGCGTCGGCCCCGGCCTGCACCCGGTGCGACAGGGTCTCGTCATAGCCGATTCTCACCCCCACCCGGTCCGGATGCCGGGCATGGGCGGCCAGGAATTGCCCTTCGATCATCTGGTCGCCCGAGCCGACGACGACGAGGCGGATGCCGCGCTCGACCAGATCGTCGCAGACGTCTGCGACGAGATCGAGACCCTTCTGCCAGGTCAGGCGGCTGACTACGGCGAAGATCGGACCATCGTCGCGTCTGAGGCCGAACTCGCCCTCCAGTGCCCGCTTGTTGTGACTGCGGGCCTTGGGCGAGCGGGCGCTGTAGGTCTTGGCGATCGCCGGATCGCTCTGCGGGTCCCACACCTCGACGTCGATACCGTTGACGATCCCGACGAGCCGGTCGCCGAGCCCGCGCAGCAGCCCGTCCAGTCCCATCCCGCCCTCGGGCGTGAGGATCTCCTCCGCATAGGTCGGGCTGACGGTGGTGACCACGTCCGCCGCGTGCAGGCCGCCCTTCAGGTAGCCGACATTGCCGTAATACTCGACGCCCTCGATCGACCATGTCGTTGCCGGTAGGCCGAGATCGGCGAAGATGCTGCTCGGATAATTGCCCTGGAAGGCCAGGTTATGGATGGTCACCACCGTCCGCGGTCGCGGCTTGTTGGAGACCGCGAGATAGACCGGCGTAAGCGCGGCCTGCCAGTCATGGGCATGGACGATGTCCGGCGAAAAGCCGGCGATCGCGCCCTGCGCCACGGCGGCGCCGGCCTTGGAAAGCGCCGCGAAGCGCGCCCAGTTATCGGGGTGATCGTAGCCGGCTGGGGTGACGTAAGGACCGCCGGGCCGATCGAACAGGTGCGGCGCGTCGAGGACGAGAAGGTCCAGCTCCCCATACCGCACGGCGAGGATCTCCGCCTTGCCGCCGAACAGGTTGGCGAACCGGCACGCGATTTTACCGCGCCCGACGCGCTTGAGCACGTCGGGATATCCCGGCATCAGGGTGCGGACGGCGAAGCCGTGCTCGGCCAGCGCCAGCGGCAGGGCGCCCGCGACGTCGGCGAGCCCACCAGTCTTGATCAGGGGAAAGACCTCCGAAGCGACGGAGAGCACGCTGGTCGTCATCAGTAGGTCAGCCTGTCGATCATTGGTTTGGTCACCAGGCAGATTCCGCTTTCCGTTCGCCGAAACCGCTTGGCGTCGAGCTCCGGATCCTCGCCGATCACCAGGCCGTCCGGGATATGGACGCCGCGATCGATGACGACATTGGAGATCCGGGCATGTCGGCCGATGTGACATTGCGGCAGGACGACCGCGTAGTCGAGCCGCGAATAGGAGCTCTGGCGCACACCGGTGAACAGCAGTGACCGGTTCAACATGCCGCCCGAGATGATGCAGTCACCGGAGACCAGCGAGGACACGGCCATTCCACGGCGTCCCTCCTCGTCATGGACGAACTTTGCCGGCGGCACGATCTCGGCATAGGTCCAGATCGGCCAGTCGCGATCGTAGATGTCGAGCGGCGGGATGATGTCGGTGAGATCGATATTGGCCCGCCAGTACGCATCGACGGTCCCCACGTCGCGCCAATAGGCTTCGGTGTCGGGCTCGGCCGCCGAGCGCACGACCGAATCGCTGAAGCGATGGGCGTAGGCGCTGCCGTGTTTGACGATATGTGGAATGATGTCCTTGCCGAAGTCGCGGTTGGAGTTCGGATCGGCTGCGTCCCGCCGCAGCTGGTCCATCAGGAAATTGGTCTCAAACACATAGATGCCCATCGAGGCGAGGGCGGTGTCCGGCCGACCGGGGATCGCCGGTGGATCCGCCGGCTTCTCCACGAAATCGGTGATCTTGTAATTTTCGTCGACATGCATGACGCCGAAGGCGACGGCCTCCATGCGCGGCACCTCCAGACAGCCGACGGTGACGTCCGCGCCGCTGTCGACATGCTGCTGCAGCATGACCTCGTAGTCCATCTTGTAGATGTGGTCGCCCGCCAGAATGACGATGTAGCGCGGTGCGTAGTCCTCGATGATGTCGATGTTCTGATAGACCGCGTCCGCCGTGCCTTCATACCACTGGGTTTCCGAGACGCGTTGGCTGGCCGGCAGGATATCGAAGCTCTCGTTGCGGCCGGGCCTGAGGAAGTTCCAGCCGTGCTGCAGATGGCGGATCAGGCTGTGCGCCTTGTATTGGGTGGCGACGCCGATGCGGCGGATGCCGGAATTGATGGCGTTCGACAGCGCGAAATCGATGATCCGCGTCTTGCCGCCGAAAAAGACGGCGGGCTTGGCCCGTGTGTCGGTCATTTCCATCAACCGGCTGCCACGGCCGCCGGCCAGCACATAGGCCATGGTGTCGCGAGCCAACGGTCCGGCGCGTCTGTTGTCAGGCATGGTTCCTCCCACAAATTTTTGCAGGGGCGGCCCGAGCGTCGTTCGCCGCGATCCGACTTCGAATGCTTCCTTGTCCCGCTCCCTGTCCTTAGAGAGCACGATATAGCGCACGCGGGTCAAGCGGCCATACCAAGTCAGCGTCGCCAAACGCCGCACGAAGCGGGGGTAGGGCGTTAGCGGTCGCCTCTCGGACCTGCTTTCCAGATGTCGCGCGCATATTCCCGGATCGAGCGATCCGAGGAGAACCATCCCATGCGGGCGGTGTTGTGGACCGCTTTGGCCTGCCATTCGTCCGGGCGTTGCCACAGGGCGTCGAGCTGGCGCTGGGTGTCCCAATAGGCCTTGAAGTCGGCGCAGGTCATCCACCAGTCGTTGTTGTAGAGGTTCGACACCAGGGAATGGTAACGGGACGGGTCCTCGGGCGAGAATACGCCGGAGGAAATCGCGTCCAGCACCTCGCGAAGCAGAGGCTGTCCCTCGATGATCGAGCGGCCGCTGTGGGTTTCGCGCCGGCGTTCCGCCACCTGTTCGGCGGTCAGGCCGAAGATGAAGATGTTGTCCTCGCCCAGATGCTCGAGCATCTCGACATTGGCGCCGTCGAGGGTTCCGATGGTCAGGGCGCCGTTGAGCGCGAACTTCATGTTGCCGGTGCCCGATGCCTCGAGCCCGGCGGTGGAGATCTGCTCGGACAAGTCGGCCGCCGGCATGATGATCTCGGCGAGGCTGACATTGTAGTTCGGGATGAACACGACCTTCAAAAGGCCGCGCACCGAGGGATCGGAATTGATCATCTGCGCGACATCGTTGGCCAGATGAATGATTTCCTTGGCCTGGGCGTAGCTCGGCGCGGCCTTGCCGGCAAAGATTTTCACCCGCGGCGTCCAGTTGTGCTCGGGATGAGCGCGAATCTGGTCGTAGAGCGCGATCGCCTCGATGATGTTGAGGAACTGCCGCTTGTATTCGTGGATGCGCTTGACGTGGATGTCGAAGATCGCGTCGGGGTCGACGCTGGTCGCCATCCGTTCGCCGATGAGGCCCGACAGACGCTCCTTGTTGCGGCGCTTGACCGCCGCAAAACGTTCGCGAAAGCTCGAATCGTCGGCGAGCGCGTCGATCTCGCGGATCTTCTCGATGTCGTCGAGGAAGCCGGGGCCGATCGCGTCGGTGATCAAGGCGGTGAGGTCCGGGTTCGCCTGCATCAGCCAGCGCCTCGGGGTCACGCCGTTGGTCTTGTTCTCGATCCGGTCGGGATAAAGCTCGTGCAGATGATGGAAGACGGTCTCCTTCATCAACTCCGTGTGCAGCGCCGAGACACCGTTCACTGCGTGGCTGCCGACAAAGGCGAGCTGGCCCATGCGCACGCGGCGTCCGTTGCCCTCGTCGATCAGTGAGATCGCGGCGACCTTGGCATCGTCGAAGCCCTTGTCCTGCGCGGCTGCCCGGATGATGTTGGCGTTGATGGCGTAGATGATCTGCATCTGCCGCGGCAGCAGCCGCTCGAACAGATGGATCGGCCAGTGCTCCAGCGCCTCCGGTAACAGGGTGTGGTTGGTGTAGGAGAAGGTTGCCCGGGTGATATCCCAGGCGGCGTTCCATTCAAAGCCGTGAACGTCGATCAACAGCCGCATCAACTCCGCGACGGAGACCGCGGGATGGGTGTCGTTGAGCTGGATCGCGACCTTGTCGGCGAGGTTCGAGAGGGTCTCGTTCTTTTCCAGATGGCGCTTGATGACGTCCTGGAGCGAGGCGGAGGAGAAGAAATACTCCTGCCGCAGACGCAATTCCTGGCCGGCCTGGTGCGAGTCAGCGGGATAGAGCACCCGGGTGATCGCCTCGGCCTTGTTGGATTCGACCAAGGCGCCGATGTGGTCGCCGGAATTGAAAGCATCGAGCAGGATCGGGTCGAGCGCCTGGGCGCTCCACAGTCGCAGCGTGTTCACCTGTTCGCCGCGCCAGCCCACCATCGGCGTGTCGAAGGCGACGGCGAGCACGCGCTCGGCCGGCCGCCAGACCAGCCGTGCCGGATGGCCGGGCTCCTGTATCGATACCACCTTGCCGCCGAAGCCGATCTCGTAGGCGGAGTCGCGCCGTTCGAACTCCCACGGATTGCCGTGGACGAGCCAGGTTTCCGGCAGTTCGACCTGCGCGCCGTCGGCGATCTCCTGGCGGAAGAAGCCGTGGACGTAGCGAATGCCGTAGCCGAAGCCGGGGACCCCGGTCGACGCCATGGATTCCATGAAGCAGGCGGCGAGCCGGCCGAGGCCGCCATTGCCGAGCGCGGCGTCCGGCTCGAGCAGCTCCACCATGTCGAGCTCGACACCATAGCGGGCGAGGGCCTCGCTGATCTGTTCGGTCAGCCCGAGATTGCTGATCGCGTCGCGCAACATGCGGCCGATCAGGAATTCCATCGACAGATAGCAGACCTGCTTTTCGTTGCTGGCCGCGATCCGATCGGCGGATTCAAACCAATGGTCGATAATGCGGTCGCGGACGGCGAGCGTTGTGGCGCGCAGCCAGTCATATTTGCGCGCCGCGTCCGGGTGCTTGCCGATCGAATAGGTCAGCTTTTCGACGATCTGGCGCGCCAGCGTATCGGAGTCGTTGAGCCGCGGCTCCAGCTTTGCCGCGCCGTTGCTGTTGCGGGCGGCTTCGGCCGTCTTGAGCGTCGCGGACATCAGGAACCTCTCATGGTGCGTATCGCCGTGATCAGTCCGGCTGTGGAGCCGTCCCGGCCGTCGGCCTCCGCTTCGCCGGTGACCACCGGAACAAGTTTCATCGCCAGTTCCTTGCCGAGCTCGACGCCCCACTGGTCGAATGCATTGATGCCGTAAAGCTGGGCTTCGACGAAGACGCGGTGCTCATAGAGCGCGATCAGCCGGCCGAGCGTCGCCGGATCGAGCTGCCGGTAGAGGATGGTCAGCGACGGACGTTCGCCGGGAAACACCCGGTGCGGCGCGATCTGCTCGGCCTCTGCCTCGCTTCGACCGGCCGCGATCAACTGCTCGCGGGCCTCGTCGAGCGTGCGGCCGCGCATCAGCGCCTCGCTCTGGGCCAGACAATTCGCCAGCAGGAGGTTTTGATGGGTCTGCATGTCGGACGGCTCGTGAGCGCGCGCGCCGACAATGAATTCGACCGGAACGACGTCGGTCCCCTGATGCAGAAGCTGGAAAAACGCGTGCTGACCGTTCGTCCCGGGTTCGCCCCAGACGACCGGTCCGCTGACCGCGACCGGCTGGCCGTCGAGTCCCACTCGCTTGCCGTTCGATTCCATGTCGAGCTGCTGGAGATAGGCCGGAAAGCGGGCGAGCCGCTGATCGTAGGGAATGATCGCCCGCGTCGGATAGTGGCAGACCGCGCGGTGCCAATAGCCGACGAGGCCGAGCAAAACGGGAAGATTCTCGCCGAGGGGGGCGGTCTTGAAGTGCTGGTCGACATCGCGTGCGCCGGCGAGAAATTCGCGGAAGCGCTGCGCGCCGATGGCGATCATCAGCGGCAGGCCGATCGCCGACCAGATCGAATAGCGTCCGCCGACCCAATCCCAGAAGCCGAAGATGCGATCCTCGGGAATGCCGAAACTCGCGACCTTGTCGAGGGCGGTGGAAACGGCGGCAAACTGCTCGGCCACCGCCGCCTCGCCGAGCGCGGCGACGAGCCAGCGCCGCGCCGTGTCGGCATTGGTCATCGTCTCGATGGTGGTGAAGGTCTTCGAGGCGACGATGATCAGCGTCGTCGCCGGATCGAGGTCCTTGAGCGTGTCGGCGATGTGGGCGCCGTCGACATTCGAGACGAAATGGATGCGTGGACCGTCGTGATAGGGCGCGAGCGCGAGAGTCGCCATGGCCGGGCCGAGATCGGAGCCGCCGATGCCGATATTGACGACGTCGGTGATGGCGCCGTCGTGCGCTCCGCGTACCTCGCCGTTGCGGATGCGCTCGGCGAAGGCGCCCATCGCGCGCAGCACGTCTTCGATCGCACCGCTGACCGGCTCGCCGTCCGCTCTATAGCCATCCTTGGGCTCGCCCCGCAGCGCGACGTGGAGGACGGAACGGTCCTCTGTCTCGTTGATCCGCTCGCCGGCAAACATCGCGTCCCGTCGTGCCTCGACCCCGCGCTCTCGGGCCAGGTCGAGTAGCGCGGCGAGCGCTTTAGCGTCGATGGCGGTCTTCGAATAATCGAGAACGACGTCGCCGAGACGCGCGGAAAAGCGCGCGAAGCGCCCGGGGTCGTCGGCGAACAACTGGCGGATTCCGCGTGACCGCGCCGTCGTCGCGATTGTGTCGAGTTCGCTGCGGCCGTCGCTCGGGGTGTTGCGATTGTTAGGTTGGCTCATTCGGGCTGCTATCCGCCGTGTGTGTTTTTGCCGAGCCCCCAATCCCCGCCTGGTCGAGGCCTTTTAAGCGCGTTGCACATGAGAGGCAAACAATCCGGCTGTGGAAAACTGACGCATTTTCGGGCAGTGGGGAAATCTGCAACACAATTCATCGACCCTCCAAGTGGGGCTCGTGGCTGTTTCCTTGGATGCGGAGGACGTCTTCTCAGCCGGGTTGGGGCGGGAGGCCGCCATTCGAACGGCGGCCTCCCACAAGGTCAGTCGATCGTCACGGTCTTGGCGTTCATGAACGCGTGAATGCCCTCATGGGAGAGTTCGCGCCCATAGCCGGATTTCTTGACGCCGCCGAAGGGGAGGCGCGAATCGGAGGCGGTCATGCGGTTTATATGGGTGCCGCCCTGATCGAGGTCGCGGACGAAACGCTCCTGCTCCTTCGCCTCGTTGGTCCAGACCGAGCCGCCAAGCCCGAATTCGGAATCGTTGGCGAGTGCGATGGCTGCGTCGATAGACCGCACCTTAAAGAAGATCGCGCAGGGGCCGAACAATTCCTCACGATAGGCGGGGGCCGCCTCTGGAACGTCTGCTAGGATCGAGGGCTGGAAGAAGTAGCCCGGTCCCTCCGGCGCGCTGCCGCCGGTAACCAGCTTGGCGCCGGCCTTCGTCGAGCGCGCGATCTGATCATCGATGTCCTCGACGCCGGCCTTCATGGCGAGCGGGCCCATGCCGGTGTCGTCGGCCATCGGATCGCCGAGCTTGATGGCTTCGACCTTCTCCTGATAGCGGCCGAGATAGTCGTCATAGACATCCTCATGCACGATGAAGCGCTTGGCGGCGATGCAGCTCTGGCCGCTGTTCTGCATCCGGGCCGTCACCCCGACATCGACCGCCTTTTCGATGTCGGCCGAGGGCATGACGATGAACGGGTCGGAACCGCCGAGTTCGAGCACCGTCGTCTTGATCTGCGAGCCGGCCGTCGCGGCGACGGCCGATCCGGCCCCCTCGCTGCCGGTGAGCGTGGCGGCGCGAATCCGGTCGTCCTTGAGAATGCGTTCGACCTTGCCGGAGGAAATCAGCAGCGTCTGGAAGACGCCCTGTGGCGCGTCCGCGTCCAGAAAGATTTTCTCGATCTCAAGCGCGCATTGGCTGACGTTGGAGGCGTGTTTCAGGATGCCGACATTGCCGGCCATGATCGCCGGCGCGGCGAATCGGAAGCACTGCCAGTAGGGGAAGTTCCACGGCATCACCGCGAGCACCGGCCCGATCGGCAGATAGGCCACGAAATTCTTCTTCGCCGGCCCCGAGCGATGGTCGTCGGCGAGAAGCTTTTCGCCTTCTTCGGCGTAGTAGCGGCAGGCCGTGGCGCATTTTTCGACCTCGGCCACGGCTTCCTTCAACCGCTTGCCCATTTCGCGCGTCGCGATGCGGGCGAGTTCGTCTTTTCGACGTTCGAGTTCATCGGCCGCTCGCAGCAACACCTCGGCCCGGCGGGAGTAGGACGACGTGCGCCAGTCGCGAAACGCGCTATCGGCGTTCGCAAGGGCTCGATCGATGTCGTGATCGGTGTGCTCGGCGAATTTTTCGATGGTCTCGCCCGTCGCCGGATTGATGCTTGTCGGCATGATCAGCCCCCTCTTCTTCCGTGCCCCGTCGGCATGCCGAGCTTGCCGCCCGGGCGCAACCTGGGTTGCGAAGTGAAATGCCGAAAGTGCCTGGGCACCCGGCGCGCTCCCGCAGTATCTGCAGATGCCGGTCCGGCGCATACATTGCAAGTCCGGAAGGCACTGTCCATTCAGACTGATTACCCACGAACCGCTGCCGTCGACGTCAGTTTGGCGCCGCTTAGGTTCGACCAGCCGCGAGCCGTTCGGTCGCTTCGTCCAGCGATGCCTTGGTCGCCTTCACTTCCGGCGCGTCGGGCTCGTTGTGGAGGATATGCTTGAGCGAGGCGGCCCACTCCTCCAGCACTGTCTGCTTTTCGGATTCCGATAGATTGTCGTCCTTCAGAACGTCATGCGGATTCGCGTAGGACCCATGCTTGGGATGGTCGAATTTGCTGGAATACATCATTCCGGATCTCCTGCCGCTGATTGGGGCGCACGAAGTCGCACCCCTTCGAGGGAGCCGTCTGCTCGCCGTCTCTTGAGAACGGGCGGCACCCCGGAAGGTTCAGGAAAAATTTGTCGCTCGCTCGCGCCGCGGGAGTGTGGTGGCATTCGCGAGCGCGGATTTTGGCCGCCGGCGATCAGAACTCACCTTCATAGAAGATGCCGACCTCGCCGCCACCTTCCGCTGTGACCGCGCCACGCGCCTTGAGCCCGGAGCCGAGATCGAGGTCGATCGCCACACGTCCGGTCGAATCGACGCCGAGATAGGTGTTCTCGTTGAGATATTTGCCGACGCCGACGGCCGTCTGGCCGTCCTTCGTCGTCTTGATGTCCAGGTCGTCGACGCCGATCTGCGAGCGCAGATTGTCGAGGAGGCCGCTCGACCCGCCAATGCCGGCGAGCGATGCGGCGAGTTCTGCGAGCTGGGCGATCTGCAGCGGCGAAAGATCCGACGTGCCTTGATTGAAGATCAGTCGCGCCAGCACCTCGTCCTGGGGCAGGAGGGGGGTCGAGGAAAAGGTGAAGCTCGGATCGTTGGCGGGGCCGGTCACGGCGATGAACACCGTGGTATCGCCCGCCTCAGACCTGGCGACCAGGTCGAGGACCGGAACCAGACTGCCAGTGAAGGTCAGCCGGCCGCGATCGAAGTCGAGGCGCTTGCCGAGGATCACGAACCGACCGCGCTGCAATTCGAATCCACCGACGATACGCGGCGCTGCGGCCGAGCCCGTGATGACGATCGAGCCGCCGAGTTCGACGTCGAGGCCGCGACCACGCACGAACACCCGCGAGGGCGCATTGAAGGTCAGGTTGAAGTTGATACCGCTGCGTTGGGCGCCGGCGCCCTGGTTCGGGTCGATCTTGCGCTGCTGCTCGTAGACGGCCGGCTTGGCGTTGCGATGGGTCACGTCGATCCGGGCCAGCGAGCCGGGGAGCTGGTCCGGAATCAGGACGTCGATTTCGTCGGCGTTGACGGTCCCGGCGAGCAGGGGTGTGCCGCCCAGCGGGCCGGTCAGTGTCAGGTCAGCGCTCAGCTTCGCGGCGACGAGTTCGCCGTCATTGTAGCGACCGTCGACGAGCCGGATCGCGATGTCGGCCGGAAACCCGTCGTTAAGACCGACGGACCCGGAGATCGAGAGCGTTCCTCCGGAGGAGAGCGCCGCATTGAAGGATTGGATCCTCGCGGTTTGGCCGTTGAGTGCGACCGTCGCGGCGATGTCGTTGATCGCCAGGTTCAGGCCCGTGTCGACCAGCCTCGCGCCCGAAGTCGAAAGGGTTCCGACGACGTTCGGCTGGCTGGCCGGTCCGGTCACCCGCGCATTTAACTGCACGTTGCCCTGGATCGAGCGGCCACCCTCGGCCAGAATGCGGTTGGCCAGCGACAGCGGCGCGGTGCCATTCAAGGACAGGTCGAGCTGCGGCGTGCCGGCGATATTCACCGAGCCGGAAACCGCCAGGTCGACGCCGCTGCCGGACAGATTGGCCGTCGTTGTGACGATTCTGTTCGCGAACTGGCCATTGGCGGAGACGGTGAGCGCGCCGACGCCGGCGTCTCGTGTCTGCTGGATGGAAAGACCGGAGCCGCTGAGGTCGTAGGTGACCGACGGATTGGAGGGCGACCCGGACGTGCGCACGGTGCCGTTGATCGTTCCCTGCGGCGCGATTCCGGGCGCAGCCGCGGCGGCGATCGAGGCCGGCAGGTTGCGGATGTCGGCATCGATGGCGAGGGATGTCGCGCTCGCGGAGCCGCTGAGGCTCACGGTGCCGCCGCCGACATTGGCGGTCACGGTTTGCAGGCGGAGGGCTCCGCCCGCATAGGTCCCCGCCGCGGTGGCGTCGATCGGCGGTGCGCCGGCGCCGCGGCTTTGCGCGACCGACACATTCGAAGCCGAGATGTCGAACCGTGCGTCGGGATCGGAAATCGATCCTGTCGCGGACGCGGTTCCCGATACGGTTCCTTGCGCGCCGAGCCCATCGACGAAGCCATTGGCGAGACCGACCGGAACCTGGTTCAGGGTCACATCCAGATTGAGCGTCCGCCCGACCGTTCCCGACGCGACGAGCGAGCCGCTGCCGACGCGAATGTCGGCGGTGCCGATCGTCGCCGTCCCGTTCGCATAGGTGCCGGATGCCTGCAGGCTCAGCGGCGCGACGCCAGATTGGGCGATTTGCCGCGTGGTGATGCCCGATCCGGTGAGATCGAAGGTCGCGCGTGGATCGGAGATGGAACCCGTTGCGGTGGCGGTTCCCGAAAGCGTTCCCTCGGCGTTGAGATCCGGCACGAAGCCATTGGCAAGCCCGACGGGCAGCCGGTCGAGTTTGAGATTGAGGTCGAGAGTTTGTCCGACGGTGCCGGTGGCCGTCAGCGAACCGTTGCCGACCGTAACCTTGGCGGTATCGATCGTCGCGGTCCCGTTGGCGTAGGCGCCGGCGAGATCGAGGCTGAGAGGTGCAACACCGGACTGGGCGATCTGCCGGGTGGTGATGCCTGACCCGCTGAGATCGAATTCGGCTTGCGGGTCGGAGATGGAGCCGGTTGCCGTGGCGGAGCCGGAGATCGTGCCGGTTGCGCCGAGTCCGTCGACGAAACCGTTCGCCAGGCCAACCGGGATCTGGTTGACCGCGATCTTGAGGTCGAGCGCCTCGCCGACGGTGCCGGTGGCCTTGAGCGTACCGTCTCCGACCCGAACGTCCGCGGTTTCGATCGTCGCCGTGCCGTTGGCATAAGAGCCGGCGGCCTCGAGACTGAGCGGCGCGACACCGGACTGGGCGATCTGCCGGGTGGTGATGCCAGACCCGGTGAGATCGAAACGCGCCCTCGGGTCGGAGAGCGAACCGGTCGCTGTGGCCGTTCCCGAGATCGTGCCCGTGGCGCCGAGATTCGGCACGAAGCCATTGACAAGACCCACGGGGATTTCGTTGGCGGCGATGTCGAGGTCGAGCATCTCGCCGACCGTGCCGCTGGCGATGAGCGAACCGGAGCCGACGGTCATCTTGGCTTCGTCGAGGTTCAGCGTGCCGTCGGCAAGGCGCCCGGACGCCGTCAGGTCGAGTGGTTCGATGCCGCTCTGGGCGATCGCCGGCGCGGTGATGCCGGAACCCGACAGCGAGAATTCGGCGCTGGGGTCGTCGAGCGTGCCGGACGCCGTCGCGGTGCCCGAAATCGCGCCGGAGGCTTTGAGGTTGGGTACGAAGCCGTTGGCGAGCCCGACCGGAACGCTGTTCAAGGTCAGGTCAAGATCGAGTTCGCGGCCCACCTTGCCGGAGGCCCGCAGCGAGCCCTCGCCGACATTGAGCACGGCGGTTTCGAGCGACGCCGTCCCGTCGGCAAAGCGGCCCGCGAGCCGAAGCGCAAGCGGCGCGACGCCGGAGCGTGCGATCGCGCCCGTCGTGATTCCGGCGCCCGACAGATCGAAAATGGCGTTGGGCTCGGTGAGCGAGCCGGTCGCGGTCGCGGTCCCGGAAATCGTCCCAGACGCGTCGAGATCGGGCACGAAACCGTTGGCGAGGGCGACGGGCAGATTGTTCATCGCCAGCGCCAGGTCGAGATTTTCCCCGATCGTGCCGGAGGCTTCGAGCGAGCCGGAGCCGACCACAAGACTGGCCCGATCGAGCTTCGCCGTCCCGCCGGCATAGCGGCCTGCGACGTCGAGCGTCAGCGGTTCGATTCCGGCCGCTGCGACCTGTGCCGCGGTGATGCCGGTGCCGGCAAGATCGAAAACCGCCACCGGGTCGGCGCGGGTACCGTTGACGACGGCGCTGCCGGAGATTGTCCCGGACGCGTCGAGACCATCGACGAAATCATTCGCCAGCGCGACCGGCAGATTCGCAAGCTCGGCCCGCAAGTCCAGCGTCTCGCCGATCGTGCCGGAGGCCTGCAGCGATCCCTCGCCAAGATCGAGCGTGGCGGATTGCAAGGTGAGTGTGCTGTCGGCGTAGCGGCCGGTCGCGTCGAGTGCGATCGGCGGGATTCGGGCCGCTCGCACCTGCGCGGTCGACAACTCGCGGCCGGTGATTGCAAAGGTGGCGTCGGGGCTGTCCGGTGCGCCGGTGACGGTCGCCGTCCCGGAGAGCGTGCCCTCTGCCTCCAGGCCGGAGACGAAAAGGTTGGCCACGGCTGCCGGAACGCCGTCGAGGCGCAATCCAAGATCGAGGACCTCGCCGGACGAACCTTCCAGGACGATTGAGCCGGAGCCAACGGTCAGCACGAAGCCGTCGAGCACCGTCTTGCCGTTGGCGATCCGCACCGTCGCAGCGTCGCGCAGGTTGACAGCGGCATTCGGGATATCCGCGCTGAGGCCCGAGAGCGTCAGCAGCATCGCGTCCGGCTCGAATTGGGCGGTGCCGGCCAGTTCGATCGGCGCGTCGTTGACTGTCGCATTTGCCGTCACGCCTGTGCCGCCCTGCTCCTCGGCGAAAGCGAGGGCAAGGTTACGCACGGCCACCCCGGCTGCGTCGATCGCTTCCGCGGTCACCCGACCTGTCGGTACCGGGATGCCGAGATAATCCTTGACCGACAGGTCGATGAGAGCCCCCTGGAGCGTGGTTCCAGCAACTGTCAGGCTGCGCGACGTGAGATCGGGCGCCGCGACCGGCGTTTTCTGCGCATCGACCGACAGTTCTACTGTTCCCTTCACATCGCCAGCGGCCTTCTGCCCGCCCAGCGCCGCCAGCGGGCCGATATCGTCGATGGCGACGGTCAGTGTGCCGACCGGCGCGAAGGCGTCGGTCAGCATGAGGTCGCCGGTTACCGCGTTCGGCCCTTGCCGGATCGCCAGATCGGTGATGCGGCGGTCGCCATTGTCGAGGGTCTCGACCTTGGCGCTGCCGGACAGCGGCTGGCCGTCCAGGGTTCCGGTGATGTTGACGAAGCCGGCCGGGGAGGCGGGGTTCAGCGTGCCGCGCACTTCGACCTTGAGGTCGGCGAGCTCGCGGCCGTTGATCGACAGGCCGTTGCCCGACAGCGTCAGATCGACGTCGGGTTTTTCGACCGGCCCCTTGGCGACAAGCCGCAGTTCCGCCGCGCCGGCAAATACCGAGTTGACGGATTGCGTGTCTTCCAGCGTGCCCTGGATGTCGGCCGAGACCTCGCCGTCCATCAGGCCAGCATTACCGGTGATCTGCAGACCTGCGCCGGTCACGGCGAGTTTCTGCGCGTTGATCGCCCCGTCGGCGGCGCGGGTGAATTGCCCGGCGACGGACAGTTCTTCGCCCGCCAGCGGGATCGCCGCCGCCGACAGCGCCGCGGTCTGGAAGCGTGAGCGCAAATTCAGGTCGAAGACCGCGAAATTCAGCGCGGCTGTGCCTTCGAGGTTCAGCGTCGCGACGTCGGTGGTCGCCTCGCTCGGCTCGAAGACGAAGCCGTTTTCGGTCAGCGCGCCGTTGGCGGCGATCTTCAGCGGGCCGTTGAGGAATCGCTCGGCGATTCCCTCAGGCGCCTCGATCGCCTGGGCCGTCGCTTCGACGGCGAGCGGTCCCTTGAAGCTGGTGAGGTTGAAGCCGGGGCTGCTGGCATCGAGGCTGACGCCCTGCGCGACGTAGTCGTCGTAGCCCGCACGCTGCAGCTTGGCGGAGAGGCCTACGGCAGCAGCCGTGAAGGCTCCGCGCACCGTGCCGTCGAGGCGGGTGACCTGAAGGCCGGTGATGTCCGGCGGCGTCCCGAAGGAAAGGGCGATCGGGCTGCCGTCCCGCGAAGCGACGGCGAGCGTCAGATCGTTGCCGGCCCCGCCCAGATCGAGAACGCCCTTGGTCTGCAAGGCCAGGGCCTCGGAGGCGAGATCGCCCTGCTCGATGAGATAGGTGCCGTCAGCACGCAGAACCGCCTGCAGATCGAGATTGGCCCCGCCGGCGACATATTGGGAATATTGTTCCAGTACGAAGCGCTCGGCCGCGACATTGAGGGAGGCGGCGAGGCGGCGCCCGTCGGCGACGTCGTTGACCCGCGCGGTCAGCGTTGCCGCCTGCTCGCCGCCGACTGTGAGCTGGCCGTTGGCCATGAAGTCGGAGAGCGGACCCGAGCCGTTAACGACGAGATTGACCGCCGGCCGGTCCGGAATGTCGAGAAGCGTCGCCACCAGCCCGCCGGCCGGCTCGCTCGCCTTCACGTCGATCGCGAGCTGGTTTTGATCCGGCGCGTAGGACACATCGAGGGCGATCTGTCCCGGTTGGTCCAGTCGGTCGATATTGGCCTTGACGTCGAGCTTGGTCGGATCGTCGGCGAGCGTCAGGCTGGCGCTCGCCTTCAGTCGGGCGCGAACGCCGGCAAGCGCTTCCCCAAGCACGAATTCGTCGATGGCGAGATTGCGGATGTCGGCCGTGATCGACGGCAGCGAGAAGCCGCCGCCCTGATCCGCCTCGCTTGTCGGCTGATCCGCCGGAAGCCGTTCCAGGACGATCTGGCCTGCGGTGAGGTTCTCGATCGATACGTTCGAGCGCACGAGCGCGAGCGGCGACCAGTCCATCGCCAGATTCTTTCCCGTCAGGAAGATGCCCTGCGGATCAGAGACCCTCAGGCTCTCGATCCGGATGTCACCGGTCAATGCGCCGGACAGCCCCTCGATCTCGACCGTCATCGTGTCGGAGGAAAGGAAGCTCTCGATCTGGTTGGCCAGGAACTGCTGCGCCGGAGCGGGACGGCTCGCCAGGAAGGCGGCGGCGACGCCGACGACGACTGTGGCGGCGAGCGGGGGGACGGGGTTAAAGCGGCGCATCAGAAGGCTTGCCCAATGCCGGCATAGAACTGGAAGTTGGCATCGCGCGGGCCAGGGTCGAGCGGGATCGCCACGTCGAAGCGGATCGGGCCGAAGCTGGTGATGTAGCGGGCGCCGACGCCGGCGCCGATCTTGAAGTTGGAAAAGTCCGGGACGAGGTCGTCCGAGACGGTTCCGACATCGACGAACGGAACGATCTGGATGCTTTCCGTCACCCCGATGCGGACCTCCGCCGAGGCTTCGAACAGCGACAGGCCACCGGTCGGCGTGTCGACGAAATCAGGATTGAACCCCGACCCCGGGGGCACGGTGGACGGAAAATACGGGCCGACGGATTGAAACTCGTAGCCGCGTACCGAGCCGCCGCCGCCAGCGTAGAACCGCCGGTCGTTGGGGATGTCGAGAAGATCTGCGCCGAAGATCGTGCCATAGGCGACACGCCCGGCAAGGATGAAGCGGTCGCTCTCCGACAGCGACAGATAGCTCGACGCATCGAGGCGGGTCTTCACGAAGGGCGTTTGGGTGTTGAAGCCGTAGGTCGGCTCGACGAGCGCCTTGGCGAACAGGCCCTCGGTCGGGTTGAGCTCGTTGTCGCGGTTGTCGAACGTGTAGCTGATCGGGACGGAGACGAGCAGATATTCGCGTGTCCCGAGGAAATCGGTGATCTCCTCGTATTCGCCGCGGACGGTGGCGACGACAGTCTGGTTCCGGTCGATCTCGTACTCGACGCCGCTGGTGACGGCGAAGGAATCGCG
Source organism: Aurantimonas coralicida (assembly GCA_011050685.1). Taxonomy (GTDB): domain Bacteria; phylum Pseudomonadota; class Alphaproteobacteria; order Rhizobiales; family Rhizobiaceae; genus Aurantimonas; species Aurantimonas coralicida_A. Next base: position 23,664 of record DRFF01000058.1, read on the forward strand.
ATCATAGGCAAGCGGGTGTTCGCGCTTGGCCTCGATCGAGCCGACATAGACCGATTCCGGACCGAGCACGCCGGGCTTCTTGAAGACCAGAGAGGCGGCGTAGTCGGCGCCGTCGGTCTTGCGGCCCTGGCTGGATATCGCGGTCGCCCCGATGCGCGAGATGGATGCGTCGAGCCGGATGCTTTCGGCCCGCCCGAACAGGTTGCGGTGGCCGACATAGCCCGAGGCGCCAGCGCCTTCGGTGTTCGAATAGGTCGCGCCGATGCCGTAGAAGCCGAATTTACGTTCGCCGACCTCGACCTGGACGGGAAGCGTTCCGTCGGGTTGCTGCGCCTTGGCCTCCCTCACCGTGACGCTGGAGAAGACGCCGAGCTTGAGGAGGCGATCGCGCGCCGCGGCGAGTTCTTCCGGCGAGAAGACCTCGCCAGCCTTGACGCCTGCCATATAGGCGATGAAGCCCGGATCGACGTCTTCGGCCCCCGCGACCCAGGTTTCGCCGAACGGCACCGGATTGCCCGGCGCGATGGCGATCGAGTAATCGAGCCGATCGGTCTTGGCGTCGGCGACGATCTCGCGCCCGGTGACCGCCACGAACGGCCGGCCTTGGTCGCGGAGATCCTTGAGAAGCTTGGCTTCGCCTTTGAGGAGATCGACGGAACGCGCCGAACTTCCCGGAGTGAGGTTGTATTCCGCCGCATCGAAGGGAACGCCCTGGGTGGAAATCGCCACGCGGCCGAGCGTGTAGAAAGGGCCGGGGCGGACGCGGATCGACACCGGGACGGGCCGAGACGTGAAGGTCGCGTCGGGCGGCAAATCCGCGATATCGCGGCCTTCGATGAAGATGTCGACCAGCCCGTCATAGCGGGCATTCTCGAACAGGGTGGCCACCAGCCGCTTGCGGTCGGTCTTCGCCTTGGAGAGCAGCCCGAGCGAGCCGGACACTGGGTCCGCCTCGTCGGCGATGAGGGTGGAGGCGTCGCGCAGATCCTCCTCGACGGTACCGTCGTCGTCCTCGGTCGGTGCCACCGTCAGCGTGACGGTGTAGTTGACCGGGTCGAGCACCTGATCGGACGCGGCGTTTTCGTCTTCGAAGAAGGTCAGGCCGAAAATCTCGAAGGCTGCGACGGGCTGCGGAGATGCGGCGACCAGGCTGGAGCCGAGGACGATCACTGCCAGCTTGGCGAAGAGTGGGAACCTATACTGCAAGTCGCTCGCTTCCCGTCGCCACACACGCTCGCCTTGAGATCGGCGAGACAACAAACGCCATCGAATTCGGCACGGCAGCGGCGACCATCGCGCGCAGCCGAACTCGTCCTCCTGAGTTGCCTCTAGCATTGGTGGAAATCGCTTGGATAACAACTGGTAACCGGCGGTTGCCGGTGTTCCGGCGCGATTACACCGGCCGTTTGTGCCGAACCGGACACAGATTTGCCGTCACCCCGAGACATCCCGCCGCACCCAGCCCGCGCGGAGGGTGGCTTTCGATCGCCAGTCCTTCGCCTCCGGTGGTCGGCCAAGCATCCGGTCCCGTCGCGGCGGGGTGTTCCCGAAGACCGGTTCCGGCGGCGTTTTTTGGATTGGTTCTGAAAAGCGCTTGAAGCGGTTCCCCGCAAAGGGCACTCTCGCCGCGGCACCGTGGCGCTCGTCCCAGAGCATCGGACCAAAGTGGAATCCGGTTTTTGGATCATTCCGATGCTCGATCCGAGAGTGCGCAATTCATTTCAACGCCCGCCGCGTGGCTGATGCGGCAGGTCGGCTGTATCCGGGAGGACTTTGATGACTGAAGTGACGATGACGGTGAACGGGCGCGAGATGAAGGGCGTGGTCGAGGACCGCACGCTTCTGGTGCAGTTCCTGCGCGAGAATCTGGGCCTGACCGGCACCCATGTCGGCTGCGACACGTCGCAATGCGGCGCCTGCGTCGTCCACGTCGATGGCAAGGCGGTAAAGTCCTGCACGATGCTCGCTGTACAGACGTCCGGTTCGGATGTCCTGACCATCGAGGGGTTGGCGAACGGCACCGAGTTGCACCCCGTCCAGGCTGCCTTTCGGGAGCATCACGGGCTGCAATGCGGCTATTGCACGCCGGGCATGATCATGACCGCGGTCGATCTGATCCGGCAACATGGCAGCGCTCTCGACGAGAAGGCCGTGCGGGATGGCCTCGAAGGCAATATCTGCCGCTGCACCGGCTACCACAACATCGTCAAGGCGATCCTGGCCGCAGCCGGCGCCGCGCAGCCGCAACAGGTCGCCGCCGAGTAGATCGGAAGCCCGGCCCGTGGGCTGGCAAGGCGATTGAGACACGTACGCGGACGCCGCGAGGTGGTTCCGCCACGATTTCGAATACTGGGAGGTTTCGACGATGGGTGTTGAAGGCATCGGCGCAAAGGTTTTGCGCAAGGAGGACCGGCGGTTCATTACCGGTCGCGGGCGTTACGTGGACGACATGACGGTTCCCGGCATGAAATACGCCGCGTTCGTGCGATCGCCCCATGGGCACGCCAGGATCACCGGCATCGATTCGGCCGCGGCGGCTTCCATGCCGGGCGTGATCGGCATTCTCACCGGTGAGCAATTGCAGGGCGACGGGATCGGCAATCTGATCTGCGGTTGGGGGGTGTCGTCCAAGGACGGCACACCGATGAAGATGGGCGCCTGGCCGGCGCTCGCCGTCGGGACGGTGCGCCACGTCGGTCAGCCGATTGCCGTGGTCGTAGCAGACACGCAGCTGCAGGCCCGTGACGCGGCCGAGGCCGTGGAGGTCTCCTATGACGAGCTTCCCACCGTCGTCAGCGCCGTCGATGCGCTGAAGGATGGGGCGCCGCAGCTTCATCCAGAAGCGCCGGGCAATCTCATTTTCGATTGGGAACTCGGCGACAAGGCGGCGACCGACGCGGCGTTTTCCGGGGCCGCCCATGTCACCAAGCTTCACATCGTCAACAACCGCCTGGTTCCCAATCCGATGGAGCCGCGCGCCGCGCTCGGCGTCTACGATCCGGCGGAAGAGCACTATACCTGCTGGACGACTTCGCAGAACCCGCATGTCGCCCGGCTGGTGATGAGCGCCTTCTACAACGTTGCGCCGGAGCACAAGCTGCGGGTGATCGCGCCCGACGTCGGCGGCGGTTTCGGCTCCAAGATCTACATCTACCCCGAAGAGATCGTCTGCCTGTGGGCTTCCAAGCGCACCGGCGTCCCGGTCAAGTGGACCTCGGATCGCACCGAGGCGTTCCTGACCGACGCGCATGGCCGCGACCACGTCACCGAGGTGGAGATGGCGCTCGACGCCGACCACAAGATCCTCGGCCTCAAGGTCGACACGATCGCCAATCTCGGCGCCTACATGTCGCTGTTTTCGTCGGCGACCCCGACCTATCTCTACGCGACGCTGCTCTCCGGCCAGTACGATATCCCGGCGATCCACGCCAATGTCCGGGCGGTCTACACCAACACCGTGCCCGTCGACGCCTATCGCGGCGCCGGGCGTCCTGAGGCGACCTTTGTCATCGAGCGAACGGTGGAGACGGCGGCGCGCGAACTCGGCATTTCGCCGGCGGAGCTGCGGCGCAAGAACTTCATCCGCTCCTTCCCGCACCAGACGCCGGTGATCATGGCGTATGACGCGGGCGACTTCGACGCGACGCTGGACGCGGGCATGCAGGCTGCCGACGTCGCCGGCTTCGAGACACGGCGGGCGGAGGCCAAGCAGCGCGGCAAGCTGCGCGGCCTCGGCATGAGCTGCTACATCGAGGCCTGCGGTATCGCGCCGTCGAAGGCGGTCGGCTCGCTCGGTGCCGGCGTCGGCTTGTGGGAGTCGGCCGAGGTCCGGGTCAATCCGGTCGGGACGGTCGAGATCCTCACCGGCTCGCACAGTCACGGCCAGGGCCATGAGACGACCTTTGCCCAGTTGGTAGCCGAGCGCTTCGGTCTGCCGGTCGACAACGTCCAGGTCATCCATGGCGACACCGACAAGGTGCAGTTCGGCATGGGCACCTACGGCTCGCGTTCTGGCGCGGTCGGCATGTCGGCGATCCACAAGGCGCTCGACAAGGTCGAGGCCAAGGCCAAGAAGATCGCCGCCCACGTTCTGGAGGCCGACGAGGGCGACATCGTCATCGAGAACGGCGAGGTGAAGGTCGCCGGCACCGACAAGAAGCTGGCCTGGCACGAGGTCTGTCTCGGCGCCTACACCGGCCACAATCTCCCCGATGGGATGGAGCCGGGCCTGAAGGAAGGGGCGTTCTACGACCCGACCAACTTCACCTTCCCGGCCGGCTGCTACATTTGCGAGGTCGAGGTCGACCCGGATACCGGAACGACCGAGATCATCCAGTTCGTCGCCGCCGACGATTTCGGCCGGGTGATCAACCCGATGATCGTCGAGGGTCAGGTGCATGGCGGTCTCGCGCAAGGGATCGGTCAGGCGCTTCTGGAAGGGGCTCATTACGACGACACCGGCCAACTGCTGACGGCGTCCTACATGGACTATGCGATGCCGCGGGCCTGGGACCTGCCGATGTTCCAGGTTTCTACCAACGAGACCCTGTGCCCCGGCAATCCGCTCGGCATGAAGGGCTGCGGCGAGGCCGGCGCGATCGGCTCACCGCCGGCGGTGATCAACGCCATTACCGACGCAATCGGCAACAACGATCTGAGCATGCCGGCGACGCCGCAAAAGGTCTGGAAGGCGCTTCACGCGGTCGCCTGACCGAGCAGAACGAACCGCCCGATGGCCGCAAAAAAGGGCCGCCGGGAGAATTTTAGGGGCTCTCTGGCCCCGTTTCGATCCGAACCATAGCGCCGCGCGGTCCTTCCGCGATTTCCGGACCCGGCGCCAGAGGGAGCAGAACCGATGTACGAGACCACTTATCACCGCCCCACGTCGATCGACGAGGCCGTCAAGCTGGTCGGTGAATCCGGCGGCGAGGGAAAATTCCTCTCTGGCGGCATGACGCTGATCGCGACCATGAAGCAGCGGCTCGCCGCGCCGAGCGACCTTGTCGATCTGCGCCATATCGCCGAACTCAAGGGCATTACGGTCAACGGCAAGTCGATCCGGATCGGCGGCGGCATGACCCATGGCGAGATCGCTGCCCATGAGGGGTTGAAGGCTGCCTGCCATGGCTTCGCCGACCTCGCTGGCCTGATCGGCGATATCGCCGTGCGCCACATGGGCACGATCGGCGGCTCGGTGGCGAATAACGATCCGGCGGCCGATTATCCCGCCGCCCTGAAAGCGCTTGGCGCGACGATCCACACCAACAAGCGCGAGATCGCGGCGGACGACTTCTTCCTCGGCCTGTTCGAGACGGCGCTGGAGGAGAACGAGATCGTCACGGCGGTCTCCTTCCAAGCGCCGGATCAATGCGCCTACGAGAAGTTCCGCAATCCGGCTTCGCGCTATGCCATGTGCGGCGTCTTTGTCGCCAAGCGCGGCGGCGAGGTGAAGGTCGGCGTCACCGGCGCCAGCATGGGCGGCGCCTTCCGCTGGGAGGCCGCCGAGCAGGCGCTGTCATCGAATTTCGACGGCTCGGCCGTGGACGGGCTGTCGGTCGACGAGGGCGACATGCTGTCGGACCTGCACGGCACGTCGGCCTATCGCGCCAACCTCGTCAAGGTCGTCACCAAGCGGGCGGTGAACAAGGCCAAATCCGCGGGCTGACAGACGCAGGGCGCCAGACTGAAGATCGGCCGGCTGGACAAGAACGTCCGGCCGGCCTTTTCGTCGCATGGACGCGGTCCACAGCCGCGTGATCGAACCTGCGACAATGGGTCTCGCCGAGAAATCCGGAAAGTGGCTGGCGAGAACATTTCATGAACGCTATATCCGCGTCATGGCCAAGACGACCCTCATCGACAAGCTCGCGATCCTCTCCGACGCCGCCAAATACGACGCGTCCTGCGCGTCCAGCGGCTCGACCCGGCGCGATTCCGCCAAGAGCAAGGGCATCGGCTCGACCGAGGGCTCGGGCATCTGCCACGCCTACGCGCCGGACGGACGCTGTATCTCGCTCCTGAAGATCCTGATGACCAATTTTTGCGTCTATGACTGCGTCTATTGCGTCAACCGCTCGTCCTCCAACGTGGCCCGGGCCCGTTTCACGGTCGAGGAAGTCGTCACGCTGACGATGGAGTTCTACAAGCGCAATTACATCGAAGGGCTGTTCCTGTCCTCCGGCATCATCCGCAACTCCGACTACACGATGGAGGAGATGGTGCGGATCGCCAGAAAGCTGCGGCTGGAGGAGAATTTCGCCGGCTACATCCATTTGAAGACGATCCCCGACGCATCGCCCGCCCTGATCGAGGAGGCGGGGCTGTTCGCCGACCGCCTGTCGATCAATATCGAGCTGCCGACCGACCTGACCCTGGAGGCACTCGCGCCGGAAAAGAAGCCGCGCGACATTCGCCGCTCGATGGGCCATCTGAGGGCCAAGATCGAGGAACACAAGGGCGAGAAAAAGGACCGAACGAAGCCGCAACGCTTCGCGCCCGGCGGCCAGTCGACCCAGATGATCATCGGCGCCGACGGCTCCGACGACGATGCCATCCTCGGCCGGTCGGAAAATCTCTACGGCAATTACCGCCTCAAGCGGGTCTATTATTCCGCCTTCTCACCGATCCCCGACGCCTCCAGCCGGCTGCCGCTCGCCAAGCCGCCGCTGATGCGCGAACATCGGCTGTATCAGGCCGACTGGCTGATGCGCTTTTATGGCTTCGACCGGGGCGAGATCGTTTCCGGCGGCGAAGGCGGGATGCTGGATCTGGCCGTCGATCCGAAGCTCGCCTGGGCGCTGAAAAACCGCGATCGTTTTCCGGTGGACGTCAATCGCGCCGACCGGGACATGCTGTTGCGCGTGCCGGGCTTTGGAACCCGCGCGGTCAACCGCGTCCTGTCGACCCGCCGCCATCGCACACTCAGGCTCGATGACGTGGCCCGGCTCTGCCAGTCGATCGCCAAGGTCCGGCCGTTCGTCACCGCGCTCGACTGGTCGCCGGGCGCGGCGACGGACAGCGAAGGCCTGCGCGCGCGCTTCGTGCCGAAGCAGAGATCGGCGGCGCAACTGTCGTTGTTCTGAAGTGGAAGCAGACCAGAGCCAGACGTCGATGTTCGTCGCTCGCCTTGCCTTTGCTGCGGATTTCGACGGTTGGCGCAAAGCCGCCCGCACGGCGCTGGCGCTCGGCATTCCGCCCGAGGTGTTGAGCTTCGTCGTCGACGATGAAGCACCCGGCCTGTTCGCCGAGCCCTTGCCCGAAGCGCCCGCCGACGCCGCGCAACCGACGGTTCCAAAGGCCTTTCCTGACCTCTCCCGCAAGCTACTCTGCCACGCCGATTCCGATCGGTTCGTCTTCGCTTACCGGCTGCTGTGGCGGCTGCAGACGGAAAAGAAGCTGCTCGAGATCGCGTCGGACCCGGATGTCCTGCGCGCCACCGCCATGGAGAAGGCGGTGCGGCGCGACAGCCACAAGATGAAGGCCTTCGTTCGCTTCCGCGAGGTCGAGGACGGCGAGGGCGGCAAGCACTATGTCGCCTGGTTCGAGCCATTCCACTACGTTGTCGAACTGACTGCCCCGTTCTTCGCCCGGCGCTTCGCCGGCATGGTCTGGACGATCATGACCCCCGAGCGCTCAGTCCACTGGGATGGCGCGGAATTGGCATTTCTGCCGGGGGCGACCAAGGACATGCGTCCCAAGGACGACGACATGGAAGCGCTGTGGCTGACCTATTACGCCTCGATCTTTAATCCCGCGCGGCTGAAGGTGAAGGCGATGCAGGCGGAAATGCCCAAGAAATATTGGGCCAACATGCCGGAGACGGCGTTGATCAAGCCGCTTGTCGCGGGCGCCGAGGCGGCGGCGCGTCGGATGATCGCAACCGCGCCGACCCTGCCGAGTTTCTCCCATGAGCGACGGATGGAGCGCGAGCAGATGGCGAAGACGAGCACAGCGCTCGATCACGCAGCGGGCGACGCGCGGCCCGACAGCATCCGCGCGGCGCGCGCGGTGGCAAGGTCCTGCAAGGCTTGCCCGCTCTGGGAGCCAGCGACCCAGACGGTATTCGGCCAGGGACCGGACGACGCGCCGGTGATCTTCGTCGGCGAGCAGCCGGGCGACCAGGAGGACATCGCCGGCGAGCCCTTCGTCGGCCCGGCCGGAAAGGTGTTCGATCAGGCGCTCGCTGCAGCCGGCATCGACCGGCGGCAGGCCTATGTCACCAATGCGGTGAAGCACTTCAAATTCGTGCTGCGCGGCAAGCGGCGCATCCATGCCAAGCCCAATGCCGGCGAGGTGAAATCCTGCCGCTGGTGGCTGGATCTGGAACGGGAACTGATCAAGCCGAAGCTGATCGTTGCCCTCGGCGCGACGGCGGCGCAGGCCGTGCTCGGCAGATCGGTGGCGATTCGCGATATCCGCTCGCGATTGATCGACCTCGACGAGGCGACCAAGCTGTTGGTCACCATCCACCCGTCCTATATCCTGCGGCTTCCCGACGAGGCGGTGCGTGCGGGCGAGAGCGAAGCGTTCAACGCCGACATGGCGATGGTGCTGGACTTCCTGCCGGAACTGACGCTGGCGGCCTGATCAGCCGATCAGCACGCTGCGGATCACCAAGCCCACGAGCCCGACGGCGGCGACGCCGCCGAGCCACAAGAGGACGAACCAGCCGATCCGCTGCCACAGCGGCCCTTCGTCGCCGGCCCCGCCACGGGCGCGGCTCAATGATAGCCCTCGCCGGGGCGGACTTTGCCGCGGAACACCCAATAGGCATAGCCGGTATAGATCAGGATCATCGGGATCAGCACCGATGCGCCGACCAGCAGGAATTCCATCGAGGCATCCGGCGCGGCGGCCTCCCAGATGGTGACGTCCGGTGGAATGATGTTCGGGTAGAAGCTGATGCCGAGCCCGGCGAAGGCGAGCAGGAAAAGCGCCAGCGCCGACAGGAAAGGCCGCACATCCTTGCCGGCGGCCAGCGACTGCAACAGGCTGAAGGCGGCGAGAGCGGTGAGGATCGGCACCGGCGCCACATAGAGGATCTGCGGGAAAGCGAACCAGCGCAGGTAGAACTCCTCCTTCAGAAACGGCATCCACAGGCTGACCGCGCCCATCAGCAACAGCGTGCCGATTCCGGCGAAAAAGGCATAACGGCGCGCGATGTCGCGCAATTCCCCGTCGGTCTTCATCACCAGCCAGGTTGCGCCGAGCAGCGTGTAGCCGATGACGACGGCGCCACCGGTCATCAGCGAGAAGGGTGTGAGCCAGTCGAACCAGCCGCCGGCATAGGCGCGGCCGGACACCTCGATCCCCTGCACCAGCGTGCCGAGGGCGATACCCTGGCTGAGCGCCGCGACGAAGGAGCCGAGAAAGAACGAGACGTCCCAGAGCCAGCGGCCGCGCACCGTCTTGAACCGGTATTCGAAGGCGACGCCCCGGAAGATCAGCGCCAGCAGCATGGCGATGATCGGTGCGTAGATCGCCGGCATGATGATGGCGTAGGCCAGTGGAAAGACTGCGAACAGGCCGCCGCCGCCCAGGATCAGCCAGGTCTCGTTGCCGTCCCAGATCGGTGCCACGGTGTTCATCGCCGTATCCCGGTTTTCGGTCCGGCCGAGCAATGGGAAGAGGATGCCGGTGCCGAGATCGAAGCCGTCGAGAATGACATAGGCGACCACGGCGAAGGCGATGAGGAACGCCCAGAGAATAGCAAGGTCCATCGTCGTCTCCCTATTCAGCCGGATCGACGGCGGCGTGACCGTCTGCTGATGCCGACGAGGCCAGCCCGGCGGTCCGGGTCGGGTGATCCAGCGTCTCTTCCTCGAAGGGCGTCGGGGGCTTCGACATCAGCCGCAGGATGTAGAAGGTGCCGGCGCCGAACAGCAGGAAATAGACGATGATGAAAGCCAGGAGCGACGCGCCGACCGCCTCCGCCGCGATCGGCGAGACGCTCTCGGACGTTCGCAGAAGACCGTAGACGGTGAAGGGTTGGCGACCGACCTCCGTGGTGATCCAACCGGCGATGACGGCGACGAAGCCCATCGGCCCCATGGCGATCATCGCTCGCTGCAGCCAGGGACTTTCGTAGATCGAGCCGAAAGCCCGGCGAAACAGCGACCACAGCCCGATACCGAGCATGGCGAAGCCGATGCCGACCATGGTCCGGAACGACCAGAATACGACGGTTGAATTTGGCCAATCCTCGCGCGGGAAGGCGTCGAGCCCCTTCACCGTGCCATCGAGCGACCGGGTGAGGATGAGCGAACCGAGATAGGGGATATCGACGGCATATTTTGTCCTCCCTTCCTCCATGTCAGGGATGCCGAACAGCGTTAGCGGCATCGGCCCGTCGACATTGGTCTCGAAATGCCCCTCCATGGCAGCGACCTTGGCCGGCTGATGCTCCAGCGTGTTGAGGCCGTGCTCGTCGCCGGCGATGATCTGAAGTGGGGCGACGACTGTTGCCATCCACAGCGCCATCGAGAACATCAGCCGAGCGCTGGCGTTATAACGACTACGCAGGAGGTGGAATGCCCCGACCGCGCCGACGACGAAAGCGGTCGTCAGATACGCCGCCAGCACCATGTGGACGAGGCGGTAGGGGAAGGAAGGATTGAAGACGATCGCCCACCAATCCTCCGGCACGAACTGGCCGCCGGCATTGATCCCGTAGCCGGCCGGCGTGTGCATCCAGGAATTGACCGACAGGATCCAGAAGGCCGAGAACACGGTGCCGAGTGCGACGACGGCCGTTGCGGCGAAATGCAATCTTGCGCCGACCCGCTTCTGGCCGAACAGCATGATGCCGAGGAAGCCGGCCTCCAGGAAAAACGCCGACAGCACCTCATAGCCCATCATCGGACCGAGGATCGGGCCCGTCTTGTCCGAGAACACCGACCAGTTGGTGCCGAACTGGTAGCTCATGGTGATGCCCGACACGACGCCCATGCCGAAGCTGATCGCGAAGATCTTTACCCAGTACTTGAATGTATCCATGTAGACCGGCTTGCCGGTCGCCAGCCACAACCCTTCCAGCACAGCCAGATAGGAGGCAAGCCCGATCGAAAAGGCCGGGAAGATGATGTGGAATGCGATGGTGAAGCCGAACTGGACTCGGGCGAGAAGGACGGGATCGAAGCCTTCGAACATGGCGCTGCCTTCGGCTGTTCCTGCGACGCGGGTGTGGGCTCAACATAGGCCGCGTGCACCGCGTAAGAAGGTGCTCGCGGCTATTTTGCCATCCTCCGCTCGCCGTCGTTCCCAATGCCGCGCCATGCGATGTCGGGTTTCGTCAAGCCCTTTCACCGCTGTTCAGTCCCACGGCCTGGCTGCTATAGGGGCGGCGATTGATTGAGCGGGCGGGGGCGAAATGAACCAGAATCGGACGCGGGACGATCTCACCGCGATCTTCGAGCGGGCAGTGGCGGTCGCGCACCCTTCGACCATTCTGGCCGCACATTTGCCGAAGCCGCCCGTCGGACGGATCGTCATCCTCGCAGCCGGCAAGGCGGCGGCTTCGATGGCGGCGGCGGCCGTGGCGCACTATCGCGGCACCCACGGCGTCCCGGACTCCGGTCTGACCGGGATCGCCGTCACCCGCGACGGCTATGCGCTGGATGCCGGGCCGATCCCTGTCGTCGAGGCCGGCCATCCGCTGCCCAACGAAAACGGACTCGCTGCGACCGCGAAGGTTCTCGAACTGGCCGAGGCGGCCGGCAAGGACGATCTCGTGCTGGCGCTGATCTCAGGCGGGGGCTCGGCGAACTGGCTGCTGCCCGCCGACGGCGTCAGCCTTGCCGACAAGCAGGCCGTGACCAGGGCGTTGCTCAGAAGCGGCGCCGGGATCGGTGAGATAAACTGCGTGCGCAAGCACCTGTCGAAGATCAAGGGCGGCCGGCTCGCCAAGGCTTGCGGCGACGCACGCCTCCTCACCCTGGCGATCTCGGACGTGCCGGGCGACGACCCGAGCGTCATCGCCTCCGGACCCACCGTGCCCGATCCGACGACGCTCGCCGAGGCGCGGGCGATCATCGCAAAGCGCGGCATCGACCTGCCGCCGTCGTGCCGGGCGGCGCTGGAAGACCCGGCGAACGAGTCGCCGAAGCCCGGCGATCCGATCTTCGCGGCGAGCGAATACCGGACCATCGCGACGCCGGCCGCCTCGCTTGAGGCCGCCGAAAGCGCCGCGACCGCGCTCGGCTACACCGTCCACAGCCTTGGCGCGGACGTCGAGGGCGAGGCGCGGGACGTGGCGCGCCAACATGCGCGTCTGGCGCTCGCGGCCAAAGCACGTGGCGAGCGGCTGGCCATCCTGTCCGGCGGCGAACTGACCGTGACGATCCGCGGCGAGGGGCGCGGCGGGCCGAACCAGGAATACGCCCTTGCGCTAGGCGTCGCGCTCGATGGCGAGCCCGGCATCGCGGCGCTGTCCGGCGACACGGACGGCACCGACGGCGGCACCGGATTGTCCAGCGATCCGGCCGGTGCTTTCGTGCTGCCGGACACGCTGGCGCGGGCGAAAGCCGCCGGGCTCGACGCCGAGCGCGCGCTAGCGGACAATGATTCCACCGGGTTTTTCGAGGCGCTGGGCGACCTGTTCGCGCCGGGCCCGACCCACACCAACGTCAATGATTGCCGCATCATCCTCGTCGGATGAGCGGCGCGGCAGCGAAACGAGGCCAGCCATGCAACGATCACGCGTCAATGAGATCATTCGCCAGGGCGGCGAATTCATCCGCTCCTTCGGCTACGTCATGCCGCCCTTCGCCTATCTCTCGCCCAGCGAGATGAAGTCCCGCCGCAGCGAACTGTCGGCCATCGTCGAGCGCCGACTCGGCTGGGACGTCACCGATTACGGTAAGGGCGACTACGACCGGCTCGGCCTGTTCCTGTTCACCGTGAGGAACGGCCACAGCGCCGACCTTCAGGCCGGACGCGGTATGCTGTACGCCGAAAAGATCATGATCTCGCGGCACGACCAGATATCGCCGATGCACCGCCACATCGTAAAGGCCGAGGACATCATCAATCGCGGCGGCGCAACGCTGGCGCTCGAACTCTTCGAGAGCGCCCCGGATGGTTCGGTTGATGAGGACGCCGAGGTCACGGTCGTCACCGACGGCATCACCCGCAAGCTTCCCGCAGGCGGCATCCTCAAGCTGTCGCCCGGCGAGAGCGTGACGCTGCTGCCCGGCAGCTGGCATGCCTTCTGGGGCGAGGGCGGCGACGTCTTGATCGGCGAGGTTTCGACCGTCAACGACGATCTCACCGACAACATTTTTCGCGAGCCGATCGGCCGCTTCGCCGAGATCGAGGAGGACGATGACCCGCTGCATCTCTTGGTGTCCGACTATGACAAGTGGCTATAAAAAGCCGCCGCCTCTTGCTCTTTGTAAGCGTTTAGCTTACGTTGCGCCCTGATGCGGTGAGCGATGATCAAGAACTTCAAAAGCAAGGCGCTGGAGCAGCTTTGGACCACCGGAAAATCGGCGAAAGTTCGGCCCGACTTGCAAAAGCGGATTCTTCGTCGTCTCGATGCGTTGGACGTCGCGCGCTCGATCGCGGATCTCAAAATGCCGGGCTTTGATTTTCATGCTTTGCTCGGCTTCGATCCGACCCGGTACACCATTCACATCAACGGGCCTTGGTGTCTGACGTTTGAGTTTGAGGGTGCCGAGCCCAGCCGTATCGATCTTGAGCAGTATCACTGAGGTTATCTCGATGACGGATATGTCCACAGATCGCGACCCGAATCGCTGTCCGATCCATCCGGGCGAGCTTCTGCGCGAGGACGTTCTGCCGGCCACCGGCCGCACCAAGACCGAAATCGCTGCCTTGCTCGGTATCTCTCGTCAGCAACTTTACGACATCCTGCGCGAAAAGAAGCCGGTATCGGCAGACGTCGCGGTACGCCTTGGCAAGTTGTTTGGAAATGGTGCGGGGTTGTGGCTCCGTATGCAGGCCGCTCACGACGCCTGGCATGCCGAGCGCGATGTCGACGTCAGCGCGATCCCGACCCTGACCGCCGCCTGAGCGATTCTGTGGACATGATGCCGCGTGCCTGACTCCGGAGCGCGGCCGCGTGTTATGGATGACGCCCTGCCGGTTCGCACTCCCGAGTCGACCGGCACGGCATCCTCGACGACCACCCTTTGCGGCGAAAAGACTCCTCATGACGATTGCCGTCGATCTCGGCACGACCCCAACCGGCGAACCGGCGGAGCTCGATCTGGAAGAGCTCCTGTCGACGCGCCTGCTCGTCCAGGGCAATTCCGGCTCCGGCAAGTCGCATCTCTTGCGCCGTCTTCTGGAACGCAGCGCCGACTGGGTGCAGCAGGCGATCATCGACCCCGAGGGCGATTTCGTCTCGCTGGCCGAGCGCTACGGCCATGTCGTCGTCGACGCCAACCGCACGCCGGCGGAACTGACGCGGATCGCGCGACGCATCCGGGAGCATCGCGCCTCGGTCGTGCTTGATCTGGAAGGGCTCGACGCCGAGGTGCAGATGATGTGCGCGGCCGCCTTCCTGAACGGGCTGTTCGACGCCGACCGCGCCCATTGGTATCCGATGCTGATCGCCGTCGATGAGGCGCATCTGTTCGCACCGGCGATGGCGGGCGAACACTCCGAGGAAGCCCGCCGGGCCTCGCTCGGCGCGATGACCAACCTCATGTGCCGTGGCCGCAAGCGTGGGCTTGCCGGCGTTATCGCCACCCAGCGGCTGGCCAAGCTCGCCAAGAACGTCGCGGCCGAGGCCTCGAACTTCCTGATGGGCCGCACCTTCCTCGACATCGACATGCAGCGCGCCGCCGATTTGCTTGGCATGGACCGGCGGGCGGCCGAGCGGTTCCGCGATCTGGAAACCGGCAATTTCGTCGCCCTCGGGCCGGCGTTGTCGCGGCGCCCGGTGCCGATCAGGATCGGCTCGGTCGAGACGGCGGGGCGCAGCGGCCGGCCATCCTTGATGCCGTTGCCGGAAACGCCGCGCGAGACGATGGAGGATCTGATCTTCACCGTCAGCGAAGAGGACCGGGCGGCCGAGCGCCAGCGCCCGCAGCGGCCCTTCGCGAGCCCGTCGCCGCGCCTCGAGGCGGCGAACGCACCGGTCGCGACCCATGAACTCCTGGAGCGCGTCGCCGCCGCGCCGTCGGTGTCCGAGCGGCATGAGCCGGTCGATGACGATCCGCGCTCGGTCGAGGAGCGGGCGGCGGCGGTCGACGCGATCTTCGCCGAAATGCTCGAAGACCCCGACGCCGCCTTCCGGCCGGTGCCTGTGCTCTACCAGGATTTCCTCACCCATTGCCGGCTGAAGCGGCTGCGCGGGGCCGAAACCGACATGGCGGCGTTCCGGCGCCGGCTGTCGCTGGCCCGGGCCGGCGTCTCGGTCGAGACCGAGGACGAGGCATGGCAGGCGGTGGTCGGGCGCGCCGCGGACCTGCCGGAAGAGATGCAGGGCGTCTACATGATGCTCGCGAGAGCCGCCCGCGACGGCGTGGAGTGCCCGTCCGACGAAGCGCTGGCCCGCGCCTATGGCAGCCATTCGCCGTCGCGCGGCCGGTTCCTCCTGAGCTTCATGGACGAACGCGGCCTGATCACCGCCGACGCCGATTTTCGCGGCAACCGGGTCGTCACCATCGCCGGCACCGACTGGCGCACCTGCCTGCCTGAGGTCAAGCACGACGCGCTCGACGAGGCGCGGGCGCGGCGGGCGGCGCGGCTGGCCAGAAGCTGACGGATCGCCGCTCGGTGGACGCCGGCCGTCACGAAATGCCACTATCGGGCGCGGCAGCCACATCGATCAGGACCACCGCCGCTGACAGGACACAGGCCGACGTGGCAGAACAACCGGGCGCCGCGCCTTCGGGGGACATCGAGGGGCGCAAGAGCGATCATCTGGACATCGTGCTCGCCCCCGCGCTCGCCGCGCGGCGGGCGCCGAACGGCTTCGACCGCATCGTCTTCGAGCATGTGGCGCTGCCCGAGATCGCGCTCGCCGACGTCGATCTGTCGACCAATTTCCTCGGCCGCCGGCTGAAGGCGCCGCTCTTGATCGCATCGATGACCGGCGGCCCCGAACGATCGGCCCGGATCAACGCCCATCTCGCCGAAGCGGCCGAAACGCTTGGCCTCGCCTTTGCCGTCGGCTCGCAGCGCATCGCGCTCGAAGGGCGCGGCTCCGGCGGCCTCGACCGGTCGCTGCGCGCCCTGGCCCCGAGCATCCCGATCCTCGGCAATATCGGCGCGGCGCAGCTGGCGCTCGGATATGGCCCCGACGAGGCCCGCCGCGCCGTCGAGATGATCGACGCCGACGCGCTGATCGTCCATCTCAATCCGCTGCAGGAAGCGGTGCAGGCTGGCGGCGATACCGACTGGCGTGGTGTCCTCGCCGCGATCGAGGGGCTGGCGCGGGCGCTGCCGGTGCCGGTCGTGGTCAAGGAAGTCGGCGCGGGCCTGTCCGGCCGGCTGGCGCGACGGCTGGTCGATGCCGGCGTCCAGGCGATCGACGTCGCCGGCGCGGGCGGCACCAGCTGGGCCGCGGTCGAGGCGGAGCGGGCGGGCGATACCGCAACGCGCGAAACGGCGCTGGTGTTTTCCGATTGGGGCATTGCGACCCCGCGCGCGATCGTCGCCGTGCGCGCCGCCTGCCCGGATACGGTCGTCATCGGCTCGGGCGGGGTGCGCAACGGGCTCGACGCGGCCAGGGCGATCCGACTCGGCGCCGATCTGGCCGGCCAGGCGGCGGCCTCGCTGCCCCATGCCGAGCGCTCGGCCGAGGCGGTCGTCGACCACTTTCGCCAAATCATCCAGCAATTGCGCATCGCCTGTTTCTGCACCGGCTCGGCCGATCTGGCGGCATTGCGGCAGGCGCCGCTGCTGGAGGGGTGAGGAGTGTCCGGGCTCGGCGCCCCTCTCGCCCCTTGTGGGAGAGAAGGCGATTTCATCGGCTTAGCGACGCAGGAGCTAAACGATAGAAATCGCAAGAGAGGGGTATGCGACTTGCCCCTTGTCGCAACGGCGGCTTCATTGGTGACACCCCTCACTGGCCTTTTCTGTAGTTTGCACCTCGCTGCGCTCGGCACAATTCCACGAAAAGGCTTTCTCTCCCACAAGGGGCGAGAGGGCGCGCGTCATCGCCCGCACCGCTTTGGCGGCCGGCGTATGCATTCCTCGACACTGGTTTCGCCTCCCTTCCTTGTTCGATTTGCCGTCCTCGGGGTCCCCGCCAGCGACGAGCTCCGCGAGGAGCTTACGGGCGGGGTCCGTTCTCTGTCCCGTCCTTAAGTTTCGCGGCTTCGCCGCTCACTGACGGGCCCCTGTTTCCGTCTCGTCTCTGACGAGACGAGCGGCGGGACGCCGGAGGCGAACCCTCCGACTGTTTTACGTCATACGGTCCGCCTCCGGCATCCCGCGCGGTGTTTGGCCAACCCCTTGAACACTGTGCCCCGCCGTTTCAGCTTCGGCTGCGCCTCGCTGGCGGGACACCCCCGCTGCGATGCGACACCCTCGGCCTTCAAGCGGAGCCCTCGTGCGCTGCCGGATCTTCACGCCCCTTGCGGGGCGTTCAAGTGGACCGATCCACAGACCCCTCCTAGTGGGGGACGGTCCGGCGGGCGCTCGGGGCCGTCCGGGCCGGGGACTTCTCCGGAAGAAGCCCCGTCGCGGACACCGCCCGCCAGCCCCCGAACGATCCCGGTGATCATTCGCGCCCGTTCCGTGGGCCGGCGGTGAGAGGAGTATGCGGGAGGGG
This sequence comes from Aurantimonas coralicida, assembly GCA_011050685.1. Classification (GTDB taxonomy): domain Bacteria; phylum Pseudomonadota; class Alphaproteobacteria; order Rhizobiales; family Rhizobiaceae; genus Aurantimonas; species Aurantimonas coralicida_A. The sequence continues at coordinate 41,410 of DRFF01000058.1, forward strand.
AAAAGGGTGGGGATAAATTTTTTTGGGCTATGGGCCGGAAGTTGACCGAAGTTCGCAAGCTGTCAATCCATGGCAGCTCGCACTTGATGCTGTCCCCGACCCTCATCCTGACATCGGACGTAAGTCATGTGCGACCGGCCCGCCGCGTCGAAACATTACCTTGAAGTCCACTTGGGTTCCGGAGCGGATCAACTCCCAGACCGAGACGTCGGAGTCGCGTTCGTTCGCGTAGATGTCCTTCCCATAAGCGGGTGAGTGGATGAAGCAGTAAGTGCTATCCTTCCTGACAACGCGCCCGATCCCTCGTTTTAGGTGCCGTGCAATTCCGCGGTCGGGATTTGTCGTCTGATCTCGGAATTCCGGCGGTGCCCTTTCCTCAACGTCCTGGAACAGAGCCTCGGCCTTTTTGGCCTCCCCAACACAGAAGAGATATTGGGCGTGGAGATGTCGTGCGTTGTAGTTGCGGTCACCGGGCGAGTAGCTCCTTCCCAAGTGTCCACCAATCTGCGGAGAGAGGTTCTCTTCCGAACGCAGCAGGAACCGGGCCATCTCGTAGTGAACCGCCTTGTCGTCCGGAAAACGCTCCAGTGCCTCGATTAGCATCGACGAAGCCTTTCCCGCGTCGTCCGCAGCGTACTCCTTGGCAGCCGCAACGCGACGCTAGCTCCTCTCGGCTGTTTCCGCCATGCACGCTCGAGGGCGCTTCTAGCCTTCGCGTGCTGACCAAGAATCGCGCTTAGACGCCACTGTGTTTCGTCGAGATCGGCGGTGTCGTGATAGAGTTGCTGCGCCTGACGGATCTCCAACTCGGCCTCCCGTACGAGTTCCGAGAGCCTGCCGGCTGCATCCTCGTCGTGATCGTCTCCGATCGACTCAACGAGATCCTTCACCTCGTCGACGAGGATTTTGCATTTAGAAGACATGACCAGCATGTCGGAAGCAGAACCGGCGTCCGTCAGCCTCTTGCGCGCCTGACGCCGGAACTGCTCCTTGAGCACCGGCGAACGTTCTGCGCTGGCTCGTCGACGAGCGACTTCGGAAAGGGTGTGCGCGACGGACTTGGACTTTGGATCGAGGTCCTTCGCGAGGTGCGCCAGCTTCTCCGCCTCCTCGAGGGAGCCATCATGCGCGGCGTACTCGAAGATGGTGGCCCACTGTTGCAGGACGAAGGCTGCGTCGGGCAACGCCTTGACGATTGCGGCATAGATTTCCCGTCCGTAGGCGGCGCTGGACAGCATCTCGCTGAGGACTCTGCCCTTGGCGATGCTCTCGATCGCGATCCGGTCGGGAAGGAAGCCAACGTCGAGGTGCTCGATCATGCGCGTCAGTTGCGCGGACTTCGACTCGTCGGTCGGGCACGCTCCCTGGAATACAAACTCCGCAACTTTCGGGTGCCGCGCCCGATATTCGATGTCGCCGGTGTACCGATTCTCATCGGTGAGTACGACGTTCTCAAGCGGATCGAACAAGTTCTCACGATAATCGTTGAACCGAATGCCGGCAACGCGAGAAATAATTCCGGCCCTGACGGGCACCGCGAATTGGTTCAGAGTGCATATGTCCAAGTACAGGCGCTTCGCCCGGTCGGGAACGATACCGAGATACTCGTCGTGGACGATTTCTTCGAAAGCCTTACCCCTTGTCGCCTCGTGGAGGGCGACGAGAAGCTGTCGGTCGGCACGCTTCTGGAAGGCCTCGATCTGTTGGGGACGCGGCTGAGTGCTGAGAAGGCCCAGACTGTCGTGCTTGTTGAGAATCTCAACTAGATCTTCGATCTCCCGTGGAGCCAGATGCCCTATGCGGAACTCCAACGGTTTCCACCGTTCGGCGAGACGTCCGGCGAAAATGTTCCACTCATTGTCCCTCTCGGCGGCGACGATGGTGACAAGCGCGTTCTTCTGCCGGACAGCCTTCAGAAGTGCTTCGATGCTGGCGAGGTGCACTGCAGCTCTGTCAACGAAGACAAAGATTCTTTTGCCTGTGAGATCAGCTAACTCAAGAACGGCTTCAGCACGCAGGGCGCCATCGGACTCGAGCCACACCACAAGTTGGTCGAGTTCGTCGGCTGCGGTCATCGCGGCTCGCTTCAAGGTGACGGACTTTCCGCTTCCCGCCGGCCCCCGGAGCAGAACGAGCCGGCACTCCGTCGAGTCGATCTCTTCCACGACTGCCTTAAGCAGCAGATCGTTCATCACTCTGCGCCGGATGTCGAGGTTCTGAAGTATCGCTCCCCATCCAGTGTCAAATCCCTCGTAGAAGCGTCGCGCGTTTTGAGGATCGGCTGCCATGGACGCGTGGACATGGCGAAAGTCACGTTCGAGGGCTGTCATAAGCGCTGGGGTCGGATCCCGGTTCGTCCGGAAGTGCTTTCGGACGGAGAGTTCCTTTAAACCCTGGCCGGCCTCGAGGGAACGCCACATCTCGGGAATGGCGGCGTTTAGCGCTGCCATAAAGTTTCCGAAAGTCGATTGTATCAGGGTAACCTTTTTCTTAGACCAGTAGTCGGCCTGAACCTCGTCCATTGTCGGAGTAACAATGTAATAATTCGGTCGTTTTACGCCGTTGGCGTCGAGCCGGTGAAGAATGTTGCGAATGTGTGCGTCGCCGATGCCGTAGCCGCAGAAGACGAACGTCGACTCGTGTGTCCACTGGTTCATGCGCGAATATAGGTTGTCACGATGGCGATCGTGGAGGGCGTAGTGTTCGTGCGAAAGCACGAGAGGGACGTGCTCGTCGTGCGCGTGATTGACGCAGCCATGCAGCTTAAGCAGCAGGACAGGCCGTTCTGTACTCTGCAGGAGTTCCTCAACTGGCTCTGTGTTCTTGACTATGGGAACGATGTTCTGGAGCTGGTTTCTCAGGCCGAGGCGATACGACCTCTCGATGAGGTCATCGTAGTTGGTCGTCACGAGCGCCCGCCAACGGAACGTCGGCAGGAGGAGGTGCGCAGGCGTTGGTAGTAGGGGAGACAGGAGCGAGCGGATGCGCTCGAAGACCACGTGCGGACCGGCCATCTCGATCGCCATGTCGGCGACAGACATTAGATCCGAGTCGACAAATTGCTTTCCCAGAAAATCGATGGCCAGCCTGTCGCGCAGATCCGTCGCTGAAAGCGGCTTTTCGCCTCTACCGCCCCGTGCCTCCATAGATGCACCAGCTCCCATGAAAAGAACGACACGCCTATTCTTTATTGCTTCGATCAATCCTCCAGGTACGACCGGAAGCTTTTCCGCTATGCTTCGCTTCGATTTGACGGCGGCCAAAGCGCCCCTCCACTTTCTGGTTAACGCAACAGTAGCGCGAAGCCTGTTCAACTGCGATACGCTAGCAATTCCCCTGGGAGGGCGTTGATTGGAGGCATGGTCCTCCAGCGTGCACCTGAATACGAGCGCTACTCCTTTTGGAAGTCGATGGTTGCTCTAGCTGGGTCACGGAGCACGCACATTACGCCGGGACCAGCCTCCGCTTTCAAGCGCCTAAAACGCAGAGTCAAGGACCGACATGGGCGCAAAGCAGCTGGCCCCACTTCATCCAGATGGCCATTCTCACGCCCTTTCCACAGCCTTTCAATCACCCCTTTTGGCAGGCTATCTCGACGTCGGCGCGAGCTTATTGCCCACCCCTTACCCCTCAGCCACGATCCCCTCGGCGGGGTAGAGCTGGCCGAGCAGCGGCAAATGGACGGCGCCGCGCTTGACGAGAAACTCCTTGAAGGCGATCTCGGCCGGCGCCGGCATGCGCTCCTTGCGGCCGACCGCGTGCCATTGCCGGCGGATCGGCAGATGCTCCACGTCGAGGATGACCAGCCGCCCCATCTCCACCTCGAAGGCGATGGTGTGGGCCGAGATGAAGGCGATGCCGAGCCCGGCCATCACCGCCTGCTTGATGGTCTCGTTGGAGCCCATCTCCACGCTGACCTCGTCCAGTTCCCCCGGATGGCCGGCGAAGAAGCCCTCGAGAGAGGCGCGGGTGCCCGATCCGGGCTCGCGGATGATGATGGTCTCCTTGAGCAGCCGCGCCCGGTCGATGTCGCGGGCCTTGGCCAGCAGATGCTCGGGCGGTGCGATCATCACCAGGGGATGGTCGCCGAACACCATCGCCTCGACCGGAAACTCGATCGGCGGGCGCCCCATCAGCGCGATGTCGAGCTGATAGGATTTCAGGTCGCGGATGATCTCCAGCCGGTTGCCGACCGTCAGCTTGATCTCGATGGCCGGATATTCGCGCCGGAACGCGGCGATCAGCCGGGGTGCGAAGTATTTCGCCGTCGACACCACGCCGAGCCGAATCGTGCCCGAGCGCACGCCCTTGATCGCCAGGATCTCGTCGGAGAGGGCCCGCAGCGTCGTCTCGATGGCGTTCGCCGCCTCCAGCACCGCCGCGCCGGCCACGGTCAGCCGCATGCCCTCGCGGGTGCGATCGAACAATGCCAGTCCGCAATCGTCTTCCAGCTGCTTTACCTGTAATGTCACCGCCGGCGCCGTCAGGCCGAGCTGCCGGGAGGCGGCGGCGATCGTCCCGTGGTGGTCGATCGCCTGAATCGATCGCAGCTGTCGCAATGTGAGGTTACGCATAACCGATCCATAATTTAATTTATCGATCGGGTAAAGATAATGAATTTTACTTAGCTCCAGGCGCCATCCAACATCCTTCCAACGACGGGTGAACGGCGACGCAGAGCTTCGACGCCACCCAGGAGGAAAACATGCCCTCGTCTCTCGACGCCTATCTTCAGTCCGCCGCAGGCGCGGACCCGACGCGCGAAAAGGTCGCCGAAACGGTTCGCCAGCTGGCCGTGGCCGCCGTCAAGCTGCGCAACACCATCATCAATGGCGGCGGCGACAATCTCGGCTCGTCGCGCGAGGCGACCAACGCCGGCGGCGACGTGCAGAAGGAACTCGACGTCGTCGCCGACCGGCTGTTCATGGACGCCGCGAAGGCGTCGGCCATCGCCTTCTACGGGTCGGAGGAACAGGACGAACCGGTGACGCTCGACCCGGCCGGCACGCTCGCTCTGGCGATCGATCCGCTGGACGGCTCGTCCAACATCGACACCAACGTCTCGGTCGGGACGATCTTCTCGATCCTGCCGGCGACCGACGAACACAGGGCCGATCCGGGCTCGGTATTCCAGCAGCCGGGCTCGCGGCAATTGGGCGCCGGCTTCTTCATCTACGGGCCGCAGCTGTTGCTGGTGCTGTCGCTCGGCAACGGCACCAGCGTCTTCATCTTCTCGCCCGGCTCTAGCGGCTTCGTCGAGCTGAAGGGGGCGGTGGAGATTCCCGACCGGACCAGCGAGTTTGCCATCAACGCGTCGAACTATCGGCACTGGGACCCGCAGATCCGCAACTATATCGACGATTGCCTGGCCGGCGCGGAGGGGCCGCGCGAGCGCGAGTTCAACATGCGCTGGATCGCCTCGATGGTCGCCGACGGCTACCGCATCCTGGTGCGCGGCGGCATCTTTCTTTATCCGGGCGATGCAAGGAAGGGCTACGCCAAGGGCCGGCTGCGGCTGGTCTACGAGGCCAATCCGGTCGCCTTTTGCGTCGAGAACGCCGGGGGAGTGGCGACCGACGGCATCAACCGCATTCTGGACATCGTGCCGGAAGGACTGCATGCCCGCACGCCGCTGGTGTTCGGCTCGCGGCGCGAGGTCGAACGGGTCGGCCGCTACATCGCCGATCCGGCGGCGCTGAGCGAGCGCTCGCCGTTGTTCGGCAAGCGCAGCCTGTTCAGAGCCTGATTTAAGACGGTTGCCGGGGAGGGAGTGCCCCGGCACCGGGAGGAGACGCCAAGACATGTCGGCCAAGCATCCGATCATCGCCATTACCGGCTCGTCCGGCGCCGGGACGACGTCGGTGAAGAACATCTTCGACCAGATCTTCCGCCGCGAGCAGGTGAAGGCGGTGTTCATCGAGGGCGACGCGTTCCACCGCTACGACCGGCAGGCGATGAAGGACAAGATGGCCGACGAGGAGCGCCAGGGAAACCGCCACTTCTCGCATTTCAGCCCCGAAGCGAACGTCCTCGACAAGTTGCAGGCGGTATTTTCGGACTACGGGCGCGAGGGGCGCGGCGAGACCCGGCACTACGTCCATGACGAGGCCGAGGCGAAGCTCTATGGCGCGGCGCCCGGCACCTTTTCGGACTGGGCGGAACTGGAGGAAGGCAGCGATCTTCTGTTCTACGAGGGCCTGCATGGCTGCGTGAAGGCCGACGCGGTCGATCTCGCCGCGCTCGCCGATCTCAAGATCGGCGTGGTGCCGGTGATCAACCTCGAATGGATCCAGAAGATCCACCGCGACAAGGCCTCGCGCGGCTATTCCACCGAGGCGGTGATGGACGTGATCCTGCGCCGCATGCCGGACTATGTGAAATACATCTGCCCGCAATTCGCCCGCACCAACATCAACTTCCAGCGCGTGCCGATCGTCGATACGTCCGATCCGTTCATCGCGCGCTGGATCCCGACGGCGGACGAATCGATGATCGTCATCCGCTTCGCCAACCCGCGCGGCATCGACTTTCCGTATCTGCTGTCGATGATTCCCGGCAGCTTCATGTCGCGCGCCAATTCCATCGTCGCCCCGGGCAACAAGCTCGACATCGCCATGCAACTCATCCTGACGCCGCTGATCATGCAGCTGATGGAAAAAAAGCGCCGCGCGTCCTGAGCGCCGATCGACGGGATCGCCCGTCGACCAGGACCGCCGCGGCCCGTTCCAAGGAGACCAGACCCTTATGGCCAAGATCACCCTCCGCCAGCTTCTCGATCACGCCGCCGAGAACGACTACGGCGTCCCCGCCTTCAACATCAACAACATGGAGCAAGGGCTGGCGATCATGGAGGCGGCCGCCAAATGCGACGCGCCGGTGATCATGCAGGCCTCGCGCGGGGCGCGCTCCTACGCCAAGGACATCATGCTGTCGAAGATGATGGACGCGCTGGTCGAGATGTTTCCGCGGATCCCGGTCTGCATCCATCAGGACCACGGCAACAACGAGCAGACCTGTCTGTCGGCGATCCGCCACGGCTTCACGTCGGTGATGATGGACGGTTCGCTGGAAGCCGACATGACGACGCCCGCCTCCTACGACTACAATGTCGACATCACCGAGCGGGTGACGCGGATGGCCCATTGGGTCGGCGCCTCGGTCGAGGGCGAGCTCGGCGTCCTCGGCTCGCTGGAAACCGGCGAGGGCGAGAAGGAGGACGGCGTCGGCTTCGAGGGCAAGCTGTCGGAAGACCAGCTTCTGACCGACCCGGAGCAGGCCGTCGACTTCGTCCGCCGGACCAAGGTGGATGCGCTCGCCATCGCCATGGGCACCTCGCACGGCGCCTATAAGTTCACCCGCAAGCCCGACGGCGAGATTCTCGCCATGCACATCATCGAGGCGATCCACCAGAAGCTGCCGAACACGCATCTGGTCATGCACGGCTCGTCCTCGGTGCCGGAGGATCTGCAGGCGATCATCAACAAATACGGCGGCAAGATGCGCGAGACCTATGGCGTACCGGTCGAGGAGATCGTCCGGGGCATCAGGCACGGCGTCCGCAAGGTCAATATCGACACCGATTGCCGCATGGCGATGACCGGCCAGTTCCGCCGGATCGCGATGGAAAAGCCGGAGGAATTCGATCCGCGCAAGTTCCTGGTGCCGGCGATGGAGGCGTTGAAGACACTCTGCCTCGATCGCTACGAGCGCTTCGGCTGCGCCGGTCAGGCCGGCAAGATCCGGCCGCTGCCGCTCGATGAGATGGCCGTGCGCTACGCCAAGGGCGAACTCGAACCGCGCATCGCAATGCGCGAAGCCGCCGAGTAGGGCGGACCGCCACCTGGCCGGATAGTCGGCCGGGCGGCAAACGAACCGAGACAAAGCTGAATCGGAACGGCGCGGGGGCTCTCCTCGCGGCGAACGGAGAAGGCGTGCCGAAATTGCTGAGCCGGCGATGGCGCACGTCACCACGGATCCAGGAAGGAGACCGCTATGCAACAGGCCTCGCAGACCATCAAGGGCAAGGACCGCTACAAGTCCGGCGTCATGGAATACCGCAAGATGGGCTATTGGGAGCCCGACTACGAGCCGAAGGAAACCGACGTCATCGCCTGTTTCCGGATCACCCCCCAGGACGGGGTCGATCCGATCGAGGCGGCCGCGGCCGTCGCGGGAGAAAGCTCCACGGCCACATGGACCGTGGTGTGGACCGACCGGCTGACGGCGGCGGAAAAGTACCGCGCCAAGGCGTATCGCGTCGACCAGGTTCCGAATACGGATGACCAGTATTTCGCCTATATCGCCTACGATCTCGACCTGTTCGAATCCGGCTCGATCGCCAATTTGACAGCCTCGATCATCGGCAACGTCTTCGGCTTCAAGCCGCTGAAGGGCCTTCGGCTCGAGGACATGCGGCTGCCGACGGCCTATGTGAAGACCTTCCAGGGGCCGGCCACCGGCATCGTCGTCGAGCGCGAACGCCTCGACAAGTTCGGCCGACCGCTGCTCGGCGCGACGGTGAAGCCGAAGCTGGGGCTGTCCGGCCGCAATTACGGCCGCGTCGTCTACGAGGCGCTGAAGGGCGGGCTCGACTTCACCAAGGACGACGAGAACATCAACTCGCAGCCCTTCATGGATTGGCGCGAGCGCTTTTTGTACTGCATGGAGGCGGTCAACAAGGCGCAGGCCGCCACCGGCGAGATCAAGGGCAGCTATCTCAACGTCACCGCTGCGACGATGGAGGACATGTACGAGCGCGCCGAGTTCGCCAAGGAACTCGGGTCGAGCATCATCATGATCGACCTGGTCATCGGCTGGACGGCGATGCAGTCGATGGCCAAGTGGGCGCGCCGCAACAACATGATCCTGCATCTGCACCGCGCCGGCCACTCGACCTATACGCGCCAGAAAACCCACGGCGTGTCGTTCCGCGTCATCGCCAAATGGTCGCGGTTGGCGGGTGTCGATCACATCCACGCCGGCACCGTCGTCGGCAAGCTCGAGGGCGATCCGGCGACGACCAAGGGCTATTACGACATCTGCCGTGACGAGTTCACCCATCAAAAGCTCGAGAACGGCATCTTCTTCGATCAGCCCTGGGCCTCGCTGAACAAGGTCATGCCGGTCGCCTCCGGCGGCATCCACGCCGGCCAGATGCATCAGCTGATCGACCTTCTGGGCGAGGACGTCGTGTTGCAGTTCGGCGGCGGCACCATCGGTCACCCGATGGGCATCGCGGCCGGCGCGACGGCCAACCGCGTGGCGCTGGAATGCATGATCCTCGCCCGCAACGAGGGCCGCGACATTCTCAACGAGGGGCCGGATATCCTCAACCAGGCGGCCAAGACCTGCACGCCGCTGAAGCAGGCGCTCGATACCTGGAAGGACGTCACCTTCAACTACACCTCGACCGACTCGCCCGATTACCAGGTGACGGCGACGGCTTCGGCTTAATCGGCTTTAGAACAATGGAATCGACCCTCACCCGGCCTCCGCTTCGCTCGGCCACCCTCTCCCGCAAGCGGGAGAGGAACCCGTTGACGTCGGCGCCTTCCTTGTTGCCGCGTTCGGACGCAGCGCGCCCATTCCTCTCCCCGGCGGGGAGAGGGTGGATGCGAGCGTCAGCGAGCAGCCGGGTGAGGGCTTCATAGAACTCGGACAAATTAGGAGACCACATCATGCGCATCACCCAGGGAGCCTTTTCGTTCCTGCCCGATCTCACCGACCAGCAGATCACCGCACAGGTGCAATACTGTCTCGACAATGGCTGGGCGGTGAATCTGGAATACACCGACGACCCGCATCCCCGGAACACCTATTGGGACATGTGGGGCCATCCGATGTTCGACATCGCGGACGCTGCCGGCGTCATGATGGAGCTGACGGCGTGCCGCAAGGCCTATGGCGACCGCTACATCCGCATGTCGGCCTTCGATTCCACCCATGGCTGGGAATCGGTGAAGCTCAGCTTCATCGTCAACCGGCCGAAGGAGGAGCCCGGTTTCCGTCTGCGCCGGCAGGAGATGGAAGGTCGCAACATCCGTTACACCACCGAGACCTACGCCACCGACAAGCCGGAAGGCGAGCGGTATTCGGGCTGAGACATGACGCCGCCATCGTCATCCCCGACCTGACGGTCGGGGATGACGAAGCATCGGATCGAGCGGCCGTTCTGCAAGGAGCGGGCTGCCGCAACGGACAAGTCCGAGGCACAAAGCCGGGCAAACGGGAGGTCATCGAATGAGCTACCTCGACGAGTTGAACAAGGGCGGAAAGTCTGACGACGAGACCGCGCCCTCGAAAACGACGGCGGAGCCACAAGCCGCCGCGATCGGTGACAACGCTGACGAAACCGCCCCCATAACCGTCGACCTCAAGCGCGAATACGAGGATGCCGGCGTCAGGGACGTGCTGGAAGAACTCGATCGCGATCTCATCGGTCTGGCGCCGGTGAAGAAGCGGATTCGCGAGACCGCGGCGCTGCTTCTGGTCGAGCGGGCCCGCCGCCGGCTCGGCCTCGCCCACGAGACGCCGACGCTGCACATGAGCTTCACCGGCAATCCGGGCACCGGCAAGACGACGGTGGCGATGAAGATGGCGAACCTTCTCCATCGGCTCGGCTACATCCGCAAGGGCCATCTCGTCTCGGTGACCCGCGACGACCTTGTCGGCCAATATATCGGCCACACCGCGCCGAAGACGAAGGACATCCTCAAGAAGGCGATGGGGGGCGTCCTGTTCATCGACGAGGCCTATTATCTCTACCGCCCGGAGAACGAGCGCGACTACGGGCAGGAGGCGATCGAGATCCTGTTGCAGGTGATGGAGAATCAGCGCGACGACCTCGTCGTCATCCTCGCCGGCTATGCCGACCGGATGGACACGTTCTTCGAGTCGAATCCGGGGTTTCGCTCGCGCATCGCCCACCACATCGACTTTCCCGACTATTCCAACGACGAGCTTTTGCGCATTTCGGTTGGAATGCTGGAGCGGCAGAACTATCACCTCGCCGACGAAGCCAAGGCGGTGCTGGCGCGCTATATCGAGCGGCGCCGGGCGCAGCCGCATTTCGCCAACGCCCGCTCGATCCGCAATGCGCTCGACCGGGCGCGGCTCAGACAGGCCAACCGGCTGTTCGAAACCGCTGAGGGGCCCTTGAACGCCGAAACACTTTCGCGCATCGAGGCGGAAGACATTTCCGCCAGCCGCGTCTTCAACGACCCGCCCGGCCGGGACGACGACAGCACGCAGGAGACCCCATGACCAAGCCCGTCATCATCGCTCCCTCGATCCTCTCGGCGGATTTCGCGCGCCTCGGCGAAGAGGTCGCGGCGGTCGACAAGGCCGGCGCCGACTGGATCCATCTCGACGTGATGGACGGTCATTTCGTGCCGAACATCACCTTCGGCCCGCCGATCGTCAAAGCCGTCCGCGGCGCCTCGACGAAGGTGTTCGACTGTCATTTGATGATCGAGCCGTGCGACCCGTATCTGGAGGCCTTCGCCGAGGCCGGCTGTGATATCATCACGGTCCATGCCGAGGCGACGAAGCATCTCGATCGCTCGCTGCAGGCGATCCGCGCGCTCGGCAAGAAGGCCGGCGTCTCGCTCAACCCGTCGACCCCGGAAAGCGTCATCCAGTACGTGCTCGACCGGCTCGACCTCGTCCTCCTGATGACGGTCAATCCGGGTTTCGGCGGGCAGGCCTTCATTCCCTCGGTCATCGACAAGGTGCGCCGGGTCAAGGCGATGATCGGCGACCGCGACATCCATATCGAGATCGACGGCGGCGTGACGCCTCAGACGGCCCCGCTGGTGGTCGAGGCCGGCGCCGACGTGCTCGTCGCCGGCTCGGCGATCTTCAAGGGGGGCACGCCGGCGCATTACGAAGCCAACATGAAAGCGATCCGCGCGGCGGCGGGGGCGGTCTCGAAGGCCGCCTGAGTTTCCCGGGCGGGCAATTCATTCTCGCCGCCTGGACGAGCAGATCATCCATTTGCCTCCACGGTTTTCTGTGAAATAGTGCATGGCGTGCACTATATGAGGGGCGCGTGCCGACGCTATTCGAGATCGGGAGCCTTCGCATCAGGCTCTATGCCGGGGATCACAACCCGCCGCATTTTCATGTGGTGACTTCGGACGGAGAGGCGCTCGTCCGGATCGCGGACATGACGATGCTGCGTGGTTCGATCCGGCGGCGTGATCTCGAAACCGCGCTGGAATGGGCACGCGGGAACCGGAGGCTGTTGGACGATGAATGGCGGCGACTCAATGGCGAATGAAGAGATCGTCTCGCTCGGGCGGCCTTTGCCGAGGATCGCGTCGGTCGAACCATTGGACGGCCGCCGCGTCCGTATAGCGTGGAGCAGCGGCGTCCGGGCCGGGCAATCTGAAACGATCGACCTCGGGCCGGTGATCGCCAACCATCGCCATTTCGTGCCACTTCGCGAAAATGACACCTTGTTTCGAAGCCTCAGGCCCGTCGATGACGGGACCGGTATCGAATGGGACGAAGGGATCGCCATGAGCGCAGCCCGGATCGAGGCGATCCCGAACCGGTCGATCAGCAATGACGAATTTCGTCATGTGATGGATGATCTGGACATGACGCTCGAGGGGATGGCTGCGACCCTCGGGATCGCGCGTCGGAGCGTCGCGGACTATCGCAAGACGAAACCGATCCCGCCGCTCGTGGCCTTGGCCGTGCGCGGTCTGGTTCTATCGATGGAGTCGCGGTCTTCAGGCTGAGACACTCCGGCCTACGCCGCGTGGTGAGTGCCCCGGACGGTTTTATTTACAGGGTGGAGCGCTTTTTCCCCGTTGCCCCCAGGCATCGTCGAAGACGAGGTCGTCGAGATCGAGGCGCCGTCGCCAGCCCTTTGCCTGCAACTCGGGCTCATCATACAACCGGTCGACATAGCCGACGCACAGATAGGCGACGACGCTGATTTCTTCCGGGATCTGGAGGATATCGCGCAATTCCGGCTCGTAATAGATCGAGACCCAGCCGACGCCGACGCCCTCGGCCCGCGCCGCGAGCCACAGATTCTGGACTGCGCAGACGGTCGAATAAAGGTCCATTTCCGAATTGTGCGTGCGGCCGATGACGACCGGGCCGCCACGGCTTCGGTCGCAGGTGACGCAGATATTGAGCGGCGCCTTGCGGATGCCCTCGAGCTTCAGCGCCCGGTAGGTGGCCTGCCGTCCGTCGGTGAACATCTCCGCGGCTTCTTCGTTGGCCCGGCTGAAGGCGGCGTGAACGCGGTGGCGAACCGCCGAATCCCGGACCAGAACGAAGTTCCACGGCTGCATGAAGCCCACCGAGGGCGCATGATGGGCGGCCTCCAGCAGCCGCCGAAGGACGGCGTCGGGCAACGGTCGCGGCAGGAACTCGTCGCGCACGTCACGCCGCGTTTCGATCGCGCGATAGACCGCCGCGCGTTCCGCATCGTCGAAGGCTCCGGCCGGTCGCGGGCTTGGCTTTTCCAGCATCTCTGCTCCTTCGGCTTTGGGTCGAGGCGCAGCTATGCTCTGGATTGGCGGCTGTTAGCAATGGTGCTTTCCACCCGCCCTTGAAGCGCTGCCCTCAGCCTTCTAGACCTGTGCTCGGCAAGCGGCGCAAAACCGGCGAAGGGCTAGCCGGGTTAGGCCGTGCCACGGGCGGGACGACTATGGGCGATGTTGAATTTTATACCGTCCAGCAGTTCGCTGAGATCGGGCCGAGCTGCCGGGCCGTTGGACAGGCAGACCACCTGAATGACGCCATCGGGCCGGACGCAGAACACAGCCGGTTCGGCAAAGCGCCGATCGGTTTCTTCTGGCGAGAGCGGGTCTGAAATATAGACGCCAAGCTGGCGCATCTGCGGCTCGCTCAGGTCATAGCCGAGGTCAAAGGTCCAGCCGAACTGGTCAATATCGGCCTGCACCTTGGTCAGCGGATCGGCGGAGACAACGACAATATCAAACCCGGCGGCGTGCCAATCGGCCTGCTGGGCCTCCAGCCCCGCCAGATATTTCTTGCAGCGGCCGCAATGCTTCCCGCGATAAACCACGAACAGCGTGTGCCGCGCGCGCGCTCCGCCCACGCTGAGCGTACCACCACCAAATTTGGGAAACGAGATTTGCGGCAGCAGTCCGCCAGCTTCGGGTTTAGCATGCATCGGGCACCTCGGGGTTGGGGGCACCTTGGTTCGACACCATCAACAACGTCAGCACAAGCCCTGCAGCGTCACGCTGCCGCGATCGGGGCGGGCAAGTCGGCTAGCCGCGATAGGGCCGGGCCGATACCTCGCCTTCGGCCGACTGGCTGTAGACAGCTCCGGCCGGTCGCGAGCTTGGCTTTTCCAGCATCTCTGCTCCTTCGGCCTTGGGTCGAGGCGCAGCTATGCTCTGGATTCGCGGCTGTTAGCAATGGTGCTTTCCACCCGCCCTTGAAGCGCTGCCCTCAGCCTTCTAGACCTGTTCTCGGCAGCGGCGCACTCCGGCCGCGGCAGGGGAGAGGAGACGCCGGTGGATTTCGCACTGACCGACGAGCAGAGCCAGATCTTCGCGATGGCGCGGGATTTCGCCGTCGAGAAGATGGCGCCCCACGCGGCAAGCTGGGAGGACGACAAGGCGTTGCCGCGCGACGTGCTGAAGGAGCTCGCTGGCCTCGGCATGGCGGCGATCGTCGTGCGCGACGATTACGGCTCGGGCCTGTCGCGGCTCGACGCGGCGCTGATCTTCGAGGCGCTGTCCTATGGCGACCCGTCGGTGTCGGCGTTTTTGTCGATCCACAACATGGTCGCCTGGATGATCGACACGTTCGGCTCCGAGGATCAGCGCGCCGAGTGGCTGCCGAAGCTCGGCAACATGGACACGATCGCGAGCTATTGCCTGACCGAACCGGGCTCGGGCTCGGACGCGGCGGCGCTGCGGACCAGCGCCAGGCCCGACGGCAATGGCTATGTGCTGAACGGCACCAAGAGCTTCATTTCCGGTGCCGGCTTTTCCGACCTCTATGTCGTCATGGCGCGGACCGGCGAAGCGGGGCCGAAGGGTATTTCGGCGATCCTGGTCGAGAACGGCGTGGACGGTCTGTCGTTCGGGGCGCAGGAAAAGAAGATGGGCTGGATCGCCCAGCCGACCGCCGAAGTGCGCTTCGAGGACTGCAAGGTGGCGGGCGGCGCGCTGCTCGGCGAGGAAGGCAAGGGCTTTGCCTACGCGATGATGGGGCTCGACGGTGGCCGGCTGAACATCTCCGCCTGCGCGCTCGGCGCGGCCCAGGCCGCGCTCGACAAGTCGGTCGCCTACATGAAGGAGCGCAAGGCCTTCGGCAAGAATCTGACCGACTTCCAGGCGCTGCAATTCCGGCTCGCCGACATGGAGACCGAATTGCAGGCGGCGCGCATCTTCCTGCGCCAGGCGGCGTGGAAGCTGGACACCAAGGCGCCGGACGCGACCAAGCACTGCGCCATGGCCAAGCGCTTCGTCACCGACACCAGCTTCAACGTCGCCAACATGGCGCTGCAACTGCATGGCGGTTACGGCTATCTCGCCGACTATGGCATCGAGAAGATCGTGAGGGATCTGCGCGTCCACCAGATTCTCGAGGGCACCAACGAGATCATGCGGATGATCACCGCCCGCGCGCTTCTGGCCGAGCACGGATGAGCGCGATGCGGGACGCAACGACGACCGGCGACGTACTGATCCGGGTCGAGGGTTGGGCCGGGCGGATCACGCTGAACCGGCCGAAGGCGCTCAACGCGCTGACCTGGGAGATGGCGCGGGCGATCGAGGCGGCGTTGCGCGAATGGGCGGTGGACGACGCCGTGGCGCTGGTGATCATCGACGCGGCCGGCGAGCGGGCATTCTGTGCCGGCGGCGACATCGCCGAACTTTACCAGCGCGGCCGCGCTGGCGAGTTCGCCTATGGCCAGCGCTTCTGGGCCGAGGAATACCGGCTGAACCGGCTGATCGCGCATTATGACAAGCCCTATGTCGCGGTGATGGACGGCATCGTCATGGGCGGCGGCGTTGGACTGGCGGCCCATGGCGGCCACCGCATCGTGACCGAACGCTCGATGGTGGCGATGCCCGAATGCGGCATCGGTCTCGTGCCCGACGTCGGCGGCTCGCTGATCCTGGCGACGGCGCCGGGGCGGCTCGGCGAATATCTCGGCACGACCGGCTTTCGCATGGGCCCCGCCGACGCGATCCTCGCCGGTTTCGCGGATGTTTACGTGCCGTCCGAGCGCTTGGCCGACCTCGTTGCCCGGCTGGTCGAGACAGGCGATCCGGCGGTGATCGACGCCTTCGCCGAGATGCCGCCCGAAGGTGAGCTGGCCGGGCGGCGCGGGGCGATCGACGCCTTGTTCGGCGCGTCCTCCGCCGCCGCGATCGTCGCCGGGCTGGAAGCCGACGGCGGCGAATTCGCTGAAACGACGCTCAAGACGCTCCGGCGCGGTTCGCCGATCTCGGTGGCGGCGACGTTGGCGATCCTGCGCGCGGTGCGCGACGACCCGACAATCGAGAACGCGCTGATACGCGAATACCGCTTCACCTTCCGCAGCCAACAGGAGGGTGACTTCCTCGAAGGCATCCGCGCGGCGGTCATCGACAAGGACCGCCAGCCGCGGTGGTCGGTGGCACGCATCGAGGATCTGCCGCGGGAGCGGGTGGATGCGATCTTGGCGCCGCTCGGCGATAACGAACTCACATGGGAGGAACGGGCATGAGGATCGGCTTCATCGGTCTCGGCAATATGGGCGCGCCGATGGCGAAGAACCTCGCGAAGGCTGGCCACGAGGTGACCGGCTTCGATCCGGCGGGGGTCGCGGTCGAGGGCGTTGCGTCGGCGGATTCCGCCAAGGGCGCGGCGCGGAACATGGACGCCGTGATCACCATGCTGCCGAACGGCGCGATCGTCCGGTCCGTTCATGCCGGCATCGTCAAGGTCGCCGACAAGGGCGCGCTGATCATCGATTGCTCGACCGTCGACGTCGACAGCGCTCGTGCGGTGCATAAGCTCGCTGAGGATGCGGGGCTTTTATCGCTCGACGCACCGGTCTCCGGCGGCACCGGCGGGGCCGAGGCCGGCACGCTGACCTTCATGGTCGGCGGCGGCGAGGACGCCTTTGCCAAGGGCAGACCGCTGTTCGACATCATGGGCCAGAAGGCGGTGCATTGCGGCGCGGCCGGCGCCGGGCAGGCGGCGAAGATCTGCAACAACATGATCCTGGGTATTTCGATGATCGGCGTCTGCGAGGCGTTTCATCTCGCCGACAAGCTCGGCCTCGACCGGCAGGCGATGTTCGACGTCGCCTCGACCTCGTCGGGCTCGTGCTGGTCGATCAACACCTATTGCCCGGCGCCCGGCATCGGACCGAAAAGCCCGGCCGACAACGATTACAAGCCCGGTTTCGCCGCCGATCTGATGCTCAAGGATCTGAATCTGTCGCAGGAAGCGGCCGAAAGCGCCGGCGCGACCACCGAACTCGGCCGCCACGCTCGCGACATCTACGACGCTTTCGTCGATTCGGGCGGTGGCAGGGGGCGTGACTTTTCCGCGATTCTGGACAAGCTGTCGAAGGGCTGAGGCGGAGATGGGAGAGGCAGGACGGGCATGTGCGCCCTCAGTTGCTCTCCCCCGCTTTCATCAGCCGAGCACACTCCGCCGATGGTAGTCGCCGAAGGATTTGTCGACCGCAGGAAGCGCTCGCTGGAGGACGCGTGGTACTGAGCACGAGATCCATTCCCGAAACGATGCACGGCGTTTTGCTGACCGGGGCACGGCGGGCTCGACAAGCTGGACTATCGCACCGATCTGACCGTGCCGAGGCCGGGCGCGGGTGAGGTCCTGATCCGCGTGCATGCCGCCGGGGTCAACAACACCGACATCAACACCCGCACGGGCTGGTACTCCAAGGCTGTCACCGGTGCGTCCGGCGGCGTCGGCATGGCCGCCGTCCAATTGGCGCGGTTGCGGGGAGCGCATATCGTCGCGCAGGCAAGCGCCAGCAAGGCCGGGGCCGTGCATGCGGCGGGAGCGGACGAAGTCGTCGATCGCGACGCCGATCTGCTGACATATCCTGGTGCGCGGAGCATCGACGTCGTGGTCGATGTTGTGGCCGGGCCGGGTTTCCCGACCTCGATTGCACTGTTGAAGCGCGGTGGCCGCTACGTCACTGCGGGGGCGATCGCCGGACCTATCGTCGAACTCGACGTACGTGATCTGTATCTACTAAAGGATCTGACCCTTTTCGGCAGCACCTACCAACCGGCGTCCGTCTTCTCGGCGATCGTCGATCATGTGAATGCCGGCAGGCTGCGGCCGCTGGTCTCGAAGACCTATCCGCTTTCGGAGATCCGCCGCGCGCAGGATGCCTTCATGGCCAAGACCTATCCGGGAAAAATCGTTCTGATCCCGCCAGCGGACGATGCATGAAGATGACCGATTTCCGCGTCTATTAAATCACCTTTTCGCCGGCGGATCGGCGATGCGATCGCCGCGCGCAATATCCACGCGGCGATCCATGACGGTTTGCGCTATGGCCGGCTGATCTAAGCCGGCCGGCGGGCGCGTTTTGTTACTTACCGTCTTTTTCCGGGGTGGCCTTCGGCCCGCCGTTGAGATCGGCAATGAGCGCTTTCATCTCGGCGATCTCGAGCACCTGTGCCTTGATGATCTCGTCGGCGAGCTTGCGAACGCGAGGGTCGGTGATCTGCGCCCGCTCGCTGGTCAGGATGGCGATGGAGTGGTGGGGGATCATCGCTTCCATGTAATCGACGTCATCGACCGTCACCTGGCTCCGCACCAGATAGAGCACGGCCGCGAAGGCCAGGAACGCGCCGACGAAGATGCCGATATTCGCGCCCTTATTCGGAAACATTCCGATCATGAAGGCCAGCATCACCACGACCATGGTCGACCCCATCAACAAGGCGACGTAGCCGCGCGTCTCGCTGAAGAACGCATGATCGATGATGTCGTAGCTTTCGAGATAGGTAATGCCGAACATCAGAACAACGGACGTTGCGACCATGAGGAACAGTTTAAGATAGGGAGACACAGGTTGTTTCACTTTCTACTATGAGGATGCAAGGATATGGTTGCGAATTAGGTGTCGATTATCGGGCGTCAAGACGGACCGACCTGAGCCTCAGCGCGTTGCCGATGACCGAGACCGACGACAGGCTCATCGCCGCCGCCGCGAAGACCGGCGAGATCAGGATGCCCAGGAACGGGTAGAGGATGCCCGCCGCGATCGGCACGCCGGCGGTATTGTAGATCATCGCGAAGAACAGGTTCTGCTTGATGTTGCGCATGGTCGCCTGGGACAGCCGCCGGGCCCGCACGATACCGTCGAGATTGCCCTTCACCAGGGTGATGCCAGCGCTCTCGATGGCGACGTCGGCGCCGGTGCCCATGGCGATGCCGACATCGGCCTGAGCCAGAGCCGGGGCGTCGTTGACGCCGTCGCCGGCCATCGCCACCTTGCGCCCCTCGCCCTGCAGTTCCTTGATGATGCGGGCCTTGTCCTCGGGCAGCACTTCGGCGCGAATCTCGTCGATGCCGAGCTGTCCGGCGATCGCCTTGGCCGTGCGCTCATTGTCGCCGGTGGCCATGACGATGCGGAATCCCTCCGCGTGCAGCGCCTTGATCGCCGCCGGTGTTGTCTCCTTCATCGGATCGGCGACGCTGACGAGCCCTGCGATCGTTCCCTCGACGACGACGAACATCACCGTCTCGCCCTGATCGCGGCGGGCATTGGCGGTCTCGATCAACGCGGCCCCGTCGAGCCCGAGTTCTGTCATGAAACGGCTGTTGCCGAGCGCCACCGCCTTGCCGTCGACGACGCCCTTCACCCCCATGCCGGTGACCGCCTCGAAATCGTCGGCGCTAACCATCTCGACGCCCCGTTCCTCGGCCCCGGCGACGATTGCCTCGGCGAGCGGATGTTCGGAGCCGCGTTCCAGCGAGGCGGCGAGGCGCAGCACCTCGGCCTCGTCATGGCCGGCTTCCGGCAGCACCGCGACCAGGCGCGGCTTGCCCTCGGTCAGCGTGCCTGTCTTGTCGACGATCAGCGTGTCGACCTTGGCGAAGCGCTCCAGTGCCTCGGCGTTCTTGATCAGGACACCGGCCTGGGCGCCGCGCCCGGTCGCCGTCATGATCGACATCGGCGTGGCGAGACCCAGCGCGCAGGGGCAGGCGATGATCAACACCGCGACCGCCGAGACCAGGGCGTAGGCCAGTGCTGGCTCCGGCCCGAAAATGGCCCAACTGATGAACGCGATGACCGCGACCGCGATCACAGCCGGGACGAAATAGCCCGCCACCGCATCGGCGAGCTTCTGGATCGGCGCGCGCGAGCGCTGGGCATTGGCGACCATCTCGACGATCTGGCTGAGCATCGTGTCCTTGCCGACGCGCTTTGCCTCGATCACCAGACTGCCA
The DNA here is from genome assembly GCA_011050685.1 of Aurantimonas coralicida. Taxonomy (GTDB): domain Bacteria; phylum Pseudomonadota; class Alphaproteobacteria; order Rhizobiales; family Rhizobiaceae; genus Aurantimonas; species Aurantimonas coralicida_A. The sequence continues at coordinate 61,846 of DRFF01000058.1, forward strand.
TTCTTGTTGATGGTTGCGCCGGTGACCTTGTCTCCCGGCGTCTTCTCCACCGGGATCGGTTCGCCGGTGAGCATCGATTCGTCGATCGAGGAGCGGCCGTCGACGACTGTGCCGTCGACCGGCACCTTGTCGCCGGGGCGCACGCGCAGCCGGTCGCCAAGCACGACCTCTTCGAGCGGAATCTCTTCCTCGGTGCCGTTCGGGCGGATCACCCGCGCCGTCTTGGCGGCGAGGTCGAGCAGCGCACGGATTGCCGAGCCGGTGCGCTCGCGAGCGCGCAGTTCGAGGATCTGACCGAGCAGGACCAGGACGACGATCACCGCGCCGGCCTCGAAATAGACGCCGACCGTGCCGTCGGCGGTGCGGAAGCCGGCTGGGAAGATCTGGGGGAACAGCACGGCAACGACGCTGAACAGATAGGCTGCCAACACGCCCATGCCGATCAGGCTGAACATGTTGAGGTTCATTGTCTTGAAGGATTTGTAGCCGCGCACCAGGAACGGCCAGCCGGCCCACAGGATGACCGGCGTGGCGAGAACCAGCTCGATCCACGCTGCCAGATATTCGCCGGTCCAGCCCCGCACCGCGAGGCCGACATATTCGCCCATCGCGACGATCAGCAGCGGGACCGTCAGCACCGCGCCGACCCAAAAGCGGCGGGTGAAGTCCACGAGTTCGGGATTGGGCCCTTCCTCACCGGTGGGAACGCCCATCGGCTCCAGCGCCATGCCGCAGATCGGGCAGTCGTCGGGATGATCCTCGACGATCTCGGGATGCATCGGGCAGGTGTACATCGTGCCTTCCGGCATCGGCTCCGGGGCAGGCCGATCGCCGAGATATTTCTCGGGCTCGGCCTCGAATTTCTCGTGGCAGCGCTGCGAGCAGAAATAGAAGCGCTCGCCCTGATGCTTGGCCATGTGCTTGGCGGTCGCCCGCTCGACGGTCATGCCGCACACCGGATCCTTGGCGGTGACATAGTCTTCCGGCGCCGCCTGGAATTTCGTGCGGCAGCCCTCGCTGCAGAAGTGGAACGTGTGACCGCCGTAAAGCGCGGATGGCTTGCCGGCCTCGGGATCGACCGTCATTCCGCAGACCGGATCGCGGAACAGGGCGGCGTCGGCAGTGGTTTCCGGGGCGGAGGGTTCACGATGATCGTGGGCGTGATCGCCGTGCGGGGCGGCGATTGCGTCGCGAGTGTCGGTGTCGGACATGCGGGCGTCCTTCTGGAAAAGAGGAAGGCTGGCGAAATCAGGATCGATGGGTCGTTCAGGCTATTTGGTCCTTCCAGTAGCTGGAAGGTCAAGAGGCGCGACTGTCAGCCCAGCCGTGAGGCCCGAAGTGCCCCATCGCTGGCCGGTCGCGAGCGTTGTCGTCGGTCGGTTTGTGGCCGGCCCGGACTTTTCCTCGGCGAATAGCGTTGTATGGTCCCGCCGGCGGGGCTGTTCGATCCCGCGTACAGCTAGCGCCTCGCAAGGAATCCGCCATGAAGACGATCAAGCTCGGCCGTACCGGCCTTGATGTCACGCCGCTCTGCCTCGGCTGCATGAGCTACGGTGCATCCGACGCCGGGACGCATTCCTGGTCGATACCCGAGGAGGAAAGCCGGCCGTTCATCCGCCGGGCGATCGAACTCGGCATCAATTTCTTCGACACGGCGAACATGTATTCGGCCGGCACCAGCGAGGAGATCCTCGGTCGGGCCCTGAAGGATTTCGGCAAGCGCGACGAGCTCGTCATCGCCACCAAGGTGTTCAACCGCATGCATGACGGCCCGAACGGCATGGGTCTGTCGCGCAAGGCGATCTTCAGCGAGATCGACAAGAGCCTGATGCGGCTCGGGACCGACTATGTCGATCTCTACCAGATTCATCGTTGGGATTACCGCACGCCGATCGAGGAAACGCTGGAAGCGCTGCATGATGTCGTCAAGGCCGGTAAGGCCCGCTACATCGGTGCGTCCTCCATGCATGCCTGGCAGTTCGCCAAGGCGCTGCATCTGTCGGAAAAGCATGGATGGACGCGATTCGTGACCATGCAGAACCATCTGAATCTGCTCTATCGCGAAGAGGAACGCGAGATGCTGCCGCTGTGCCGGGATGAAGGCATCGGCGTCATCCCGTGGTCGCCGATGGCACGTGGGCGCCTGACTCGCGCCTGGGACGAGACCACCCACCGCTTCGATACCGACGAGGTCGCCAAGAAGCTGTACCGCGTCCACGAAGATGCTGAGAAGGCGATCATCGACGCGGTTGGCGAGATCGCCAAGGCACGGGGAGTGGCTCGAGCGCAGGTGGCGCTGGCCTGGACCCGTCAGAAACCGGGCGTGACCGCGCCGATCGTCGGCGCGACCAAGATGCGGCATCTCGACGACGCCGTGGCGTCCCTGGATATCGCACTGACCGCGGACGAGATCGCCGCACTGGAAGCGCCCTATCTGCCGCGCGCCGTGGCCGGTTTTAGGTAGGCGCTACCCGGTATTGCGCGTCCGGGCCGAATTTGCCGTCGCACGCCTTTCAAACCAGCCGCCCCGGTCACATCTATGCTTGATCCGAGCGCCGGCGCCGGACGTCGGTTCCGCCGGCGTTTGGGGAGGGGCCGCCGGATCGCGAGCAGGACGTTTCGAAAGGTAGTGGCATGGATGTGCCGATGTGGGTGTGGCTGGCGACGATCGGAGGGATCGCCGCCCTGTTTCTGTTCGATTTTCTTGTCCACGTCCGCAAGCTTCATCACCCCTCGCTCAAGGAAGCCGGCATCTGGTCGACCTTCTACGTTGTCGTCGCACTCATTTTCGGTGCGGGGCTGTGGTGGGTGTGGGGACACGACCACGGGGTAGAATATCTGGCCGGCTACATTACCGAAAAGAGCCTGTCGGTCGACAATCTGTTCGTCTTCGTCATCATCATGGCGAAGTTTCAGGTGCCGGCGAACTTCCAGCAGAAGGCGCTTCTGATCGGCATCGTGATCGCGCTTCTCATGCGCGGCGTCTTCATTGCCGTTGGTGCCGCCGCGATCGAGCAATTTTCCTGGGTGTTCTATCTCTTCGGCATCTTCCTTTTGTGGACCGCCTATACCCTGGCCAAGGAGAGCCTGACCGGCGGCCATATCCAGGGTGAGGACTATGAGCCGAACGCGGTGGTCAAATTCATCGAGCGGCGGTTTCCGGTCACCGACGATTACCGGCGCGCCGCCCTCTTCGTCCGTGAAAAAGGACGGCTGCTGGTGACGCCGATGTTCGTGGTTATCGTCGCTCTCGGCGTGACAGACTTGCTGTTCGCGTTCGATTCCATTCCCGCGATCTACGGCCTGACCGAGGAGCCCTATATCGTCTTCACGGCGAACGCCTTCGCGCTGCTCGGACTTCTGCAGCTCTATTTTCTCATTGGCGGGCTGCTCGATCGGCTCGTCTATCTGGGCGCGGGTCTGGCGTTGATCCTTGCCTTTATCGGCGTCAAGCTGATCTTCCACGCGATGGAAACCAACACGCTGCCGTTCATCAACGGGGGCGACAGCATCGAGGCGGTACCCCACATCTCGACGTGGCTGTCGCTTGCGGTCATCGTGTCGATTCTCGCCATCACGACGATCGCGAGTCTCGTCGCGAGCCGGAATGGATCGAAATCGGTCAAGCATGCGGAACGGGCCGAAGAGCAAGCCTGACCGAAAACGGGGAATTGCCAATGCCATCGGAACGCGACCCGACCAGCGTCGAGCCGGAGACGACGTCCCCGGGCGAGGATGCCGAGTGGGCGGCGCGACGCGACGACCTGTCGAAACGGCTGGCCGAACAACGTCGGCGTCTTCCGGAAAATCGTGAGCCGGCAAACCGCTCCCAGGGCATGCGCGGTGCGGCCCAGGGCCTCAAGGTCGCCAGCGAGTTCGTCGCCGGCATTTTGGTCGGGGCGGCGATCGGATATTTCATCGATCAGCTTGCCGGCACCAGCCCTTTCGGCCTTATCGTCTTTCTGCTGCTCGGATTTGCCGCGGGCGTCTTGAATGTGATCCGGGGGATTTCCGGCACCGGCTCGCCCGGCGACCCCGGCCAACTCTGATCGGACATCTCTGATTATGGATTCCTCCTCACAAACTCGCGTCCATATTCTCATCTGATGCTCTAGGGAGTTGCGAAGCGCGGTTGGGGACGCTATGGGCATGGCGGCCCTCGCCGGGCCACGCCGTGAATTGATGAAGGGCCTGAGAGATTGGCAACCAATCCAACTGATCCGATCCACCAGTTTGAGATTTCCAAGATCGTGCCGATCGAGATCGGCAATCTGGATTTCTCGTTCACCAATTCCGCGCTGTTCATGGTGCTGACCGTCGCGATCACGACGGCCCTCCTGTATTATTCGACACGCGGCCGTGGCCTCGTGCCGAGCCGCGTCCAGTCGATGACGGAACTTTCCTACGAGTTCGTCGCCAACATGCTGCGTGACGCGGCGGGCACCGGGGGCATGAAATTCTTCCCCTTCGTGTTCTCGCTGTTCATGTTCATCCTGGTCGCGAACCTTCTGGGAATGGTGCCGTATTTCTTTACGGTGACCAGCCATCTGATCGTGACCTTCGCGCTCGCGATGCTGGTGATGGGCGTCGTCGTCGTCTACGGTTTCATGAAGCACGGGCTGGGCTTCTTCAAACTCTTCGTGCCGGAGGGCGTGCCAGGCATCCTGATGCCGCTGGTGGTGATGATCGAGGTGATCTCGTTCCTGTCCCGGCCGGTTTCGCTCTCGGTTCGTCTCTTCGCCAACATGCTGGCAGGCCACATTACGCTGAAGGTGTTTTCCGGATTCGTCGTGTCGCTGAGCGCGTTTGGCGCGCTCGGGATCGCCGGTTCGATCCTGCCGCTGGCCATGGCCGTCGCGCTCACTGCGCTCGAATTTCTGGTCGCCGCCCTTCAGGCTTACGTCTTCGCCGTTCTGACCTGTATGTATCTGAACGACGCGATCCATCCGGGCCATTAAAAACCGGCCTCCAGATAACCCATGGCGGCCGCGAGGTCGCTGACATCCACCGCAATCGGACAATTTCAAAGGAGTTTTGACATGGAAGCGGACGCAGCAAAGTTCATCGGCGCAGGTCTTGCAACGCTCGGCATGGGCGGCGCGGCCATTGGCCTCGGCAACATCTTCGGTCAGTATCTGGCGGGCGCGCTGCGCAATCCGTCGGCCGCCGACGGCCAGTTCGGCCGCCTGATCTTCGGCTTCGCGGTGACGGAAGCGCTCGGCATCTTCGCGCTGCTGGTCGCGCTTCTGCTGCTGTTCGCCGTCTGATCGGCATTCGCCAATTTGAGACGAGACGACCGGCGGCAAATCCTGCCGCCGGTCCGCTTTGCCGGAGCAACCGATGTTCGTAAGTCAAGCCTTGGCGCAGACTGAAAATCCAGACGCCGTCGATCTGCCTCCCGCCAGCGACACGGCGGCCGCGCATGGCGAGACGATCGCCATCGAAGGCGAACAGGAAGGTGTTTTCCCGCCCTTCAACAGCGAATTCTTTGCCTCCCAGCTACTCTGGCTGGCGATCACCTTCGGCGTCTTCTACCTGGTTCTGCAGAAGGTCATTCTGCCGCGGATCGCGGGTGTTCTTGAAAATCGACGTGATCGCATCGCGCTCGATCTGGAGGCCGCCGAGCGGATGAAGTCCGACGCGGACGAAGCCCAGGCCGCCTACGAGCAGGAACTGGCGGAGGCGCGCGATCGCTCTCACAAGATCGCTCATGACGCTCGCGACTCGGCACGCGAAGATGCCGAGCAGGAGCGCAAGCGCCTCGACCGGCAGCTGGACGAAAAACTGGAAGCGGCCCAGATCCGCATCGCCGAGATCAAGACTGAGGCGATGAAGGATGTCGGCGTGATCGCCGAGGACACCGCCGAGACCATCCTGCGCGAAGTCGCACAGCTCGAGGTCTCGCGTGAAGAGATCGCCGGCGCCGTGACGGCCGTTCGGAGCTGAGGAGACGACGATGGACAATTCATTCTGGGCCTTCGTCGCCCTCGTCATCTTTCTGGCGCTGGTCTGGTATCTGAAGGCGCCGACCAAGGTCGGAAAGTCGCTCGACGATCGGGCGGCGCGGATCCGCAACGAGATCGAGGAGGCGCGCGAGCTGAAGGAGGAGGCCAAGCAACAGTTGGCCGAATATCAGCGCCGTCGCCAGGAAGCCGAGCAGGAAGCCAAGGACATCGTCGCCGCCGCCAAGCGGGAAGCGACGCTGTTGCTCGAGGACGCGAATCGCAAGAACGAGGAATATGTCGCCCGTCGCACGGCCATGGCGGAGACCAAGATCGCCCAGGCCGAAGGCGACGCCGTGGCCGAGGTGCGGGCATCGGCCGTCAATCTCGCCGTCGCCGCGGCCGCCAAGGTTCTGGCGGACCGCAATTCGGGAAGCGAGGCCGGCCGATTCATCGACGAATCGATCGGCGAAGTTCGCAAGCATCTGAACTGACCGCTGCCGCGGCGCGGAAAGACTTTGACGAAGGGGTCGCCATTGGCGGCCCTTTTTCGTTGCGAGCAGCCTTCCGCGACCGGACGGCTGCTCTATTCGGCGGCATCCAGAAGATCGGCGCGCAACGGCCGGAAGCTCATCCGGTGGAGGGGGGTCGGACCCAACCGGGCGAGCGCCTCGAGATGCTCGGGCGTGCCATAGCCCATGTGGCGGGAGAAGCCGTACCCGTCGAAGGCGCGGCAGACGCGGCACATGATTCGGTCGCGAGTGACCTTCGCGACGATCGAGGCGGCCGCGATCGACAGCGACAGCGCGTCACCGGAAATCACTGCGGTGCCCGGACAGCGCAACAGCGGCGGTATGTCGCGGCCGTCGACGAGAACATGGCAGGCCGTCTGAGGCAGCGCGTGCAGCGCGCGCCGCATGGCGATCAGCGTCGCGCCGCGGATGTTGAAGCGGTCGATCTCCGCCGCGCTCGCCGAAGCGATGCCGACATGCGCCGTGGCCAGAATCTCGGCGAACAGACGTTCGCGACTGGCGACATCCAGCTTCTTGGAATCGTCGAGGCCGTCCGGCAGCCGGTCGCAGTCGAGCACGACAGCCGCTGCGACCACGGGACCCGCCAGCGGACCACGGCCCGCCTCGTCGATGCCGGCGATGTGCCGCAAGCCGCGTTCGATCAGCCCCGCTTCCCGGACATAGTCGGGACCGGCCCGTCTCGCGACCTTGCGGCGCGCTGCGGGCTTGGAAAAAATGGGAGAATCGGAGGAACGGCAAGCCATGATGCGGCAAGACTCGCGCATTCTCCGATTCTCCACAAGTCTCGCCGCGTTCCGGGGGAAGAACCGGCGAGTGCGCCGGACCGCGAGGGGCGGGCGGCCAGACAACGAGCGCGGTGGAGCGCCTTCCTCGCGCTGGGATCAGAGCAGCGCCAGTTGGACGCCGGCCCCCTTCGGCGGCGTGAACCGGTCGCATCTGAGTTCGGTGCGCGTTTCGTTGAGACCCAACCGCCGGGCCGTCATTTCGAAGCGTCGCCGAATCTGGAATGCATAGGGTCCGGTGCCGCGCATCCGCTTGTTCCACTCGGCGTCGTAGTCCTTGCCGTCACGCATCGAACGCAGCAGCGCCAAGACGTGCCGGTAGCGATTGGGGTAATGGCGCAGCAGCCATTCCTTGAATAGCGGCGAGACTTCGAGCGGCAGGCGCAAGAGCACGTAGCCGACCTCACGCGCGCCGGCCGTGCTGGCCGATTCGAGCACCCGCTCGATCTCCGAATCGGTCAGGCCGGGAATGATCGGCGCCATCATCACCATTGTGGGAATGCCGGCCTCGCTCAGCGCCTTGATTGTTTCCAGCCGCTTGGCCGGCGTCGCCGCGCGCGGCTCCATCGCCCTGGCAAGGGTCCGGTCGAGAGTGGTCACCGACAGGGCGACCTTCGCCAATCCCTTCGCCGCCATGCGTTGGAGAATGTCGATGTCGCGCAGGACCAGGGCGGACTTGGTGACGATCCCGACGGGATGGTTGGCGGCTTCCAGCACTTCGAGAATTTCGCGCATGATCCGCCAGGTCTTCTCGACCGGCTGATAGGGGTCGGTATTGGTGCCGATGGCGATGGATTTCACCTCGTAGCCTGGCTTGGAAAGCTCTCTTTCCAGAAGCTCGGCGGCATTCGGCTTGGCAAACAGCCTGGATTCGAAGTCCAGCCCGGCGGAAAGCCCCATATAGGCGTGGGTCGGCCGCGCGAAACAATAGACACAGCCGTGCTCGCAGCCCCGATACGGATTCACCGAACGGTCGAACGAGATGTCGGGCGAACTGTTGCGGGTGATGATGGTCTTAGGTTTTTCGACCTGAACGTCGGTCTTGAATGCCGGAAGTTCGTCGAGACTGTTCCACCCGTCGTCGACGACGCTGCGCGCGAAGGGCTCGTAGCGACCGCTGGGGTTGATTCCCGCGCCACGCCCGCGCCGCCGCTCGAAGCCGATCCGCAGACCCGATTCGGCGACGATGTGATTGGCGATATCTATGCCGTCAGGGGCGGCGAAAGCCGCGCGATCGGCGCTCTTGATGTCCTGCATGGTCGGAACCTTCCGGCTCGCTCTGTCAGTGTATGAATAGAGTCCTAATCCGATAAAAAGAACAATACAAGAACAAAATGGTTCCAGCGCTGGTTTTTGGGGGCCGGCTCGGCTAAGCGGGGATATGCTCAGCGTGTTGATGGACTGCGGACCGGACGACAGACAGCTTGCGGCGAGCCTCGCCACGCTCATCCCGGGCGCGGTCGAGGGCGTCGTTCGCGAGGTCGTGCTGGTCGATCGGGGAATGGGGCCGGCGGCGCGCAAGGTCGCCGATCACGCCGGCTGCCGGGTGGTCGCGGAGGAGGAATTCCGCGTGGCGATCGAGACCGCCAAGGGGGATTGGCTGCTGCTGATGGAGCCCGGCGCCCGGCTGCTGCCGGGATGGATCGGCGCCGTGACGGATCACGGTGAGGACGTGGCGCGCGGAACGGCGAAGATCGCGGCGGCGCGTTTTCGCCGGGCGCGGATCGACCGGCCGAGCTTCCTGCAACGGTTCCGGCAGATCCGCACCGCGCTCGCCGAGGGCTTCCTGGTGCAAAAGCCGCAGGCGATCGGCCTGTCCAGGCTCGCCTTCAATCTCGAGGAAGTCGCCAAGGGCGTCGCGGTCGAGCGTCTGGCGGTGGAGATCAGGCCAGCGCTCAAGACAAAATAGCTCTCAGGCGTTGCCGCCGCCGCCACGGCGCAGATGTTCGTCGAGTCGGGGCATGATCTCGACGAAGTTGCATGGCTTGTGCCGGTAGTCGAGTTGCGCCTTGAGAATATGGTCCCATCCGTCGCGACAGGCGCCCGGCGAGCCGGGCAGAGCGAAGACGAACGTGGCGGCGATGACTCCGCCAGTGGCGCGGGACTGGATCGTCGAGACGCCGATCTTGTCGTAGGAAATCCGGTGGAAGACCGCGGAAAAGCCGTCCATGCGCTTTTCGAACAGCGGCTCCAGAGCCTCCGGCGTGACGTCGCGGCCGGTGAAACCCGTGCCGCCGGTGGTGATGACGACGTCGACGTCGTCGCGTTCGCACCAAGCGGTGACGACGTTGCGGATTTCCTCGATCTCGTCGCGGACGATCTTGCGGTCGGCGAGGCGATGACCGGCCTCTTCAAGCCGCGCGACGAGCACGGAGCCGGACTTGTCGTCGTCGATGGACCGCGTATCGGACACGGTCAGGACCGCGATCGACAGAGGAATGAAGGGTTTGTCCGTGCTCATGTCGCGCAAATCCTCGTCTCAGTTCGGTCCCGACACCCACCATTCAGGATAGGCGGCTTTGATCCGGCTTCGCGCCCGTCGCATGTGTCCCGCGTCCTCGAAGAGGCCGAAGACCGTGGCGCCGGAGCCGGACATGCGGGCGAAGCGGGCACCTTCGGCGATAAGCCGTTCGCGCACGGCGTCGATCGTCGGGACCATGTCCACCGCCGTCGGCTCCAGATCGTTGCGGGTCTGCGAAAGCCATGTGGCGAGTGCCGCAATATCGGGGAATCCGCCCGGCGGCAACGGGGGCAAGGCCGGGTTGTCGCAACGTGGCAGCTTCGCGAACACCGCGGCCGTCGACACCGGTTCGCGCGGGTTGACCATGAGCAGGGGCAGGGGAGGAAGAACCGCCAGCGGCGACACGGTTTCGCCGATCCCGGTAACCAGCGCGGCCCGCCCGTCGAGGCACATCGGCACATCGGCGCCGAGCGCGATCGATTCGTGGGTAAGGCGTCGCGCCGCATCGGGCACGCGATCCGCGATCATCCGAAGAAGCGCCGCCGCATCCGCCGATCCGCCGCCGATGCCGGCAGCGACCGGAAGTCGCTTGTCGAGGTGGATCGCGAGCGGCGGCAGCGCCAAATCCCGTTCGGCTAGCAATGTTCTGGCGAAACTGGCGGCGCGCAGCAGAATGTTGTCGGCGCCGACCGGCACGTCGACGGCGAAGGGGCCGCCGACCTCCAGGCGATCCTCCGCGTCTGGAGATGGCGCGACCGTGATGCTGTCGCCGGTATCGGCGGCGAAAACGACCAGGCTTTCCAGGCAGTGGTAGCCGTCGGCGCGGCGGCCGACGACATGCAGGGCCAGGTTGATCTTCGCTTGGGCAAGCAGCCGGGTTGGCGGTATGGCGAGAGGAGGCAAGAACCCGCCGCCCGGGCTCAATCGGCCTTGGTGTCGGAGCCGGACGCCTTGATCTGGCCACCAGAGGAACTGTTGCGGGCCGCCCGCTCGGCGTCTATCGCCGTGTCGCCGGAGGGTGCCTTGGCTTTTACGTCCGCCGGATCGAGGCCCCGGGCGAGCTTGGCGCGGATGGTTTTGGCGGCCTCCTGCTCCGGCTTCGGCTCGCCGACGAGGGCGCGCTCCCACTGGAACCGGGCCTCCCGCGCGCGGCCGACCCGCCAATAGGCGTCGCCGAGATGGTCGTTGATGGTCGGGTCCATCGGCGTGATCAGCACCGCGCGTTCGAGTTGCTCGACCGCCTCTTCAAAACGGCCGAGGCGGAAATAGGCCCAACCGAGCGAATCGATGATGTAGCCGTCATTGGGACGCAACTCGACGGCCTTCTTGATCATGTCGAGGCCCTCTTTCAGGTTCTCGTTCATGTCGACCCAGGAATAGCCGAGATAGTTCAGGACCTGCGGCTGGTTCGGCGAAAGTTCGAGCGCCGTCTTGAAGTCGGGCTCGGCCTTGTCCCACTGCTTGGTCCGTTCAAAGGCAATGCCGCGCTGGTAATAGAGGTTCCAGTTCGCCGTCTTTCCGGGTTCGGAAAGGGCGATCGCCTTGTTCAAGGCGTTGGCGGCCCCCTTGAATTCCTTGTCGGCGGCAAGCACGTCGGCGAGCGCGGTATGGGCCTTGATGTCGTCCGGATAGTCGCGCACGGCCCGCGTCAGATGGGCCTTGGCCTCGTCCTTGCGCTCGGCATACCAAAGATCGAGACCGATCTGCAGTTCGGCGGTGCGCCGATAGGCCGAGTTTTCCGGAATTTCCCGATAATAGGAAATCGCCAGATCCAGCCGTTCGGAGCGCTCGGCGATGCCGGCAAGGGCGGTCAGCAGCGCCGGATTGCGCGGCGCGACGGCGCGAGCCAACTGGAAATACAGGAGCGCGACCTGCTGGCCGTCGCCGCGATTGATCGCCTGCCCGAGAATGTAGAGCGTTTCGGCGGCGCCTTCCTGAACACTCGCGACGGCGGGCTCGATCGTCTCGCCCTTCTCGACGCGTTCTTTCAGATGCAGCAATGGGTCGTAGGTCGGCACGAGTTTCAGCCCGGCCTCGATCGCCTGAAGCGCGGCGTCGGTGTTGCTGGCGCGAGTCTCCAGCCGCGCCAGCGCTTCGGCGGCGGCGAGATAGGCGTCCGGCGAGGTTCGGGCCGATTCCTCGTCATCGACGACCTTGCGAAGCGCGATGCGGGCAACGTCCGGACGCCCGGCGACATCTGCGATGAGGCCCTTCTGGTAATCGTTGAAGATCGCGAACCAGGGCGCCCCCGTGAGCGTGTCGAGTCGCGACAATGCCGCGTCGGTCCGCCCGGCGCCAAGCTCGGACCAGCCGATCAACTGGCCGATCAGGAGGGCATCGAGATCGCTCGGCTTGGGCAGATCGAATTCGGCGATGGCGGCATCGAAATTGCCCTTGCTCAGGGCATCGATACCCAGCGCGATGCGCGCGACCTTGCTGGCCTCCGGCGCGTCGCGCAGCTTCGCGGCCATGTCGACGCCGTCCTTGAAGCGCCCGTCGGCGATAAAGGCGAACATTGCGTCCTGCTGCAACAGGTCGGAGGTCGGGTCCATCGACAGGGCTTGCGCGAAGAAATCGGTGGCGGCCTCGAGATCGCCGTCGCGTTGCGCCGATTTGGCGGCGAGATAGGCGCCCGAAAGCGACTGGGCCTGGGCCAAGGCCGGTTTCGCCGTCGCTCCATCGCCGGCGGCTCGCGCGGCGGGAGCCGCCGTGGCGGCGAAGAGGGCGGTTGCTGTCAGCAATGTCAGAAAGCGCGATGTCTGCACGTAAAATCCTCTTTCCGGGCCACGCCGACCGGTGATGAAGCGCGGCGACTTCTTGCCGAAATCCTGGCTGACCTTAGTCCAGCGGCTTACCGAGGTGAAGCCGCGACGGTCGCGAATGCAGGGTCAATACGGTGTTGCACCGAGAGATTGTCGGGATTGCGGCCCGCGCGACGGCGGTGGGCAATGGCGATCCGCCCGTGTCAATTGACGCGGTCGATGCAGAACGCGACGACGCCGAGAAGCGCCTCGCGGCTTGGCGAGGCCGGCAGCGAGGTCGCGGCTTCGTGTGCCGCCTCGCCGTAGAGCCGGGCCCGGGCGATCGTCGCTTCAAGTGCGCCATGCGCGCGAATCAGCCCCTTGGCCTGCCGAAGCGCCTCGTCGTCGTTGCGACCGCCCTCCATGGCGTCGCGCCAAAAGGCCCGCTCCGTCTCGTCACCCGCCTGGTAGGCGAGAATCACCGGCAGGGTGATCTTGCCTTCACGAAAATCGTCGCCGGTGTTCTTGCCGAGGTCGGTGGCGGATCCGTCGTAGTCGAGCACATCGTCGACCAGCTGGAAGGCGAGGCCGAGATTGCGTCCGTAGCGGCGCATCGCCTCGCGCTCGGCCGTGCCAGCCCCGGCGACGACCGGGCCGACCTCCGCCGCGGCGGAAAACAGCGCCGCGGTCTTGGCGTCGACGACCGCGAGATAGTCGGCCTCGCTCGTGGTCATGTGTTTTGCCGCCGAAAGCTGCCAGACCTCGCCCTCAGCGATGACGGCGGACGCCGTGGACAGGATGTCGAGCGCGGCGAGCGAGCCGACCTCCACCATCATCTTGAAGGCCTGGCCGAGCAGGAAATCGCCGACGAGAACGCTGGCCTGGTTGCCCCAGATCGTGCGGGCGGTCTTCTTGCCCCGCCTGAGGTCGCTTTCGTCGACGACATCGTCATGGAGCAGTGTCGCCGTGTGCATGAACTCGACGCTCGCGGCGAGTTTCACATGCGCGTCGCCGTCATAGCCATGCGCCAGCGCCGACGCGATCGTCAGCATCGGCCGCAGCCGCTTGCCGCCGGAGGAGATCAGGTGCTCGGCGATCTCTGGAATCAGCTCGACATTCGAGCCGGCCATCGAAAGGATCAACTCGTTGACGCGGGTCATGTCGGACGCCGTGACCGCGAGGATCGGTTCGATCGAACCCCGGGTATCAGTTCGCCCGACGGGGCTGGCCAAGCTCACCATGTCACTCCGTTGGTTTCCCTCGCGGGCCGCGAGGGTGTTGCCGAACATCGATCCCGAAGATGGCGTCGGCGCCGCCGATATAAAGGCCTCGACCCCGCCACGCCGGGAGAACGCGCGTCGGTTTCGCCCCAGCCCTTGCTATGACCGGCGCAATTCGGGCACCTATATCCCGGTCGGCCCGCATGCGGCCCCACCTTTCCCCGGCTTCGGTCGCCCCTTTTTTCGAAGCGGTTCACATCATGCAAGAACTCATGCGTTCCAATGACGCCGTTCTCATATCCTTTGTCGACGCTCTCCTGAATGACGCGGACATTCCGCATTTTGTCGCCGATGTCCACATGAGTATTCTCGATGGGTCGATCGGCGTTCTGCCGCGCCGCGTTCTGGTCGACCCAGATCACCTCGACCAAGCCCGCAGAATCCTCAAAGACGCCGAACTCGGCCATGAACTGTCCTGATCGGGCATCCGCCGATGACGACCCGGACCCGTCGCAGGTTCGCCGCGACGCGTTTTATCGTGGCCGGTTCGTGGTGGTGCAGCCGACGCGCGGCGGCTACCGGTCGGGTCTCGACGCGATGCTTCTGGCCGCGACGCTGCCCGAATCGGCGACGGGCAGTGTTGCCGATATCGGCGCCGGGGCAGGGGTGGTCGGCCTCGCCGCGGCCTGCCGGGCCGAACGGGTCGAGGTGACGCTGGTTGAGAAGAGCGCGGCCATGGCCGACCTTGCACGACAGGCACTAACCTTGCCGGAGAACGCGGCTCATCAAAATCGCGTGCGCGTCGTCGCTGCGGACATCCTCGTGGGTCGTGCCGGTCGTGAGGCCGCCGGCCTTTGCGACGGCGCGTTTCAGCATGTTCTTACCAATCCGCCGTTCTATCCGCACGGCCACCGCGCCTCGCCCGACCCGTTGCGCGCCGAGGCCCTCACTGCCACAGACGCCGATTTCCTGCCGCGCTGGGTGCGCGCCTGTGCCGCCCTGCTCGGCCATGGCGGTCGGTTCATGGCCATCGTGCGGCCGGACGCGCTGCCGGCGATGCTGCAGGCGAGCGAAGGCCGCCTGGGCGGGATTCGCGTGTTGCCCATTCATTCACGCTCCGCGGCGCCGGCGATTCGCCTGATGGTTGCCGGGCGCAAGGGATCACGCGCACCCCTCGCGGTGCTGCCCGGCCGCACGCTGCATGCGCCCGACGGCGGCTTGGAGCCCTTCGCCGAGGCGATCGCGGCGGGCACGGCGGATATCGCGCTCGATTGCTGATTCGACGCAACGCGCAGTCGGCGCGTTGCGAACCGACCGATCGCGCTTACATGCCAAGCCTGATCTTGTCCCAGCAACAAAGGCCTTCCGTTGGCGAATCCCCTCCAGAAAATCCTTCCCAAGCGCTTCCGCTCCGATGACACCGTGATCCCCGTGGTTCGGCTGTCGGGTGCGATCATGACCTCGCAGAGCGCGCTGCGGCCGACGCTGTCGCTGGCAACCGCCGCGCCGGTCCTGCAGAAGGCCTTCGATTACAAGAAGGCGCCCGCGGTGGCGATCGTCGTCAATTCGCCCGGCGGCTCGCCAGTACAGTCGCGGCTGATCCATCAGCGGATTCGCGATCTCGCCGAGGAGAAGAGCAAGCGGGTTCTCGTGTTCGTCGAAGACGTCGCGGCGTCCGGCGGCTACATGATCGCCTGCGCCGGCGATGAAATTATCGCCGACCCGTCTTCCATCGTCGGCTCGATCGGGGTGGTCTCCGGCTCCTTCGGCTTCGTCGAGGCGATCGCCAAGCTCGGCATCGAACGCCGGGTGCATACCGCCGGCACCAGCAAGGCGACGCTCGACCCGTTCCAGCCGGAAAAAGCCGAGGACGTCGAGCATCTGAAGGCACTGCAACGCGAGGTCCACCAGACCTTCATCGATCTCGTCAAGAACAGTCGCGGGAACAGGCTGGTCGAGGACGACGACCTGTTTTCTGGCCTGTTCTGGTCGGGACTGCGCGGGCGCGACCTCGGCCTTGTGGATCAGATCGGCGACCTGCGCGGCACCTTGCGCGCCCGCTTCGGCGACAAGGTCAAACCGGTACTGATCCAGGCGAGTCGCAGCCTGTTCGGCCGCAAGCAGCCGGGCATTCGCGCCGACATGGTCGCGGGCGCCGGGCTGGCCTCGATCGGCGCCGGCTTCGCCTCGGAAATTCTGAGCACCGCTGAGGAGCGCGCCCTATGGGCTCGCTTCGGGCTTTGAACCGGGCCGGAACCGCGCGGCGCGCGCCGACTTTCTATTGCCGAGGCGCGTCCCGCCGCGCATAATCGCCGGACCTTCAGGAGAATGGTCGAAGATGCCGCAGTTTCTTCTTCTTGGCCTCGTCGGGGCCGCCGCCTTGTTTGGCTACAAGCAGATGAAGCGGGACGCCGATCGTCTGGCTGAGCGTAATCGCCGCGCCGAATCCGAAATGAAGACCGGCGCGCAAGGCACGCTGGTGCGCGGCGACGACGGGATCTATCGCATCAAGAAGGATTGAGCGGGCGTCCCGCGTGATCGGAGACAAAAAGCCTGCTTTGGCCGCGGCGGTCGACGGGACGTCGATTCTGATCCGGTTCGGTTTGGGCGGCTGAGGACCTCGCCAGGCAGGGCCGCGAGCGGAGGTCCGCGATTTGAAACAGAATACAATGTCCTGTTCCAAAGTCGCTGCTGACGGTGACGTACCACCTATTAGGAATAACGGTTCGGCTTTGAGCCAGAACCAACCCTATTCCCCCGCCTTAATCGCAAATTTCATAGGAGAACGCCGTGCAGCAGCTACGTCGTATCATCATTCTGACCTGCCATGCCTTGATCGCACTCGATCGTCTCTGGCCCTAATATCGTTGCCGTTGCCATGAGCTAATTGCTCTGGTGGCGGCTTCATTTTGACGCAGAATTAGTAATTCTGTTGCGAGTTCCCCGGAATGCCCGCGCTCCATCGTGGACATTCGTTTATCCAGTGGGCAAGCTTGCGCCATGGTTCCGCGGACTGGCGAAACTCGCCAGTCGGGGCGACGCGCCGGGAGGTCTCGTGGCAAACCCCTTTTCCCATGGCACCGTCCATGACGCAGGAGAAGATCTTCAGGCGGCGCTGCGGTCGAATCCGCAAATCCTCGCGCTGTGGGAAAGCCTGACGCCGCTCGGTCGCAACGAGTTCATCTGCTGGGTCGAGGACGCGAAACAGCCGAAGACGCGCCGGCGACGCATCGAGCGAACCCGTGAGGAACTGTTGGAGGGCAAGAAGCGGCCCTGCTGCTGGGCGGGGTGCATTCACCGCACTGACAAGGCGCCCGGCCGTTGGCAGCAGGCTGTCCTGATCGATCGGAAAGAGAAGAAGGGTCCGTAGCCGGCTTGGGCGACCTCTCCGATCTACCGTCCCCCGGGAAACGCTAGTGTCAGGATTCCCTGTCCGGGTCAGGCCCACCGAGACGCGGCCCACCCAAACCTTGACCGGCCTGTCGCCCGCGTGGCAACTCGCGGGCAATCGTTTCCGCCCGCCGCGATCGTTCGGCGGGCCCCAAGCCGGACCGCTCCGAAATGCCAGACATGCCTTCCCATATGGACCCGCGCCGCTCCTTCCAGGCGCTGATCCTGACGCTCCATCGCTACTGGGCCGACTACGGCTGCGTGGTGCTGCAACCCTACGACATGGAGGTCGGCGCCGGCACCTTCCATCCGGCGACGACGCTGCGCGCGCTCGGGCCGAAGCGATGGAACGCGGCCTATGTCCAGCCGTCGCGGCGGCCCAAGGACGGGCGTTACGGCGAGAACCCCAACCGGCTGCAGCATTATTACCAGTATCAGGTGATCCTGAAGCCGAACCCGTCGAACCTGCAGGAGCTCTATCTCGGCTCGCTCGCCGCGATCGGCATCGACCCGTTGTTGCACGACATCCGCTTCGTCGAGGACGATTGGGAAAGCCCGACGCTGGGCGCCTGGGGGCTCGGCTGGGAGTGCTGGTGCGACGGTATGGAGGTGTCGCAGTTCACCTATTTCCAGCAGGTCTGCGGCATCGAATGCGCGCCGGTGGCGGGCGAACTGACCTATGGCCTGGAACGCCTCGCCATGTATGTCCAGAATGTCGACAACGTCTACGACCTCAATTTCAACGGCCGCGAGGGCGAGGAAAAGGTCAGCTATGGTGATGTCTTCCTGCAGGCCGAGCAGGAATATTCGCGCTACAATTTCGAGTTCGCCGACACGGCGATGCTGCTCAAGCATTTCGACGACGCCGAGGCCGAATGCCTGGCGCTGTTGAAGGCGGGCGCGCCGAGCGATCCGGGCGCACTGCATCGCTGTGTGCTGCCGGCCTACGACCAATGCATCAAGGCATCCCACGTCTTCAATCTGCTCGACGCGCGCGGCGTCATTTCGGTCACCGAACGCCAGAGCTACATCCTGCGCGTCCGCACCCTCGCCAAGGCCTGCGGCGAGGCGTTTTTGCTGACCGACGCGGGCGGGGCACTGTGCGCGGCCGCCTGAATTCGCGCCCCGTCGTGGTGGTTCGTGGCAATGTCGAATGCTGCCCTATATCGCCCGCAAAGAGACTCGGACGGCGGTGCATCCTAGTACGGAGCCGCCCCGGCTAACGATCAAAGGGTGGCATCATGCAGTGGCGCGGACGCAGGCAGTCGAGCAATATCGAGGACAGACGGGGCTCGGGCGGCGGCTTCGGCCGGCGCGGTGGCGGGGGCTTGCGGCTGCCGATACGGGCCGGGGGCGGTGGCACCATCGGCCTGCTCATCGTGGCGGCGGTGCTGTGGCTTGGCTTCGGCATCAACCCATTGCAGCTTCTCGGCATGGCGGAGGGCGGCGGCAGCAGCTATCAGACCAGCCAGCGCACCGGCCCGGGCGTCGCAGGCACCGCCGACACGACCGATGATTTCGTTGCGACCGTCCTTGCCGACACCGAGGATGTCTGGACCCAGCGCTTCCAGGAGGCGGGCGAGACCTATCCGGCGCCGACGCTGGTCCTCTTTACCAACCGGGTCGATTCGGCCTGCGGCATCGCCGGCGCGGCGACCGGGCCGTTCTACTGCCCGTCCGATTCCAAGCTTTATATCGATCTCGGCTTCTTCGACCAGTTGCGCAACCAGCTCGGCGCGCCGGGCGATTTCGCCCAGGCCTATGTCATCGCCCATGAGGTCGGCCACCACATCCAGAACCTTACCGGTGTCTTGCCAAAGTTCCACCAAGCGCGCTCGCGCATGAGCGAGGCGGAGGCGAACGCCATGTCGGTGCGGGTTGAATTGCAGGCCGATTGCTATGCCGGCATCTGGGCCAATGGCAGCAAGCAGGCCGGCTATCTCGAAGCGGGTGACATCGACGAGGCGCTGAACGCCGCCCAGCAGATCGGCGACGACACGCTGCAAAAGCGCAGCCAGGGCACGGTGGTGCCCGACAGCTTCACCCATGGCACGTCGGCGCAGCGCCAGGAGTGGTTCCGGCGCGGCTTCGAAAGTGGCGATTTCGGCGCCTGCGATACGCTGAGCGGTGCGATCTGAGGCGCGTCGGGCGTCGCAGTCATGGCGATGACCCGCCTCAAGGCGAAGGCGCATCGCGCGCGCCGCGCCATCGCCGCGCAGACAACCGCGCTGGAGGAGCACCTCTGGCGCGGTATCCGCGCGATTCCGGGTGAGGGCGGCCATTTCCATCGGCAGGTGGTGATCGGCCCTTACCTCGCCGACTTCGTCTCCCATCGCCTGCGGCTTATCATCGAGGTCGACGGCGCCCAGCATGCGCGCACCGACCGGCAGGCCAGGGACGCCGCGCGGGACCGCTGGCTCGGCGAGTGCGGCTATCTGGTCGTGCGCTTCGCTAATAATACGGTCCGTGCCGATTCCGCCGCAGTGCTCGAATCCATCCGTGCCGTGGTCGACGAGCGGCGGCATTTGCCACCCGGGGAGGAACCGGCCAAGCCGAAAGTTCCCGGCAAGAAGCGCCCGCGGCCGAAACCCGGAACGTCCTGACGTGGAACGTCGATGATCGGGCAGGATCCTTATTCGACCCTCCCACATTGGGGCGACCCGATCGCCGGTTGAACGGCGGCCGGAACTGGATTTCGTTCGCCAAGGCTGCCGGGTGCTGCGCTTGTGGAACGACGCGGTGCGGTACGAACGCGATGCTGTCCTTGACACGATCTTTGCCGTGGTCGAAGAGCGTCGCCAATTGCGGGACGATCGTTGATCATGCTCCCTACCTCCCCCTGGGGGGAGGTCGCCGCCCCCGGGTCTTGCCTTTGGCAAGCCCGAGGACAGATGCCACGGCGTGCGGGGGGCTCTCGACTGTTCATTCCATCCCACCCCGGCGCTGACGCGCCGACCCTCCCCCCCAGGGGGAGGGTGGAGAAATGCCGAGCCATGCCCGACCTTTTGCCTGAACTGCGCTCCGAAGAGTTACCCGCCCGCCCGCGCTCCCGCAGCGCCATCGGCGCGAGGAAGCGCAACCAGGCGAATGGCATGCGAGCGGAGAGACACTGATGCCCGATCTTCTGCTTGAACTGCGCTCCGAAGAGATTCCCGCCCGCATGCAGCGCAAGGCGGCGGGTGATCTGAAAAAGCTCGTCACCGACGCGCTGGTCGACGCCGGGCTGACCTATGAGGGCGCGCGGGAATATTGGACGCCGCGGCGCCTCACCCTCGACATTCGCGGCGTCGACGCCCGCTCCAAGGACGTCGCCGAGGAGCGCAAGGGACCGCGCACCGACGCGCCGCCAAAGGCCATCGAGGGGTTCCTGCGCGGCGCGGGGCTCGCCTCGATCGACGATGCGGAGATTCGCTCCGACCCGAAGAAGGGCGATTTCTACGTCGCGACGATCAAAAAGCCCGGACGGCCGGCCGAGGCGATCATCGCCGACGCGATGCCGGGCATCATCAAGGGCTTTCCCTGGCCAAAATCCATGCGCTGGGGGTCGGCCTCGCGCGAGCCGGGTTCCTTGCGCTGGGTGCGGCCGCTGCAATCGATCCTGTGCACCTTCGGTCCGGAGACCGAGGAGCCGGTGGTGGTCGATTTTTCCGTCGACGGCATAAAGGCCGGCAACACGACGCGAGGACATCGCTTCCATGCGCCGGAGGAATTCTCCGTCCGCCGTTTCGACGATTACGCCGCGAAGCTCGAAAAGGCCTTCGTCGTGCTCGACGCCGAGCGGCGCAAAGAGATGATCCGCCACGACGCGGAAAACCTTGCCTTCGCGAAAGGTCTCGAAGTGGTGCCGGACGACGGGCTGCTGGAAGAGGTCTCGGGGCTGGTCGAATGGCCGGTGACGCTGATGGGTGAGTTCGAGCCGGAATTTCTCGAGATTCCGCCGGAAATCATCCGCTCAACCATCAAGGCCAACCAGAAGTGTTTTGTGTTGCGGCCGCATGGCGGCGGCAACGGCACGCTCTCCAACCATTTCGTCCTCGTCTCCAACATCGAGGCTCGCGACGGCGGCGCGGCGATCGCCGCCGGCAACGGCAAGGTGGTGCGGGCGCGGCTGTCGGACGCTTTGTATTTCTGGAAGACCGACCAGGCCGATTTGCCCGACCTGGAGAGCCTTGCGGCCTCGGCCGAAAAATTCAGCCTCGATCTGACAAAGCCGCTTGATCAGCGCCTGGCCAAGCTCGACGCGCTGGGGGTGACGTTCCACGCCAAGCTGGGAGCCCAGGGCGATCGCGTTCAGCGCATCGCGGCGCTGGCGCAAGAGATCGCGCGGACGGTCTATCCGGACGGCGCGACGCTGGGGGGCGAGGCGGTTTCGGCCGACGAACTGGCGGCGCTGGCGAAGCGCGCGGCGGTGCTGGCGAAGGCGGATCTGACTACCGAGGCAGTTGGCGAGTTTCCCGAGTTGCAGGGGCTGATGGGCCGTTACTACGCCTGTCTCTTATACACATCT